>URKI01000025.1 GCA_900548505.1 uncultured Oscillibacter sp. | reverse complement strand
GCGCTGAGGCGGAAGAGATCGTGGAGGACTATATGCTCTCCTATGAAAACTACTATCATGTGGAGCACCATTCCGACCGGTGGTATCGCATCGCCAACAGCAACATCATCAAGACCCTGTGCACCCTCACCGGCACCACTACCGAGGCCGAGATGAAGAAGGCCGACCTTCAGAAGGCCGCTGAGACCTACCTTACCGAGAAGGTGGGACTGAGCGCCGAGCAGGTGACCGCGCTCCTGGAGACCATCACCACCCAGCGGGCCGCAGCCCAGCCCGCCGCCTGAGCAGCTTCGGCACAGGCAGAGGCGCCCCCGCAGTTTGCTCAGATCCGGCGTATCCCGCGCTGCGGGAATCTCCGCCGGGAGCGCTTACAGCATCAGAAAAGCCGGCCCGCGAACCACAAAAGGTTCGCGGGCCGACTTTTTGCAGCGCCCCGGTCCGGGAAAGGAGTCAGCGCACCTGGCCGGAGCCGTAGACCACGTACTTGGTGGAGGTGAGCTCCTCCAGCCCCATGGGGCCCCGGGCGTGGAGCTTCTGGGTGGAGATGCCGATCTCGGCTCCCAACCCAAACTCAAAGCCGTCGGTGAAGCGGGTGGAGGCGTTGACGTACACCGCCGCCGCGTCCACCGTATCCAGGAAGTGCTGGGCAGCCGTGTAGTTTTCGGTGACGATGGCCTCAGAGTGGCCGGTGGAGTGGACCGCGATGAAATCCACCGCCTCGTCCAGCCCGGAGACCACCTTGGCCGCCAGCTGGTAGTCCCCGTACTCGGTGTCCCAGTCCTCGGCAGTGGCAGGAACCACACCCTCGCCCAGGATCTCCCGAACCTCCGGTCCGCCGTGGATGGTGACATTCTTGGTCTTGAGATAGGCCCAGGCCATGGGTAAAAAGTCGGCGGCTACCGCCCGGTCAATGAGCACGCACTCGGCGGCGTTGCACACAGAGGGGCGGGAGCATTTGGCGTTGAAGAGGATGCGGGCGGCCATGTCCAGGTCGGCGTCCCGGTGGACATAAATATGGCACACGCCCTCGCCCGTGCGGATGACGGGCACATGGGCGTTGGCCGCCACCGAGCGGATGAGCCCCGCCCCGCCCCGGGGGATGAGCACGTCCAGGTACCCGGTCAGATCCATCATCTCCTGGGCGCTCTGCCGGCTGGTGTCCTCCACCAGCGCCACGCAGTCCCGGGACAGGCCCGTACCCTCCAGGGCGTCACGGAGGATTCCGATGACAGCTTTGTTGGAGCGAAAGGCCTCCCTGCCCCCCCGGAGGAGGGCGGCGTTGCCCGACTTCAGGCAGAGAACAGCGGCATCCACGGTAACGTTGGGCCGGGCTTCGTAAATGATGCCCACCACACCCAGCGGTACCCGGCGCTGCTCGATCTTCAGGCCGTTGGGGCGCAGAGTGGTCTTGACCACCTGACCCACCGGGTCGGGCAGTGCGGCCACCTGCCGCACCCCCTCGGCGATCCCGTCGATGCGGGCATCGTCCAGCGCCAGCCGGTCCAGGAGCGCCGGACGCATCCCGGCGGCCCGGGCGGCCTCCAGATCCTGGGCGTTGGCGTTCAGCCATTCCTCTCTGCGCCCTGTCAGGGCGTCGGCAATGGCGGCCAGCGCGGCATTTTTTTCGGCCATGGAGGCGCCTGCCAGACGCCGGGCGGCGTGGCGGGCGGCAAGGCCCTGGGTTTCCAAAAGGGTCATAAAGACGCACTCCCTTCCTGCATTCCATCCAGAATAAACGTATGTAAAAAGGTTTTGCGGGACAGGATGTTATTGAGCCCCGCCGCGCGCCGGCGCAGGGTGTTTCGCCGAAAACCGCGTCCCCACATCTTTTCCCTCTACGATATCGTAGAGGTCGTCCGGATGCTCGGAGTTGGCGATGACCATGTCGATGCCGTGGGACATGGCCCGGCGTGCGGCGGTGAGTTTGGTGTGCATACCCCCGGTCCCCCACTGGGTGCCGCCCTCTCCGGCCAGAGCTTCGATCTCCGGAGTGATGGCCTCCACCCGATGGAGGAGTTTGGCGTCCGGGTGCTTGTGGGGATCGGCGTCATAGAGCCCGTCGATGTCGCTGAGGAGCACCAGAAGGTCGGCCCCGCACAGTCCCGCCACAATGGCGGAGAGGGTGTCGTTATCGCCCAGCACCTTTTTTTGCCCGGTCTCAATTTCAGTGGAGGAGACCGAGTCGTTCTCGTTCACCACCGGGATGCAGCCCAGCTCCAGCAGGGCCGTGAAGGTGCCGGAGAGGTGCTCGGCCCGGACGGGGTGATCCACATCCTCGTCGGTGAGAAGGATCTGGGCCACCGTCTGGCCATATTCGCCGAAAAACTTGTCGTAGAGGTGCATGATCTCGCACTGCCCCACGGCGGCTGCGGCCTGCTTCCGGCGCAGCTCGGAGGGCCGCTCCTTCATGCCCAGCTTCCCCGCGCCGATGCCGATGGCGCCGGAGGAGACCAAAATCACCTCGTGCCCCATATTTTTCAGGTCGGACAGCACCCGGGCCAGGCCGTCCAACCGCCGCAGATTGGCCCCGCCGCCGGGGCGCAAGAGGGTAGAAGTACCCACCTTGACCACGATCCGCTGTGACTCCATCGCAACCGCCTCCTCTTTCTCTCGGCTCATCATAGCACATTTTTTTCCGGAAACAAAGAGACTGTTAAAAGGCAAACTATTATTTTGGGAAAATCTTACGAAAATGAAAGAAAAAATAAGACATTTTTGCCTAAGGAAAAGAAAACTGGCTGGTTTTTCCCGTTTTAACCTAATTTCGGTTGAAATCATCCGACAAATGGGGTACAATAACCCCTGCGAGAAATGGGGGTGTGTTTTTGTGCTCAATATTGTGTTGGTAGAGCCGGAAATCCCCCAAAACACGGGGAATATCGCCCGCACCTGTGCAGCCACCGGCGCAAGGCTCCATCTGGTGGAACCGCTGGGCTTCGACATCAGCGAAAAAGCGGTGCGCCGGGCGGGGCTGGATTACTGGCATCTGGTGGAAGTGGCGGACTACGAAAATCTGGATGACCTGTTTGCCCGGCATCCCGAGGCCGCGGCCGACGCCTGGCTCACCACCACCAAGGCCCCCCGCTCTTACGAGGAGGCCCGCTTTTCGCCGGACAGCTGGCTGTTTTTCGGCAAGGAGACGGCAGGTCTGCCTCTGGACTTCCGGGAGAAGTTCCGCCACCGGTGCATCCGGCTGCCCATGATCTCCCAGGCCCGGAGCCTGAACCTTTCCAACACCGTGGCCGTGTGCGTGTACGAGGCGCTGCGGCAAAACGGCTTCCCCGGCTTGCTGGGCACCGGCGAAATGGGTCGAATGGCCCCCTGATGTTCGTGACCCCCGGCGCAGACGCGCCGCATACCATATAATACCGTTGGAGGTTTCTTATGAATTACAACAAAAAGACTGTTCGCGACGTGGACGTGGCCGGCAAGAAGGTCCTGCTGCGCTGCGACTTCAATGTGCCTATGGCCAAGGACGGCAGCGGCGTCATCACCGACGACAAGCGCATCCGCGCGGCCCTGCCCACCATCCAGTACCTGCTGGAGCAGAACGCCGCCGTCATCGCCTGCTCCCACATGGGCAAGCCCAAGGGCGAAGTGGTGCCCGAGCTGAGCCTCAAGCCCGTGGCCAAGCGCCTGAGCGAGCTGCTGGGCAAGGATGTCATCATGGCCGAGGACGTGGTGGGCCCCGATGCCCAGGCCAAGGCCGCCGCACTGCAGCCCGGCCAGATCATGCTGCTGGAGAACACCCGCTTTGAAAAGGGTGAGACCAAGAACGATCCCGCTCTGGCCAAGGCCATGGCCGACATGGCGGAGGTCTATGTGTCCGACGCCTTCGGCGCCGTGCACCGCGCCCACGCCTCCACCGCCGGCGTGGCCGACTACCTGCCCGCCGTATCCGGCTTCCTGATCCAGAAGGAGCTGGAGATCATCGGCGGCGCCCTGGCCAATCCCAAGCGTCCCCTGGTGGCCATCCTGGGCGGCAGCAAGGTCTCCTCCAAGATCGGCGTCATCAACAACCTGCTGGAGATCGCCGACACCATCATCATCGGCGGCGGCATGGCCTACACCTTCTCTGCCGCCCAGGGCGGCAAGGTGGGCGACAGCCTGCTGGAAGCCGACTGGATGGACTACTCCAAGGAGATGGTGGAAAAGGCAGCCGCCAAGGGCGTGAAGCTCCTGCTGCCCGTGGACACCGTCTGCGCCGATAAGTTCGCTCCCGATGCCAATAGCCAGGTGGTCAAGGCCGGCCAGATCCCCGACGGCTGGCAGGGCCTGGACATCGGCCCCGAGACCGTGGCGCTCTACTGCACCGCCGTGGCTGACGCCGGCACCGTTATCTGGAACGGCCCCATGGGCGTCTTTGAGTTCCCCGCCTTCGCCAAGGGCACCGAGGCTGTGGCCGAGGCTCTGAGCAAGACCAACGCCATCACCATCATCGGCGGCGGCGACAGCGCCGCAGCCGTGCAGCAGCTGGGCTATGCCGACAAGATGACCCACATCTCCACCGGCGGCGGCGCCAGCCTGGAGTTCATGGAGGGCAAGGAGCTTCCCGGCGTGGCCTGCCTGCTGGATAAATAAGTTCTTCCGCCGCCTGTCCACCGTCGCGGCTAAGCGATGGGAGCCCCCTGCCGGAGCCTCCCATCGTGCCGCTTTCCCGGCGCAGCCCCGCTTTTTGAAAAAAAGTTTGGAAATGCCCGCATTTTCTTGACAAATTCCCCGAAATCCTGTATAAAATAGTGGTTTGCCTCCTGCGGAGCGCCACGTAATCTCTTTGCTGCGCCCACAGCGCATGATATAGACATAAAGGAGTAATGTAACCATGAATCGCAGATATCGCAAGACCGTCATCGCCGGCAACTGGAAAATGAACATGACCGCCACCGAGACCAAGAAGTTTGCCGAGGACATCAAGAAGATCATGCCCCGCGCCAAGTGGTGCGAGACGCTGATCTGCGTCCCCGCCTGCAACATCCAGACCGCCGCCAAGGTCTTCAAGGACCTGCGGATCTCTGTGGGCGCTGAGAACGTCTACTTCGAGGAGAAGGGCGCCTATACCGGCGAGGTCTCCGCCGACATGCTCAAGGACCTGGGCGTCAAGTACGTCATCGTGGGCCACAGCGAGCGCCGGCAGTATTTCTGCGAGACGGACGCCACCGTCAACAAGAAGGTCCACGCCGTGCTCAACGCCGGCATGAGCCCCATCATCTGCGTGGGCGAGAGCCTGGAGCAGCGTGAGACCGGCGTGACCAACGAGTGGATCGCCCTGCAGGTCAAGAGCGCTCTGTACGGCGTGCCCGCCGACAAGCTGCGCCGCTGCATCATCGCCTATGAGCCCATCTGGGCCATCGGCACCGGCAAGACCGCCACTGCCGAGCAGGCCGGCGAGGTCTGCGGCAACATCCGCGCCACCATCCGCTCCCTGTACGGTGCCCGCGTGGCCCGCGCCGTCACCATCCAGTACGGCGGCTCCATGAACCCCAAGAACGCTGCCGAGCTGCTGGCTCAGCCCGACATCGACGGCGGCCTCATCGGCGGCGCCGCCCTGAAGCCCGAGCAGTTCGTGGACATCATCAACGCTGCCAACCAGGAGTAAGCCGCGGTCTGCGGGGGGAACCATTCCCCCCGCTTTCCTGAATAGGCCGGACGCCCCGAGCGGCGCCCGAGAGCGAAATGAGGACGTTTTTTTACTATGAATAAAACACCGACTACTCTGATCATCATGGATGGCTTCGGTATGAGCTCCGGCACGGTGGGCAACGCCGTGCGCGTGGCCAACACCCCCCGGCTGGACCAGTTCTTCCGGGAGTGCGCCCACACCACGCTGCGCTGCTCCGGTCTGGACGTGGGCCTGCCCGACGGACAGATGGGCAACAGCGAGGTGGGCCACACCAACATCGGCGCCGGCCGTGTGGTGTTCCAGGACCTGCCCCGCATCTCCAAGGCCATCGCCGACGGGGACTTTTTCCAAAACCCCGCCTACTGCCACGCCATGGACGCCTGCAAGGAAAACGGCACTGCGCTGCACCTGATGGGCCTTTTGTCCGACGGCGGCGTCCACTCCCACCTGGACCATCTGTTCGCCCTTTTGAAGATGGCCAAGGAGCGGGGGCTGGAGCGGGTGTATATCCACGCTTTCCTGGACGGCCGTGACGTGTCTCCCACCTCCGGCGCCGACTTCGTGGCCCGGACCGTGGAGGCCTGCCGGGAGATCGGCGTAGGCAAGATCGCCACCGTCATGGGCCGCTACTACGCCATGGACCGGGACAAGCGCTGGGACCGTCTGGAGCTTGCCTATGACGCCATGGTCTACGGCGAGGGCAAGGCCTTCAACCCCGTCCCCGTGGCGGCCGTGAAGGACTCCTACGCCGCCGGCATCACCGACGAGTTTATGGAGCCCGTGGTCTGCGACACCGAGGGCACCATCTCCGACAACGACAGCGTGATCTTCTTCAACTACCGGCCCGACCGGGCCCGGGAGATCACCCGCGCGCTGGTGGACCCCGCATTCGACGGCTTCACCCGCCAGATCTTCCCCCTGACCTTCGTGTGCAACACGGAGTACGACGCCACCATGCCCAACGTGGAGGTGGCCTTCCCCCGGATCACTGTGAAAAACGGCCTGGGCGAATACCTCAGCCAGATGGGCATGACCCAGCTGCGCATCGCCGAGACGGAGAAGTACGCCCACGTGACCTTCTTCTTCAACGGCGGCTGCGAGACCGTGTTCCCCGGCGAGGACCGGGTGCTGGTGGCTTCTCCCAAGGTGGCCACCTATGACCTCCAGCCGGAGATGAGCGCCGCTGAGGTGACGGAAAAGTGCGTGGAGCGCATCGAGTCCGGCGCCTACGATATGGTGATCCTCAACTTTGCCAACTGCGACATGGTGGGCCACACCGGCGTGTTCGACGCGGCGGTGAAGGCCGTGGAGACCGTGGACGAGTGCGTGGGCAAGGTAGTGGACGCCACGCTGAAGATGGGCGGCATCGCCATGATCACCGCCGATCACGGCAACGCCGAGCAGATGGAGGAGGCGGACGGCTCTCCCATGACCGCCCACACCACCAACCCCGTGCCCTTCATCCTCTGCGGTGCGGGAACGGAGCTGCGCGAGGGCGGCCGCCTGGCGGACATCGCCCCCACCATGCTGGACGTGATGGGCCTGGCCTGTCCTCCCGAGATGGACGGCAAGACGCTGATCGTAAAATAAAAGCCACACAAGGCACGGCCAAATGGCCGTGCCTTGTATATTTTTGGGAAAAAGCGTCCATACTTCCCTCAAGTTCCATATGAGGGAGGATGCTTTCATGAAAGACCGTTTCAAAGGCGCACTCAGCGGCGCCGGATTTTATGTGACGCTGAGCATCTGCCTGCTGGCTGCGGCGGCAGGCGGCTATTTCCTGCTGCTGGACAGCCCTGCCGTCCAGGAAGAAGAACCTGCCCAGGAGTCCGCAGCCCCGGCGGCGCTGCCTGCCCAGACCCAGCCGGAAGAGGAGATCACCCCAGAGCCGGAAGAGCCCGAGGAAGTGCAGACGCCGGTGGTGGCCATGCCGGAAGAGCCCGTCACCGTGGACGACACCATCCCCGTGGTGGCGGAGGCGCCCCATCTGGTGGTCTCGCCTCTGCAGGGGGAGGTGGTCTCCGCCTTCTCCGTGGACCAGCTGACGTATAACGAGACTCTGGACGACTGGCGCACCCACGACGGCATCGACATCGCTGCCCAGGCGGGCACCCACGTGCTCTCCGCCAGCGCCGGCACCGTGCTGGCCGTGGAGGACGATCCCCTGATGGGCACCACCGTGGTCATCGAGCACGCCGGCGGCTACCAGACCACCTACGCCAATCTCCAGGCCCAGCCCACCGTGGCCAAAGGCGATACCGTCTCCGCCGGTCAGATCATCGGCTCCGTGGGCACCACTGCCGCCGCAGAATCCGCCTCCGGGCCTCACCTGCACTTTGCCGTCACCTGCGACGGCGACGCCGTGGACCCCCAGACCTTCCTGGACTCCTGACTCCATGCGCAAAAAAGCGCGTCCGAATGATCGGACGCGCTTTTTTATGTTTATGAGTGGCGCTTACGCCTGGGCGCCGCCCAGCCGCTGTTCCACAGCGCGCATGGTCCGACGCAGGAAGATGATGCTCAGGGTCAAAGACACGCACTCAGACACGGGGAAGGCCAGCCACACCAGCTCCAGCCGTCCGGTGAGGGACAGCAGCCACGCCACAGGCAGCAGCACCAGCAGCTGACGGCACACAGACACGATCAGGCTGTAGAAGGGGTTGCCGATGGCCTGGCACACGGAACCGGCAATGATATCGAAGCCGGCCAGCAGGAAGGAGAAGCTGATGATGCGCAGCGCCACGGAGCCGATGGACGCCATCTCCTCGGAGGCGTTGAAGAACGCCAGCAGCTGCTCCGGCGCGATCTGGAAGATGGCAAAGCCCACCGCCATGATGGCCGTGGCAGTGATGATGGTGAGCTTGACCGTCTTTTTCACCCGGTCCAGCCGGGCGGCGCCGTAGTTGTAGCTGACCACGGGCACCATGCCGTTGTTCAGGCCGAACACAGGCATGAACACGAAGCTCTGGAGCTTGAAGTAGGCGCCGAACACGGCGGTGGCCGTCTTGGTGAAGGAGAAGAGGATCTTGTTCATGCCGAACACCATTACGGAGCCGATGGACTGCATGACAATGGAGGGGAAGCCCACCCGGTAGATCTCCCGCACCACGCGGCCATCCCAGCGGACCTGGCTGGGGTGGATGTGGACATCGGGGTTGCAGCGCAGGTTCAGAATGAGAGCCAGAATGGCGGCCACGATCTGACCGGCCACGGTGGCCACCGCCGCGCCGGCCACTTCCATCCGGGGCGCGCCCAGCAAGCCGAAGATCAGGATGGGGTCCAGCACGATGTTGATGAGGGCGCCCACCAGCTGGGTGCACATGGCGAAGAACGTGCGGCCCGTGGACTGGAGCAGACGTTCAAAGCAGAACTGGCAGAAAACGCCGATGGAACAGCCCAGGCAGATAGTGGCATACTGGGTGCCGTAGTTGACGATCACATCCTCGCCGGCGGCCTGGGCCACGAAGAAGGGCCGGGAGAGGAACAGTCCGATGAGGGCGAACACCACAAAGCTGCACAGGGAGAGGAAGATACCCGTGTTGGCCGCCCGGTCCGCCATGGCCTGGTTCTTCTCACCCAGGGACCGGGAGAGCAGGGCATTGATGCCCACAGCGGTGCCCGCGCCCACGGCGATCATCAGGTTCTGCAGCGGAAACGCCAGGGACACGGCATTGAGGGCGTCCTCGCTGATCTGGGCCACGAACACGCTGTCCACCACGTTGTACAGCGCCTGTACCAGCATGGAGATCATCATGGGGATGGCCATACTGGCCAGCAGCCGGCCAACCGGCAGCACGCCCATTTTGTTTTCCTGAGGCGCTGCGCCTTCTCTTTTGTCTTGCATTTTATTTCTCCTTTCTTGCATTCCGATAAAAAGGACGCGGCCTTGAAAAGCCGCGCCTTTTTTCTGGCACATTCAAAATTACGGCCGCATGCAGCCGCGCTGCGTCACTTCTTCAGCTCGCCGGTGGCCAGCTGGGTGAGGTACGCGTTCAAAAAGCCGTCCAGATCGCCGTCCATCACATTGTCGATGTTGCCCGTCTCGTAGCCGGTACGGGTGTCCTTGACCATCTGGTAGGGCATAAAGACATAGGAGCGGATCTGGCTGCCCCACTCGATCTTCATCTGCACGCCCTTGATGTCGCTGATCTTCTCGGCATGCTGCTGAGCCTTGAGCTCCAGGAGCTTTGCCCGCAGCATCTTCATGCAGTTATCCTTGTTCTGGAACTGGCTGCGCTCCTGCTGGGACGCCACCACGATGCCCGTGGGCTTATGGATGAGGCGCACGGCAGAGGAGGTCTTGTTGACGTGCTGGCCACCGGCGCCGCTGGCCCGGTAGACCTGCATTTCGATATCCTCGTCCCGGATCTCGATGGTGTCATCGTTCTCCAGCTCGGGCATGACCTCCACAGCGGCAAAGGACGTCTGCCGCCGGGCGTTGGCGTCAAAGGGGGACACGCGCACCAGACGGTGCACGCCGTTTTCGCTCTTCAAAAGGCCATAGGCGTTCTCGCCCTCAATGGAGATGGCAGCAGACTTGATTCCCGCCTCGTCGCCGTCTTCATAGTCCAGGATCTTGTAGACAAAGCCGTGGCGCTCCGCCCAGCGGGTATACATCCGGTAGAGCATCTGGGCCCAGTCCTGGGCCTCGGTGCCGCCGGCGCCGGCGTGGAACTGCAAAATGGCGTTGGAGCTGTCGTACTCGCCGGAGAGCAGGGT
The DNA here is from genome assembly GCA_900548505.1 of uncultured Oscillibacter sp. Taxonomy (GTDB): domain Bacteria; phylum Bacillota; class Clostridia; order Oscillospirales; family Oscillospiraceae; genus Oscillibacter. Next base: position 23,225 of record URKI01000025.1, on the reverse strand, counting down.
GGTCATCCGGGTCTCCTCGATCTTCTCCTCCAGGCGGGCAAAGCCCTCCTTCAGCTCCGCGAGGAGCTCCTCGTCCTCGGCCTCCTGACCCATTTCGCAAAGGGCGTTCAGGTCCTCCCACTCGCTCACCAGCTTTTCCTGACGGGTGACCTTGTTCTGCAGCTGCTTGAGGCGCATCTGCACCTTCTGGGACCGCTCCAGGTCATTCCAGAATCCGTCCTGCGCCGTCTCGTCCTCCAGGCGCTGGGCCTCCTGGCGGGCACTGTCCACATCCAGCGCGGCAGCGAGCTTCGTAAGCTCCGGGCCAAGATCCCGCAGCTTCTGCTTGTATTCGTCGTATTCGATCAGAGCCATGGCGCTTCTCCGTTTCTGTAGAATTTCATTAGCCATAGTATTATACTGGAAGGAATTTTATTTGTAAAGGAAAAAGTGGAAAAAAACGCCGAATTTCCTATGAGATACCCATTTTTCCGTAGGAAGAAAAATACTTTTCCGGAAATAACAGGAAAGCAAGGCTTGTTCATAATTTGTTCATGATTTCAAAGCGCTTTTCCGCTATGGTACAAGCAGGAAGAAAGCATACCAATTTACCCAACGCATGGAAGAGATGGAGGGAAACTTATGAAACGCTTTTTGAAAAGAAGGCTTCCTGCGCTGATGCTGTCCGCTGTGCTGGTATTGTCTCTGATGCCCACAGCTCTGGCCGCAGACTGCGGCCACAACAGCTGGGGCGCCTGGCAGAAGCTCAATGACCAGCAGCACCAGCGCACCTGCCTGGTCAGCGGCTGTTCCGCCACCCAGGAGGCTAATCACAGCTGGCCTTCAGCCTATGAGACCAACGGCTCTTCTCACTGGAAAAAGTGCACGGACTGCGGCGCACAGACCGCCCATGAAGCCCACCAGTACAGCGGCGGCATGAAGTCCGATTCCAGCAACCACTGGGATCAGTGCACCGTGTGCGGCTATAAGGACAACCTGGGCGGCCACGTGGATCTGAACAACGACCTCAAGTGCGATACCTGCGGCTACTCCATGCCCGATCCCACGATCACCGTCACCTTCAAGAACGGTTCTTCCACCTATCGCACCCAGAGCATCAAGAAGGGGAACGCCCCCTCCAATCCCGGCACCCCGTCCAAGTCCTCCAGCGGCAAGACCTATACCTTCAAGGGCTGGACCACCAGCAACCCCGGCTCCTCCGCCATTTATAACGGTCAGTCCTATCTGACCTCCTCTGAGGTCAGCCGGACCGTACTTACCTCCAGCACTACCTACTATGCCCTGTACACCGTCTCCAACCAGGCCGACTCTATCGTCTATGAGGTCAAGCCCGGCGAGTCTGTGGGCTTTTCCCGCACGGATTTCCGGGACGTGTATGAGGATGTGTACGACGACGACTTCGACTATGTGGACTTCTATCCCGACAGCTCCTACAAGTCCTCCGTGGGCTATATCTACTATGACTACAAGGGCAGCGACGAGGAGCGTCTGGACCGGGATGACCTGACCGACAATTACTTCGAGTATTCCAACTCCAGTTCCTATCCTCTGGATAAGCTGACTTTCGTGGCCGACGAGGATGCCGGCAACCGCACCTTGGTCATTGACTGCACCCTCTACGGAGAGGACAACGAGGTGGACACCACCCTGGAGATCAAGATCGGCCGTGGCTCCAGCTCCAGCAAGGCCGACATCGTCTACGAAGTGGACCCGGACGACACCGTGGACTTCGACCGGGGCGACTTCAAGGAGTACTTTGAAGACGAGTACGATGACGACACCTTCGACTATGTGGTGCTCTATCCCGACAGCTCCTACAAGTCCTCCAACGGCTACCTCTATTATGACTACAAGGGCGATGAGGAAGAGCGCATCAGCAAGGACGACATGGAGGATTACGAGTTCAAGTACTCTCGTTCCGCCTCCTATGCCATTGACTATCTGACCTTCGTGGCCGATGAGGATGCGGATGGCTCCGTGGTCCGTCTGGAATTCACCGCCTACGGCGATGACGAAGATCTGGACGGCGTGCTGGAGATCCGCATCGGCGATGTGGACGAAGAAGAGGCCGAAAAGGGCGACATTGATTACACCGTGTCCGCCGGTGAGACTGTAAAGCTCAGCCGCAGCGACTTTAAGGACTACTTTGAAGAGGAGTACGACAAGACGCCCCGCTGGGTCACCTTTGATCCCGACAGCTCCTATAAGTCCTCCAACGGCTATATTTACTACGATTACGATGGCCGGGACGAAGAGCGCCTTTCCAAGGATGACCTGTCCGAGAACAAGTTCTACTACAACGACGACGAATACGGCGATTACGATCTGGACGAGCTGACCTTTGTGGCCGACAAGGACTTCTCCGGCACCGTGGAGCTGGATTTCACCGTCTGGTATGACACGAGCACATATGTGGACGGCACCATGACCATCCGCCCCAAGACCACCACTGTGGCAGGCGAGGGCAACATTCTCTATTACACCACCTACAGCAGCTCCGTGCAGCTCAACCACAACGACTTTGCCCGGTTCTTCAAGGAGAAGTATCCCAACGAGACGCTGAACTATGTGGTGTTCAACTCCCTGCCCGCCTCCGGCACCCTCAACTACGATTACTACAACGCCAGCAAGTACGGAAAGCCCGTCCAGCTGACCTCCAGCAACTGCTCCGGCTATAAGTTCTACTTCAGCCCGGACTCCACGTCGGACTACGCCCTCAGCGAGCTGACCTTCACGCCCAACGGCTTCAACTACTGCCCCGCCATCGGCTTCACCGCCTACGGCAGCGGCTCCAAGGCCGTCTCCGGCACCGTGCTCATCTCCGTCACCCTGGCCACCATGCCTGAGGTCTACGGCGTGACCACCCGGGGCTCCTCTGTCAGCTTCCCGTCCTCGTCCTTGTCCAGCGCCGTGTCCAAGGGCACCGGCATGACCATGGGAAGCATCCAGCTCCTGGAGCTGCCCGCCTCCTCCGAGGGCACCATCTATGTGGGCAGCGGCACTTCCACCAAGGCCAACACCTCCACCAAGTACACCACCTCCTCCGGCAGCCAGTCCATCAGCCAGCTGCGCTTTGTGCCCGCCAGCAGCTACACCGGCTCCGTGGAGATCCCCTATGTGGCGTACAGCTCCACCGGCAATGCCATCGCCAGCGGCAAGCTGTGCCTGGGCATCGTCAAGTCCGTGCCCAAGTTCAAGGACGTGAACTCCTCCACCTGGTGCTATAAGTACGTGGTGGAAATGAGCGACGCCGACGTGATCGATGGCTATGCCGACGGCTCCTTCCGTCCCGACAACACCGTCACCTACGGCCAGGCCCTCAAGCTCATCATGCTGGCAGCCGGATACAGCACCCAGAATCCCACCGGCTCTCACTGGGCCAGCGGCTACCTGACCAAGGCCAAAAACGACAAGCTCATCAGCGGCAGCGTGAATCTGGACGCTCCCATCACCCGTCTGGCGGTGGCCCAGATTGCAGCGAAGGCCATGAAGCTGTCCACTTCGGACCTGTCCAGCGTGAAGCCCTTCACCGACACGTCCGACATCTATGTCCAGGCCCTCAGCGCCGCGGGCATCGTGCAGGGCTACTTCTCCAACGGCACCAGCACCTTCAAGCCCGGCAACACCCTCACCCGCGGCCAGCTCTCCGCCATCGTCTGGCGCATGGAAAACTACGAGGGATAACATCATCAAGCAAAAGAAGACACGCCTTGCGGCGTGTCTTTCTTTTTGCCTTTCTTCGGGTTGGGCCGGAAAGGAGGAGCAGCAAAACGAGCGCGCTCTGACTTATAAAAACCACGTCGGAGCAAGCGATATGACGCTTGCTCCGACGTGGAACATCGCAACAGTATAAATGCTGGTAGGACTTGGGGTCCCACACAGTGGGGCGGCGCTTTTGCGCCGTACAAGCGTTTTCACCATAAGTGAAAACCTTGGCGGAGGCGGAATTCACTGCGCAGCCGTTGACGGCTTTGCCGCCTTACGGATGCGGCGTATCCCTTGCGGGTGCTTCCGCCGAGCATTCTAATTGCCCACGGTATCCATAAAAATAACCACACCTTTCGGTGCGGTTATTTTTATGGAGCGGCTAATGGGAGTCGAACCCACCTATGCAGCTTGGGAAGCTGCCGTTCTACCGATGAACTATAGCCGCGAGCCTGTGTGGTATTATAGCAGACCTTCCATGAAAATGCAACACGAAAAATGGCGGCATGGACGCCTCCCCGGGCGCATACACTGTACCACTGCTGCAAGGGGGAATGGACATGAAGCGATTTTTGACGGCGTTGTGCGCGGCCATGATGCTCACCGTCAGCGCGGGCGCTCTGGAGGTATCGGCGCCCTCGGCGGTGCTGATGGAAAAGGAGACGGGCACCGTGCTCTACGAAAAGGACGCCCACGCCAAGCTGGAGCCTGCCAGCGTCACCAAGGTCATGACGCTGCTTTTGACCATGGAGGCCATCGACGCCGGGCAGCTGAGCTACGACACGGTGGTCACCGCCTCCGCCCACGCCTGCTCCATGGGCGGCAGCCAGATCTGGCTGGAGGAAAACGAGCAGATGACCGTGGACGACATGCTCAAGGCGGTATGCGTGGTGTCCGCCAACGACTGCGCCGTGGCCCTGGCGGAGGCCGTGGCCGGCAGCGAGGAGGCGTTTGTGGAGAAGATGAACCAGCGGGCGGCGGAGCTGGGCATGAACGACACCACCTTCAAAAACGCCACGGGCCTGCCCGCCCAGGGGCATGTGACCTCTGCCTGGGACATCGCCCTCATGAGCCGGGAGCTCATTTTGAACCACCCGGACATCCGCAACTACACCACCATCTGGATGGACTCCCTGCGGGACGGGAAGTCGGAGCTGGTGAACACCAACAAGCTTATCCGCTTTTACGAGGGCGCCACGGGCCTCAAGACCGGCTCCACGGACTCCGCTCTCTACTGCCTCTCCGGCACGGCGGAGCGGGACGGCATGGAGCTGATCTCCGTCATCATGAAGGCCCCCACCTCTGCCCAGCGGTTCGACGACGCCAAGGCCCTGCTCAGCTACGGCTTTTCCACCTACGCCCTGGAGAACATCGTGCCCCAGGAGGCCCTGCCGCCCATCCCCGTGGAGCTGGGCACCCAGGCCACGGTGCAGCCGGTGCTGGGGGAGGGAACGGCGCTGCTGCTGGAAAAGGCCAAGGCCGGACAGCTGAGCCAGTCCGTGGAGCTGGCGGAGACGGTTGCCGCGCCGGTGGCCCGGGGCGACACACTGGGCACCCTCACCGTCACCGCAGGGGAGGAGACCGTGGCCCAGATCCCCATCGTGGCCGGGGAGGACGTGGCGCGGGTGACCTTTTCCCAGATGTTCACCCGGCTTCTGCGTCTGGCATTTCTGGGCGGATGATGGTTTTCGGCCCTGCGCGACGGTTTTCTCTTGCTGTCACATGATGGAAATGCTATACTCAGTTTGAATGTGGCCATTTTGGCCAGTACATAAGAAAGGACTTGTTACCATGCTGGATGTCAAGCTGTTCCATATGAAATCCTTCCTGCCCATGCCCTACGAGGCGGCCCTGGCCCCTCGTCTGAAGCGGGCCCACGACATGCTCCAGGCCGGCAACGGCCTGGGCGGTGAGTTCACCGGCTGGGTGCACCTGCCCCGTGACTACGACAAGGCTGAGTTCGACCGGATCCAGGCAGCCGCCGCCAAGATCCGCAGCGATTCCAAGGCCCTGGTGGTCATCGGTATCGGCGGGTCCTACCTGGGCGCCCGGGGCGTGATCGACTGCCTGTGCTCTCCCAACTACAACCTCAAGAAGAAGGACACCCCCAACATCTACTTTGCTGGCAACGGCCTCTCTGCCGACGCCCTGCAGGAGATTTTGGAGCTGGTGGAGGATGAGGACTTCTCCGTCAACGTGATCTCCAAGTCCGGCACCACCACCGAGCCCGCCGTGGCCTTCCGCTTCTTCCGGGAAGCTCTGGAGAAGAAGTACGGCAAGGAGGGCGCCCGCGGCCGTATCTATGCCACCACCGACAAGGCCCGGGGCGCCCTGAAGTCCCTGGCCGACGCCGAGGGCTGGGAGACGTTCGTGGTGCCCGACGAGGTGGGCGGCCGCTTCTCCGTGCTCACCGCCGTGGGCCTTCTGCCCATCGCCGTGGCCGGCGTGGACATCAGCGAGCTGATGGCCGGCGCCGCCGAGATGATGGACCGCTGCACCACGGACGCCTCTTTCGACTGCCCCGCCTGGCGCTATGCCGCCATCCGCTATGAGCTCTATCGCTCCGGCCGCTCCGTGGAGCTGCTGGCCTGCTACGACCCCGCCTTCCGCTTCATGCTGGAGTGGTGGAAGCAGCTCTACGGCGAGAGCGAGGGCAAGGACGACAAGGGCCTGTTCCCCGCCAGCGTGGAGTTCACCGCGGACCTGCACTCCATGGGCCAGTACATCCAGCAGGGCCGCCGGCTCATGTTTGAGACGGTGGTACGCCTGGGCGCCTCTCACGCCCGGCTGGCCGTGCCCACCGACGCCCAGGACGGCGACGGCCTGAACTTCCTGGCCGGCACCGACATGGACTTCATCCGGGACAAGGCCATGGAGGGCACCCTGCTCGCCCACACCGAGGGCGGCGTGCCCAACATCATCGTGGAGGCCGACGGCAAGACGCCCCGCGCCCTGGGTCAGCTCATCTACTTCTTCGAGTACGCCTGCGGCCTGTCCGGCTACCTGCTGGACGTGAACCCCTTCGATCAGCCCGGCGTGGAGGCCTATAAGAAGAACATGTTCGCCCTGCTGGGCAAGCCCGGCTATGAGGACCGCCGGGCAGAGCTGGAGGCAAAGCTGGCCCAGTGAGGCACTTTGTCACCGGCTTGTCAATGCCTATTGTGAACAAAGATTGAATTTGCTTTTTTGCATTGTTTTTTACAGGATCTTATGCTATGCTGAACACAGGATAACCATCCCCCCGGCGATTCTATTTGACAGGAGTGATTACTATGGTCAGACTGATTATGGGCGTGAAGGGTTCCGGTAAGACCAAGCGGCTCATCGAACTGATCAACAATTCGGCGAAGGACGAGCCCGGCAACGTGGTTTGCATCGAGGCCAACCGCAATCTGACGTATGATATCCACTATCATATCCGTCTCATTGACGCCCAGGAATATAAATTGAACAGCTACGACCTGCTGCGCGGCTTTATCAGCGGCCTCTATGCGGGCAACTACGACATCTCCCACGTGTTTATCGACAATCTCTTCAAGATCGTCGGCGGGGAAATCGGCAGCGATACCGAGAACTTCCTGAACTGGCTGGATCTGTTCGGCGAGCAGAACAACATCAAGTTCACCGTCTCCATCAGCGCGGACGTCTCCGCCGCTACGGACGGTATGCAGAAGTTCCTGTAATCCACCCATAAAAAAAGACGGGCCTTTCGGCCCGTCTTTTTTCTTTTCAGGAAAGCCCTTTCCAGAAGAGGCTGGAGGCGGCGTCCGTGTCGCTCAGACACACACGGTCCACCCCCAAAAACGCGCACATGCGCGTCCGCTCCCGCACGCTCTCGTCGTCCAGATACCAGACCGTCAGAGGCCAGGAGCCGCTGGTCTGCTGTACCAGATAGGCGCAGGCATAGCGCTGGGCGTAATAGGACTGGGTGTGGGCATGGTCTGCCAGCAGCGCCTCCACCTCCGCGCCGTCCATGGCCCGCTCCCGGCCGCCCTCCCAGGCGCTGGCGGTGGTGGTCAGCAGCAGGCAGAGCCGGCTCTTGTCCACCTTCGTGCGCAGGCGGGAAAGGGCGTAATACACCTCTTCCAGCGGCTCCAGAGGGGCCGTCACAAAGCCGTCCGCCTCTTTTTCATAGGCCTGCACCCGCACCACCAGGCAGTCTGCCGCGCTGCCCAGGGCCTCGTAATCCAGCGCGCCGGACGTACCCTCGCCCCAGGCGGGGGCGTCCGCCGCCACGTAGAGGCTGCGCTCTCCCAGCGCCCCGTCCAGCGCCTGGGCCAGGGCGGTGAGGGCCGCCTCCTGCTTTTCGCCGGAGACCGGGATATCCAGATATACGCCGTCGTAGCCTCCGTCCGCCGCAGCGTCCGCCACAGCCGCCGCCAGCTCGGCGGCATTGTGGTTCAGCACAGAGCCGCTGGCAGTCACATGCAGCAGCGCCTTGGCTCCGGCAGCGCGGACAGCCGTCAAAAATGCCTGCTCCCGCTCGGCTGCCGGGCGGGCCATCTGAACGGCGGTGCCGTAGGTAAGGCGTCCACCGGTGAGGGCCACAGCCTCATAGCTGCTCCAGTCCCCGGTGCCGTCACCGGAGCAGACACCCACCAGGCCAGGGTTCGTGTGGCAGGCATCATAGACCCGCATGAGCATGACGGCCGCCTGCTCCCGGGTGGCCGTCTTTTCCGGGGAAAAGGTGGTCTTGGAGGTGCCGTTGACGATGCCCAGCTCATAGGCCATAGCCAGATAGCCGGCACCGGTAGCCACGTCCTTAAAGGGCATGGGCAGATCCTGGGCAAGGCCGGCGATGGTGCCGTAGCCCAGGGCCCGCACCAGCATGACCGCCAGTTCCTCCCGGGTGATGGGGTCGCCGGGGCGGAAGGTATCCGTCTGATTGGTGACGGCGCCGTGGACATAGGCGGTCTCCACCGCGGAGTAATACCAGGCGTCCGGGTCCTGCACGTCCCGGAAGGTGGGGGTCTCCGGCGTGACCAGTTCCCAGCCGAACAGGCGGCACATGGCCGTCACAAAAGCCGCGCGGGTCATGGGCTGGCCCATGCCGAAGCGGTCGGCGCTCTGGCCCTGGAACAGCCCCAGCTCCACGCCCCGGTAGATCGCCTCCGCCGCCCAGCTGTCGGCCGGTACGTCCGCAAAGCCTGCGGCCCGGGCCGCGGGGGCGGCGCACAGCACGGTCAAGGCGGCCAGCATGCCGGCAAGGAAGCGGGAAAAACGGTTTTTCATGGCTCGTCTCCTTTTTCGTGGAAAATTCACGAGCGCTATTGTATCAAAATTTGGCACTTGCGTCAAATATACCCTGTCGAATCCCGGAAAGAAGCAGGAAACCTCTGGGTTTTGCTCACATTTTTCCTTTACCTGCGCCACCGCATCTGCTATAATAGAATAGTTATTGTGGCGTATTGTACACATCTGGAAAGGAGGGCGCTTCCTGTGAAATTTCAAAAATGGAACATCGGCACGCCGGATGAGCGGGACGTGGCCCTTCTGCGCAGCGCCGGTTATCCGTGCCTTTTGTCCACGGTGCTGGCCGCCCGGGGCATCACCTCGGCGGAAGCCGCGGCGGAGTTTCTGGAGCGGTCCCGCAAGCTGACTCACTCGCCCATGCTCCTCAAGGACATGGACAAGGCTGTCGAGCGCATCCAGCGGGCCATCAGCCAGAAAGAGACCATCGCCGTGTTCGGCGACTACGACGTGGACGGCATCACCTCCACCGTGCTGCTGCGGGACTACCTGCAAAGCTGCGGTGTGAAGTGCCTGCGGTATATCCCCCGGCGCATTGAGGACGGCTACGGCCTCAGCGAGGACGCCATCCGCGGTCTCCACGACCAGGGTGCCACCCTGATGGTCACCGTGGACTGCGGCATCACCGGCAACGAAGAAGTGGACTTTGCCAATTCCCTGGGCATGGACGTGGTCATCACAGACCACCACGAGTGCAAGGAGAACCTCCCCGCGGCCGTGGCCGTGGTGGACCCCCACCGCTCCAACTGCCCGTATCCTTTCAAGCACCTGGCCGGCGTGGGCGTTGCTCTCATGCTGGTGCTGGCCCTGGGCGGCGAGAGCCGGGAGGACGCCCTGTTCGCCCGGTACTGCACCCTGGCGGCCATCGGCACCATCGCCGACGTCATGCGCATGGAGGGGGAGAACCGCACCATTGTCTCCTGCGGACTGGAGGCTCTGCCCCATACGGATTTTGTGGGCGTACACGCCCTTTTGAAAGAAGCGGGGCTTCTGGGAAAGCCCATCACCTCCATCCAGATCGGCTTCGTGCTCTCGCCCCGGATCAACGCCGCCGGGCGTATGGGCGCGGCGGACCTGGCCGCGGACCTGCTGGAGACCTCCGACCCCGCCCGGGCGGAGGAGCTTGCCAAGGAGCTGTGCGAGCTGAACCGGGAGCGTCAGGCGGTGGAGCAGGCCATCTGCGCCGACGCCGTGGAAAAGATCGGCCGCCTTTCCAACGAGGAGCGCAGCGCCCTGGTCCTCTCCAGTGAGCGCTGGCACCAGGGCGTGGTGGGCATCGTCGCCTCCCGCCTGAGCGAGAAATACGCCTGTCCCAGCTTCATGATCCACCTCAAGGACGGCACCGGCAAGGGCTCGTGCCGGTCCTACGGCGGCTTCAACCTCTTTGCGGCGCTGGAATCCTGCGCCGACCTCTTGGACGGCTTCGGCGGCCACGAGCTGGCCGCGGGCTTCACCATCCCGGAGGGCAATATCGACGCCTTCCGCCAGCGGATGAACCGCTATGTGCGCTCAGCCTCCGGCGGAGAGGTGCCCGTCAGCTGCCTGGACATCGACGCGGCCATCACCTGCCCCGCGGAGATGACCCTTTCGGAGGCGGAGCACCTGAGCTATCTGGAGCCCTACGGCGCCGGCAATCCCCGGCCCACCCTGGCGCTGCTGGGGGCCACGGTGGACTCCATCCAGCCCGTGGGCCAGGGGCGGCACCTGAAGCTGCGCCTTTCCAAGGGCACCTGCCGCTTCGACGCCATTTTCTTCTCCGTCACGGAGGAAGAGTGCGGCATCTGCGCCGGCAGCCGGGTGGACGCGGCCTTCTACCTGCAGGCCAATACCTTCCGGGGCAACACCACGCTGCAGCTGCAGCTGATCGATATCCGTCCCTCTCTGACCCCCAGCCGTCATGAGGCCGCCGATTTGGAGCTTCTGGACCGGCTCACCGGCGGCGGCCGCCTCACCGCCCAGGAGACCGCCCGGCTGGGCGCGTCCCGGGAACAGTTCGCCGCCTTCTGGGTGGCGCTGGAGCGGCGGCTGCGCCAGGGCAAGCTGGAGACGGAGCGCCTGCCCTTCCTGCGGCGCCTGGCGTCCCAGGGCGGCGGCACGGAGAGCTTTCTCCGGGCGGGCCTTGCGGTGCGGGTCTTTGCCGAGCGGGGGCTTTTGTCCCTGGCGGACGGCGATGAGACCGTGACGCTTTCCTTGAATCCCATCCAGGGGAAGGTGGACCTGAACGCCTGCCCCTATCTGATGCGGCTGCACGGCTGCGCCGCACGAAACGGAGGCGATGGACTGTGACCATTGCGGAACAGTACGAGAATCTGGTAAAAACCATACGGGCTTATAACCCGGCGGCGGACTTTGACCGCATCCGGGCGGCCTTTGAATATGCCGACAAGGCCCACGAAAACCAAAAGCGCAAAAGCGGCGAGCCCTATATCATCCACCCGCTGGCCGTGGCCCAGATCGTGGCGGAGGAGCTGCGGCTGGACTCGGAGTCCATCGAGGCGGCGCTGCTGCACGATGTGATCGAGGACACCACCGCCACCCACGAAGAGATCGCCAAGCTTTTTTCTCCCACCATCGCCGACCTGGTGGAGGGCGTCAGCAAGCTGACCCGCATCCAGTACGCCACCAAGGAAGACGAGCAGATGGAGAACCTGCGGAAAATGCTCATCGCCATGAGCAAGGACATCCGGGTCATCCTCATCAAGATCGCCGACCGGCTCCACAACATGCGCACCATGGAGTACCAGTCTCCGGCCAAACAGAAGCAAAAGTCCCTGGAGACCATGGAGATCTACGCCCCCATTTCCCACCGGCTGGGCATGCAGCGCATCAAGTGGGAGCTGGAGGACCTCTCCTTGAAGTATCTGGACCCGGTGGGCTATGAGGAGATCGTCTCCAAGCTGAGCGTCAAGCAGCGGGAGTACGAGGCGTTCATGCAGCGCACCCAGATCCAGATCGACGACCGGCTGAATGAGCTGGGCATCGAGCACATCGTCTACGGCCGCATGAAGCACCCCTACTCCATCTACCGCAAGATGTTCAACCAGAACAAATCCCTGGACGAGATCTTCGACCTGTTCGCGTTCCGGGTAATCGTGGAGAACGTGGGCGACTGCTACAACGTGCTGGGCGTCATCCACGATATCTATAAGCCCATTCTGGGCCGGTTCAAGGACTATATCGGCACCCCCAAACCCAACGGCTACCAGTCATTGCACACCACGGTCATGGGCACGGACGGCATCCCCTTTGAGGTGCAGATCCGCACCCGGGCCATGCACGAGATCGCCGAATACGGCGTGGCCGCCCACTGGAAGTATAAGCAGGGGGGCCAGGGCGCCGGCACCGAGGGCAAGTACGAGTGGGTCCGCCGTCTGCTGGAAAACCAGGAGGGCGCCGACGCCGAGGAGTATATCCACTCTTTGAAGGTGGATATGTTCTCCGACGAGGTGTTCGTCTTTACCCCCGGCGGCGACGTGCAGAACCTGCCCGCCGGCGCCACCCCCATCGACTTCGCTTACGCCATCCACTCCGCCGTGGGCAACCACATGGTGGGCGCCAAGGTCAACGGCCGCATCGTCACCTTTGACCACGTGCTCAAAAACGGCGACATTGTGGAGATCCTCACCTCCAAGGCCGGCAAGGGCCCCAGCCGGGACTGGATGAACATCGCCAAGTCCAGCGAGGCCCGCAGCAAGATCCGCCAGTGGTTCAAGAAGGAGCGCCGGGACGAGAACATCGCCAATGGCCGCTCCGCCTTTGAAGCCGAGCTCAAGCACTGCGGCATCGCCATGCGGGATGTGCTGGCGGCAGACACCCTGCCCGGCCTTTTGAAGAAGGTCTCTTATCCCACCCTGGACGATATGTACGCCGCCATCGGCTACGGCGGCTTCACGGCCCAGAAGGCGGTCAGCCGTATGCAGGGCGAGCTCAACCGCATCGCCCGCCAGCACCAGGCGGAAAAGGCCGCCGCTGAGGCCGAGGCCAAGCCCGTCCGGCCCGAGGAGCCCAAGCCCCCCGCCCCCAAGCAGGTGAAAAGCGAGCAGGGCATCATTGTGGAGGGGCTGGACAACTGCCTGGTGAAGTTCTCCAAGTGCTGCACCCCCGTGCCCGGAGACGAGATCATCGGCTTTATCACCCGGGGCTACGGCGTGTCCGTCCACCGCTGCGACTGTCCCAACGCCTCGCCCGCCAAGCGGGCCCAGCCAGGGCAGGAGGGCCGCTGGATCCATGTCTCCTGGGGCAAAAATACCAACGAGAGCTATCCCACCACGCTGGAAGTGGTGTGCAAGGACCGCCAGGGCCTGCTGCTGGACATCTCCGCCGCCCTGTCCTCCACCAACACCTTCGTGCTGGGCATCCAGTCCCGCAGCACGGAGGACCAGTTCGCCATCTGCCGCCTGGAGGTCCGCATCCGGGACAGCCAGCAGCTTGCCGCCCTCATGCGGCGACTCAACCAGATCTCCGGCGTACTGAAGGTGAACCGGCCCGCGGGCTGAGAAATGTTCGAAGGGGGACCAGTCCCCCCTCGATCTCCCCCCACCCCAGTGACATCGGTCACTGGGGCGCGCGCCCCCGGTGCGCAGGTCCCGGTATGTTCGCCACGTACACGCCGCGGCGAACATGCTCTGCAAACGCTTTGCTGGTTTGCGTCCGGAGCAAAAGCAACGCTTTTTTGTAAATTCTGCACCGCTCCCTTTGCCCCCCCGGGGCAAAGGGAGACGGCTTTTCCCCCAATACTTCCGCCCCCTGGGCGCCACAACGAAAGGAGTTTTCCTATGCGCGCAGTCGTCACCCGCGTAGATCGCGCCTCCGTCACCATTGAGGGCCGCATCAACGGCCAGATCGGCCGGGGGTTCCTTGTTTTGCTGGGCGTGGGCCCCAACGACACGGAGGACACCGCCCGAAAGCTGGCAGACAAGATCTGCAATCTGCGGGTCTTTGAGGACGAAAACGAAAAGATGAACCTGAACCTGGAACAGGTGGGCGGCAGCCTCCTGGTGGTGTCCCAGTTCACCCTGTACGCGGACACCTCCTCCCGCCGCCCCGGCTTTTCCGGCGCGGCCAAGCCGGATCTGGCCATCCCCCTGTACGAAACGTTCATGGACCACTGCCGCAGCCGGGGCTTCACCGTGGAGCACGGCGAGTTCGGCGCCAAGATGGAAGTGGACTCTTTGAACCACGGCCCGGTCACCATTCTCTTTGACACGGACCAGACCTGATATCCTTGACCTTACGGAGGCATCTATGAAGATCCAGACCTTACAGGTAGGCCCCATCGGCACCAACTGCTACATCCTCTGCGACCCGGAGGCGGCCGTGTGCGCCGTCATCGATCCGGGCGAGGAGGCTGCCCGGGTAGCCGCCGCCGTGAAAGAGAGCGGCTGCACTCCCTGCGCCATCCTCCTCACCCACGGACACTATGACCACACCGGCGCTGTGGCGGCGCTGCGGGAGCAGTGGCCGGACATTCCCGTGTACCTCAGCCGCCTGGACCAGGCGGGGGACAATCCCTATCTCCGGGAGCTGTTCCCGCCCATTGCCGGCGCCGTGGACTACGGCGAGGGGGACACCATTGCCGTGGGCACGCTGACGGTGGAGGTGCTCTCCACCCCCGGCCACTCTGAGGGCAGCGTGACGCTGCGCTGCGGCAACGCTCTCTTCTGCGGAGACACCCTCTTTGCCGGCTCCTGCGGGCGGACGGACTTCCCCGGCGGCAGCATGAAAAAGATCCTCTCCTCCCTGCGGCGTCTGGGACGCCTGGAGGGAGACCTGGCCGTCTATCCCGGCCATATGGAGCCCTCCACCCTGGAGCGGGAGCGGATGTGGAATCCCTATCTCCAGCAGGCCATGCAGATGGAGTGAGACGCCATGAAGCTTGTATTGCAGGGCAACGACGAGCGCTACATCGTCGAGCAGAGCCTTTTGAACCTGTTTCCCGGCCAGCTCCCCGTCTATGAGCCCATCACGCCGGAGGACGACACCTGGGCGGTGGTCTCCGTGCAGGAGGAGCCTGCCCAGTGCCACGTAACTGTGGAGCTGAGCTTCGAGGGAACATCGGCCCCTTACAGTCTCAGCGCCCCCCTGACGGGCACGGACTTCGAGCGGGAGGGCCAGCGCCGCCACGCCATCGCCCGGTGCTTTTTTCTGGCAGCCCGTGCCGTCACCGGCGTCACGCCCCCCTGGGGCATGCTCACCGGCGTGCGGCCCGACAAGCCCGTCACTTGGGCCTTGGAGGAGGGGAAGACCCCCGACGAGGCCCGGGCGCTGCTGGAGCAGGAGTACTTCGTCACGCCGGAGCGGGCAGCTTTGGCCGTAGAGACCGGCACGGCGGCGGTGAAAGCCGCCGCGGGCCTTGGAAAGCGGGACATCGCCGTGTATGTGGGCATCCCATTCTGCCCCACCCGCTGCGCCTACTGCTCCTTTGTGAGCCAGTCGGTGGAAAAGAGCTTTTCTCTGGTGGAGCCCTATGTGGATGCCCTCATCGCCGAGATCCGCGCCGGCGGCGAGATGGTACGCCGTCAGGGCTTGCGGGCCCGGGCGTTCTACATGGGCGGCGGCACCCCCACCACGCTGACCGCGGACCAGATGGACCGGGTACTCACCGCCTTTGAGGAGTCCTTTGACCTCTCTGCCTGCGACGAGATCACCGTGGAGGCCGGACGGCCCGACACCATCACCGCCGAGAAGCTGGCTGTCCTGAAAGCCCACGGGGTGGACCGCCTGTCCGTGAACCCCCAGACCATGGAGGACCATGTGCTGCGGGCCATCGGACGCCGCCACACCGCTGAAGAACTGCGAAAGTCCATGGCGCTGGTAAACTCCTTTGGCTTTGCCCACGTGAACATGGACCTGATCGCAGGTCTCCCGGAGGATACGCCCGAGGGCTTCCGCCGCTCGTTGGATGCGTGCATCGCCTTCGGCACGGACAACATCACTGTCCACACCCTGTCTCTCAAAAAGGGCAGCCGTATTCTGCTGGAGGGGCTGAAAGTGCCCTCCCCCGAGGACGTGGCCGCCATGCTGGACTACGCCGGTCCCACGCTCCGCGCCGCCGGCTTCGCCCCCTACTATCTCTACCGGCAAAAGTACATGTCCGGCAGCTTTGAAAACATCGGCTGGAGCCGGGGCGGCGGCGAGTGCCTGTACAATATCTACATCATGTCGGAGCTTTGCTCCATTTTGTCCTTCGGTGCCGGCGGTTCCACCAAGATGGTGGAGCCGGGCACCAACCACATCCAGCGGGCTTTCAACCTCAAGTACCCCAAGGAGTACACCGAACGCCCGGAAAAGTGCCTGGATAACCAGGCGGCGTTCGCTGCGTTTTATGAATCTTTGAAAGGAGCCTTGTGACATGCCGTATTCTCTTTCCCAGATCAATGAGGCCATCCGCTCTGATCCCAAGGGCTTTGCCGACCAGTGCGACGCCGCCTTTGCCCAGAAAGTCACCATGGCCGCCGAGAAGATCGCCCGGCACCGCTCTGAGTCCCACGTAATCTTGCTCTCCGGCCCCTCCGGCTCCGGCAAGACCACCACGGCATTGAAGATCGAAGAGCAGCTGGAGAACATGGGCATCGTGACCCACACCGTGTCCATGGACAACTACTTCAACACCATCGACCCAGAGACGGCCCCCCGCAACCGGGAGGGCAACATTGACTACGAGTCCCCCTTCTGCCTGGACATCGAGCTTTTGAACCGGCACTTTGCCATGCTGGACCGGGGCGAGACCATCCACGTGCCCAAGTACGAGTTTGCACGGCAGATGCGCTCGGACATCATGTCCCAGCCTTTGCACCTGGGCAGCGACGAGCTGGCCATCTTCGAGGGCATCCACGCCCTCAACGACATTATCGTGGGCAAGAACCCCAACGCTTTCAAGCTCTACATCGCCGCCCGCAGCAACCTGGTGGACGACGATGGCAAGGTGGTGTTCCAGCACGCCTGGCTGCGGCTTTGCCGCCGGATCGTCCGGGACTTCAAGTTCCGGGGCAGCGACGCCGCCTTTACCCTGAAAATGTGGGACAACGTGCGCCGGGGCGAGAAGCTGTACATCTCCCCCTACAAGGAAAACGCCGACCTGATGTTCGACTCGTCCCTGGCCTTTGAGTTCGCGGTGCTCAAGCCCTTTGTGGTGCCTCTGCTGGAAAAGGTGCCCGTCGGCAAGTACGCGGTGGTGGACGACATGCTCGCCGCTTTCCGGCTCATCGAGCCCATGGACGAGAGCTGCGTGGCGCCGGACTCCCTGGCCCGGGAATTCATCGGCGGCAGCACCTACGACAATCACTGAGCGTTTGGGGCGGGGCCGTGCCCCGTCCACTTCCGGGCGGCATGCCGCCCCAGGTCAGGAGGTCTTTTCATGAACGAAACCCTGAGCCGTCTTTTCTCCAAGGCCCGCAAAACCGGCGGCGCCATCGCCTACGGTGCCGGACAGCAGGCCGCCGTCCTCACGGACCGGGCCTGCCGGGGCGCCCGGCTGGTGCGATTGAAGGCATCCGTCCACAGCCAGCTGCGGACGGTGGGCCAAATGCTCTACGACACCCACGCCGGCCATCCCGCCGACTCCGAGGAGCTTCTGGACCAGCTGCGCCGGATCGACACCCTCAACGACGAGATTGCCCGCTGCCGCAGCGGTGCGTCTGCCCAGCGGTGCCGCACCTGCGGCGCCGAGGCCCGCACAGGCGACCGCTACTGCCGTCAGTGCGGCCAGAAACTGTGAACAACTCTGCGTAAAGGAGGCGCTTTATGGAAACCTATACCTATGACCAGTGCTGCGAAAGCGCCCGCGCTCTCCAGGCGCGGCTGAACGGCTTTTGCCCCAAGGTGCTTTTGATCCTGGGCTCCGGCCTGGGCTCCCTGGCGGACGCAGTGGAGGACCCCATCGCCGTGCCCTATGACCAGGTGCCCCACATGAAGCGCTCCACCGCGCCGGACCACGCCGGGCAGTTCGTCTTCGGCCGCCTGGCCGGGACGGACGTGGCCGTCATGCAGGGCCGGCTGCACACCTATGAGGGCTGGTCCTATGCGGACGTGAGCTTCCCCGTGCGGGTGGTGCGGCTGCTGGGCGCCCGGGCCCTGCTGGTGACCAACGCCGCCGGCGCCGTGAACACCAGTTTTTCCGCCGGCGACATCATGCTCATCACCGACCACATCAAGTTCTTCGGCGCCAGCCCCCTCCAGGGCCCCAACCTGGATGAGCTGGGCCCCCGCTTCCCGGATATGAGCAGGGTCTACACCCCGGCCCTCCAGGATGTGGCCCGCCAGTGTGCCGCCTCGCTGGGCATCCCCCTGCGCCAGGGCGTGTACATGTTCTTCCCCGGCCCCCAGTATGAGACCCCCGCAGAGGTGCGGGCGGCCCGGCTGCTGGGCGCCGACGCCGTGGGCATGTCCACCGTGCCCGAGGCCATCACCGCCGCCCACTGCGGCATGGACGTGCTGGGCTTCACCCTTTGCACCAACATGGCCGCCGGCGTGCTGGACCAGCCCCTCAGCGGCGAGGAGGTCATCGCCGCCGGACAGGCGGCCGGTCCCCGGTTCTCCGCCCTGGTCAAGGCGTGCCTGGCCCGCCTGTAAGGGGCATGTTTTCCCCTCCGCGGCCATACCCTTTGGTATGAGCCCTGCTATCTTTGAATCAATTTGAGGTAATCGTTTCATGTCAAAAAATGAAAAACGGCCGTCTTTCCTGGGCGGCGCCGCCGTGCTGGCCGCGGCTGTGGCCATCGTCAAACTCATCGGCGCCGTCTACAAGATCCCCCTGGGCAACATCATCGGCGACGAGGGCAAGGCCCACTTCACCGTGGCCTACAACATCTACAACCTGCTTTTGACCATCTCCACCGCGGGCTTGCCCCTGGCCATCTCCAAGCTCACCAGCGAGGCCCACGCCCTGGGCCGGGAGAACGAAAAGCGCAAGCTCTTCCGCACGGCCATCTGGCTGTTCTTCGGCCTGGGCACCGTGTTCTCCCTGGTGATGTTCTTCGGCTCGGCCCAGCTGGCCTCCTTCATGAACGACCCCCTGGCCTTCTGGTCCATCCGGGCCCTGGCCCCGGCGGTGTTCTGCGTGTGCCTGCTGGCCTGTATGCGGGGCTACACCCAGGGACAGGGGAACATGACCCCCACTGCCGTGAGCCAGATCCTGGAGGCCCTGTGCAAGCTGGGCTTCGGTCTTTCCCTTGCCTGGTACTTTTTGCAGCTGGGCCGGGGCGTGGAGCTGGCGGCCGCCGGCGCCATCCTGGGCGTCACCATCGGCACCGTCATGTCCATGCTGTTCTTGATTTTCTACCTGCTGACCCACCGGGACCGCACCCAGTCTCTGGACGTGCCCGACAGCAGCGGCACCCTCATGAAGAAGGTGCTGCTCATCGGCGTGCCCATCACCCTCAGTAACTCCGCCATGAGCATCATCACCCTCATCGACTCCAAGATCGTGCTGGGCCGGCTGGAGTCCATCTCCTCGCTGCTGCCGGAGACCCCCACCGCTCTCTACGGCCAGTACACCTTCGGCATGGACCTCATCAACCTGCCGCCCTCCTTCGTCTATCCCGTGACCATGAGCCTCATCCCCTTCGCGGCGGCGGCCATGGCCCGCAAGGACAATGCCGGTGCCAACCGCATCATCTCCTCCGCCTTCCGCCTCATCGCCATTCTGGCCATCCCGGCGGGCGTGGGACTCAGCGTGCTCTCCGGCCCCATCCTGCGTATGCTCTATCCGGCCCAGCCGGAGGCTGCCGCGGCGGCCGGCCCGCACCTGCAGGTACTGGGCATCGCCTGCATCTTCATCTGCCTCATGACGCTGACCAACGCCATTTTGCAGTCCTACGGCCATGAGCGCATCCCCATCTGCACCATGATTGCCGGCGGCATCACCAAGATCGTCATGAACTACGTGCTGGTGGGCAACCCCAACATCAACATCCACGGCGCGCCCATCTCCACCCTTTGCTGCTATCTGGTCATCTGCGGGCTGAATCTGTTCTTCGTGTGGAAGTACTCCCCGGAAAAGCCCAAATACCTCCAGCTGTTCACCAAGCCCGTGGTGGCCTCCGTGCTCATGGGCCTCATGGCCTGGGCCGGCTACGGTCTGACGCTGCGCGTGCTCACCGGCGGCGAATACGCCTACGGCGCCAGCGCACTGGCCACGATGATCGGCATCGGTGCCGGCGTGGTGGTCTACGGCGTGCTGGTCATCGCCCTGGGCATTTTGCGGGCGGAGGACCTGCAGTCCGTTCCCAAGGGCCAGAAGCTTATTAAACTTCTGCACTTGAAATGAGCTTTTCGGGGAAAATCCCCCGGTTTACCGTTGAATTTTCTTGCAATGGGAGATAATGTATGGTAGATTTTCAATGTAAGAGCCGCTATGACTATGAGGATTTCCTGACGGTCATGCGCCTTTTGCGGGGTCCCGGGGGCTGCCCCTGGGACGCTGAGCAGACCCACCAGTCCATCCGCCGGAATTTCCTGGAGGAGACGTACGAGGTCATCGACGCGCTGGACAAGGACAGCGCGCCGGACATGTGCGAGGAGCTGGGGGACGTCCTCATGCAGGTGGTGTTCCACGCCATCATGGAGGAGGAGCGGGGCCGCTTCACCATGGCAGACGTGGTGGACGGCGTGACGAAGAAAATGATCTTCCGCCATCCCCATGTGTTCGGCGGCGGCATGACCGCCGACACCAGCGAGCAGGTCCTCACCAACTGGGAGGTCCTCAAGCGGGAGGAAAAGGGACAAGCCTCCACGGCGGACGCCATCGAAGCCGTGCCCCACACGCTGCCTGCCCTGTGGCGGGCGGAGAAGGTCCAGAAGAAGGCCGCCAAGGCGGGATTCGACTGGCCCGGCGCCCTGGCCGCGCTGGACAAGCTGGAAGAGGAAGTCCGGGAGCTGCGCTCCGCTCTAGAGCGCGGCGGCAGTGCGGACGAGCCCCACGGCGTCCGGGAGGAACTGGGGGACACGCTGTTCATGGCCGCCAAGGTGGGCCAGATGTGCGCCGTGGACCCGGAGGACGCCCTGCACCGGGCCTGCGACAAATTTGACCGCCGCTTCCGCTATGTGGAGCAGCACGCCCAAGCGCCCATGAGCCAGTGCACCGGCGAGGCGCTGCTTGCGTTGTGGCGGCAGGCCAAAGAGGAAGAGTCTTAAACGCACACCGCGTTGAGAAATAAAAACGAACTGCAATACTAGGAGGATATGTTCCATGAACAAGGCTGAACTCATCAACGCCGTCGCCGAAAAGGCGGACGTTTCCAAAAAGGATGCCGAGGCTGTGATCTCCGCCACTCTGGAGACCATCACCGCCGCTCTGAAGGAGGGCGACAAGGTCCAGCTGGTGGGCTTTGGTTCTTTCGAGGTGAAGAAGCGCGCTGCCCGCATGGGCCGCAACCCCAAGACCAAGGAGTCCATCGAGATCCCCGCTTCCGTCGTGCCCGTGTTCAAGGCCGGCAAGGCCCTCAAGGACAGCGTGGGCCAGTAATCGCAAAATTTGGCAGGCAGGCTGCCGGCACGAAAGTGCCGGCAGCCTTTCTTCCAGGAACAGGAGGTTTTTCCCATGCGTCTGGACAAGTATCTGAAGGTGTCCCGCCTCATCAAGCGGCGCACCGTAGCCAACGAGGCCTGCGACAACGGCCTCATCAGCGTCAACGGCAAACCCGCCCGGGCCAGCTACGACGTGAAGGTGGGGGATCAGATCTCCCTGCGCTTCGGCCAGCGGACGCTGACCGTGGAGGTGCTGTCCGTCCAGGAGACGGTAAAGCAGGCGGACGCCGGTACGCTGTACCGGGAGATCGCCCAGTAATATTTCCCCCTCCGCGCCCATAGGATGGGGCAGGGGAGGGACGAGGAAATGAACGACTACAACACCATGCCCGCCGCCCACCACCTGGAGCTGGAGGGCCGGGAACGGCTGACGGTATCCGGCGTGGAGGACGTGGAGCGCTTTGACGAAACGGGCATCGTCATGTCCACATCCGCCGGCACGCTGGTGGTCACCGGCGAGGGGCTGCATATCGGCAAGCTCTCCCTGGAGGGCGGGGAGCTCCATGTGGAGGGGCGCATTGACGCCATCTCCTATGAGGACGCGCCCCAGTCCCAGGGAGGCTTTTTCCGCCGGCTGCTGGGGTAGGGGCCTATGGAGATCCAGATCTCCCAGCAGCTGAGCCTGTTCGGCCAGTCCGTGCTGCTGGGCCTGGGCAGTGCGGTGCTCTACGACCTTTTGCGGGCGGTGCGGCTGCGGCTGCCCCGGGCCACCGCCGTGCTGGACGCGGTATACTGCCTGTGTGTGGGCACGGCGCTGTTCCTCTTTACCCTGCGGCTTTCAGCCGGGATCTTGCGGGGCTACGTGCTGCTGGGGGCGCTGGGCGGCGCCGTGCTGTACTTCTGCCTGCTCTCGGCGCCGCTGCGGCCCGTGTGGTCCTTTTGGGTGGATACCCTGGCTTTTTTGGCGCACTTGCTGGCTTTTCCCCTGGTTTGGGCGAAAAATTTTTTCAAAAAAATTGCGGTTTCAGGAAAAAATGTCTTTTATTTTACACGGAAATGCTATACAATAAGAAAAACTGGACGCAAATCGTTCAGAGAGGGGAGCGTGGGGGCCTATGGCAAGACAAAAGCGCCGCAGGGCACGGTCAAGCCTCGTGACCAAGATTCTGGTGCTGGCCCTGCTGGGCGGCATCGGCTGGCAGCTCCACGCACTGCAGGGACAGGTGGAAAGCGCTCAGGCAAAAAAGGACGCGCTGGCCGCCCAGGTGCAGACCCAGCAGCAGGAAAATGACGCCCTCTCCGCGGACATCGCCGAGGGCAACACCCAAGAAAAAATGGAGGACATGGCCCGCCACGAGCTGGGGCTTGTCTATCCGAACGAGCGTGTGTTTTCTGATATCAGCAACTGACCGGTGCCGGGCGACGAGGGGGCAGATGCTCCCCCGCTTGCGCCAGCACCGGTTGATTTTATGCCGCCCCAGGCGGCGAACATTACCGGAAGGAGAAAAAACATACCATATGGAGCCTCAGGTTGGGAGCATTGTGGAAGGCAAGGTGACCTCCATCACCAAATTCGGCGCGTTTGTGGCCCTGGACAATGGGAAGTCCGGACTGGTCCACATTTCGGAGATCGCCAACAGCTTTGTCAACGACGTACATGACTTTTTGCAGGAGGGGCAGACCGTGAAGGTGCTGGTCCTCTCCACGGAAAACGGAAAGATCAATCTTTCCATCAAGAAGGCGCTGCCCCAGCAGGAGCGCCCGGCCTTCCGGCCCCGTACCGGCGGCGCCCCCCGTACCGGCGG
>URKI01000024.1 GCA_900548505.1 uncultured Oscillibacter sp. | reverse complement strand
ATCTACACTCGACTAGTCGTCGGCAGCGTCAGATGTGTATAAGAGACAGCAGCATGTACATAGCCAGGCACACGGCGGTCACGTCCGCCACGGCGTCCAGGGCGCCCACCTCGTGGAAGTGGATCAGCTCCACGTCCACCCCGTGGGCCTTGGCCTCTGCCGCGGCGATGCGGTCATAGACCGCGGCGGCATTTTGCCGCACGTCTTCCGGCACATCCAGGGAGTCCAGAATGGCGCGGATCTCCGCAGGGCCGCTGTGGTGGTGATGGTGCTCGTGGTCGTGGGGATGCTCATGGTCGTGGGGATGCTCATGGTCGTGGGGATGCTCATGGTCGTGAGGGTGCTCGTGCAGGGCGGCTTCTCCCGTTCCCAGGGCCACATCGTGACTGTGCTCAGACTGGCCGCAGACCTCCACCGCCATGTGGGTACCGGCAATGCCGCAGGTGACGGCGGGTTCCGCCGCTACGGTGACGCCGGGGATCAGGCGGTTCATGGTGTCCAGAAAGCGGCGCTTCTGAGCGTCGTCCAAAAGTTCGTAGAGGGCAGCGGAGAGCATGTCTCCCGCAGCGCCCATATTACACTCCAGATACAGGGTGTTCATCTTGAATTCCCTCCATTTGATTGATGCGGCTGGCCAAAAAGCCCGCGCCGAAGCCGTTGTCGATATTCACCACGCTCACGCCGCTGGCGCAGGAGTTGAGCATGGACAAAAGGGCGCTGACGCCGCCGAAGGACGCGCCGTAGCCAACAGAGGTGGGCACGGCGATGACGGGGCAGTCCACAAGACCGCCCACCACACTGGCAAGGGCTCCCTCCATGCCTGCCACGGCGATGACCACCCGGGCCCGCATGAGCGGCTCCAGGTTGGCCAGCAGCCGGTGCAGCCCGGCCACGCCCACGTCGTAAAGGCGGGTGACATGATTGCCCAGGGCCTCGGCGGTGATGGCGGCCTCCTCCGCCACGCCCATATCGCTGGTGCCGCCGGTGCACACCACGATGCTGCCCCGGCCCTCCACCGGCGCAGGGAACGCCACCGCCAGCCGGGAGAGGGGCTCATAGCGCACCGGGAAGCGGGCGGAGAGGATGTCCGCCGTCTCCTGGGAGATGCGGGTCACCAGGATGTTTTCGCAGCCCTGACGGTGCATGGTCTCCAGAATGCCCAGGATCTGCTCCGGCGTTTTGGACTGGCCGTAGATGACCTCCGCCGTGCCCTGGCGGACGGCGCGGTGGCCGTCTACCTTGGCGTAGCCCAGGTCCTCAAAGGGCGAGAGCTTCAGCTGCACCAGGGCGTCCTCCGGGGAGAGGTCCCCGGACTGGACGGCCCGCAGAAGAGATAATACGTGATTTGCCATAGCTGCCTCCTTACATGGATGGGGTCCGGGGCGCCAGGTCCAGCGCTGCCTCCCGGAAGAATAGCCGCAGCCGCCACAGTAGCTCGTCCCGCCGGGCCGCGGCCATGGGGAACTGCTCCGCCGTCAGCTGCACCAGGGCGCCCTCGCCCCGCACACGCACCCGGAAATCCCTAAAGCCCATTTGATAAAGGGCGTCCTCTGCCCGCTCCACCGCCTGGAGCGCCGGGCGGGTCAGGGCCGTGCCTGTGGGGATGCGGGTGGCAAGGCAGGCATAGGCGGGCTTATCCCAGGTGGGGAGCCCCGCCAGGCGGCTCATGCGGCGCACATCCCGCTTGGTAAGGCCGCACTCCCGCAGAGGAGAGCGGATGGAGAGCTCCTGCAAAGCCCGCATGCCGGGCCGGTCGGCCCCATCGTCGGAGGCGTTGGTGCCGTCGATGAGCAGGGTGAAGCCGTCGGCTGCGGCCTGGCTGCGCAGGGCGGAAAACAGCAGTCGCTTGCAGTGGTAGCACCGGTCGGGGCCGTTGGCGGCGACGGTCTCATTTCCCAGGGTGTCAAGCTCCACCACCGTCAGCGGCACGCCGCACTGCCGGGCGATGGCCCGGGCGTCCGCAAGCTCAAAGGCGGGCTGAAAGGGGGTATGGACAAAATAGGCCCGCCAGTTTCGGCCCCGCACGCCGGCCGCCCAGGCCAGCAGCGCCGAGTCCACTCCGCCGGAAAGCGCCAGAGCCCCGTTGGGATGGGCATCAAAAAAAGCGGAAAGCTGCAAAGGGATCCCTCCTTGAAAATAAAAAAAGACATGCCCGGAGGGGAATGTCTTCTGACATTGGGCGGCTGCATGTCCGCCGTAATATATAAAATGTGCTGTGGAGAAAAAGCGCCTGCGGCGCCCGGCAGCCCTTCAGGGCCACATTTTTTTACATTATAGCAAATGCCTGTCCCACCGTCAAGAAAAAGGAAACGCCGTTGACAAGGGCGCTGCCCGCGGGGTATGCTGGAGAAAATCATGTGTTTTATTAAAGAGGGATACTATGAAACGTGCGGATATTTTGGTGGCGGTCATCGACGGGCAGGGCGGCGGCATGGGCCGGGCGCTGGTGGAGGCCGTGAAAAAGAGTGCGCCGGACGTGCATGTGCGGGCCCTGGGTACCAACGCCCTGGCTACGGCCGCCATGCTCAAGGCGGGGGCTGACGACGGAGCCACCGGGGAAAACGCGGTCATCTGCAATGTGCGC
Source organism: uncultured Oscillibacter sp. (assembly GCA_900548505.1). Classification (GTDB taxonomy): domain Bacteria; phylum Bacillota; class Clostridia; order Oscillospirales; family Oscillospiraceae; genus Oscillibacter. Next base: position 34,938 of record URKI01000024.1, on the reverse strand, counting down.
CGGGCCCATGTGCTGCTGGCTCCGGTGGGAGCCCTGGCGGCGGACGGCCTTTTGGGCGAGGTGACGGCTCCCATGGCCGCGGCCATCGGCTCGTGCGACGCGGTGAAGATCCTGCTGCCCTCGGGCCGCTGCGGCATCCGCCTGGCGGTGGGCCCGGCCCAGAGCCTCCAGTTTTATATCCGGGAGGCCATGGGGCTGCTGGATGAGGAGCTGGAGCGGCTTTGCCCCCTATGAGGGACGGAAAGGAGAGAGAATATGCGTTCTGATAATAAAGGGAGGGACAGTTTCCGCTCCCAGTGGGGCTTTCAGCTGGCCTGCATCGGCTCGGCGGTGGGCATGGGCAACATCTGGCTGTTCCCGTCCCGCATGGCCCAGTTCGGCGGCGCCACGTTCCTGATCCCCTATGTGATCTTTGTGGTGCTCATCGCCTCCACCGGCGTGGTGGGGGAGATGTCCTTCGGACGGGCCACCGGCGGTGGTCCCATGATCGCCTTCGGCACCGCTGCCCGGCGCCGCACCGGAAAGGCGGGCTGGGGCGAGGCGCTGGGCCTTGTGCCGGTGGCGGGATCACTGGCCATGGCCATCGGCTATTCCGTGGTGGTAGGCTGGCTTTTGAAGTATATGATCGGGGCGTTTACCGGCTCCGTGCTCTCCAGTGAGGGCGTGGAGGGCTTTACCGCCTACTTCGGTGCTACGGCTTCCGCCTGGGGCAACACCGCCTGGCAGGCGGTGGCCATGGTGATCTGCTTTGTGGTGATGGCCCTGGGCATCGGCGGCGGCATCGAGCGGGCCAATAAGCTGCTCATGCCCATGTTCTTCATTTTGTTCTTGGTGCTGGCGGTGTACATCGCCGCCCTGCCGGGTGCCATGGAGGGCTACCGCTACATCTTCGTGCTGCGGCCCCGGGAGCTGCTGGACCCCCAGGTGTGGATCTACGCCCTGGGTCAGGCGTTTTTCTCCCTGTCCATTGCCGGCAACGGCACGCTGATCTACGGGTCCTATCTCTCAAAAGAACAGGACGTGCCCGCCTCTGCCCGGACGGTGGCCATCTTTGACTCGGCGGCGGCCATTCTGGCGGCGCTGGTCATCATCCCGGCCATGGCCACGGCGGGCCAGACCCTCAGTGAGAGCGGCCCGGGACTCATGTTCATTTTCCTGCCCTATCTCTTCAAGACCATGCCCGGCGGCGCGGTCATCATGGTGCTGTTTTTCGTGGCGGCGCTGTTGGCGGGATTCACCTCTCTCATCAACCTCTTTGAAGCGCCGGTGGCCACGGTACAGGAAAAGCTGCACCTGGGCCGCTATCAGGCAGTGGCGCTGACGGGAATCGTGGGCATGGCGGTGAGCCTTTCCATCCAGGGCATCGTCTCCGGCTGGATGGACGTGTGCTCCATCTTCGCCTGCCCCACAGGCGCGCTGCTGGCGGGCATCATGTTCTTCTGGGTATACGGCAGGGAGGGCTGCCTGGAGCAGGTGAACCTTTCACGCAAAAAGCCCCTTGGCCCCTGGTTCTATCCCCTTGCTAAGTACGTTTTCTGCGGCGTGACAGTGGCAGTTTTGATCCTTGGCGCATGGAAGGGAGGCATCGGCTAAGATGCGGGAGCTGTGGAAAAAGATCCTGCACGCCCTGGAGGCGGGGCAGGCGGTGGAGCTGGTGAGCATTCTGGCCTCTAGCGGTTCCACCCCCCGGGGCGCCGGGGCGGTCATGGCGGTGTTTTCCAACGGGGAGAGCGCAGGCACCATCGGCGGCGGCGCCGTGGAGTACGAGGCCCAGCGCGCCGCGGCGGCTCTGCTGGCAAGCGGCGGGGACGATGTGAAAGACTACCGCTTTGTCCCCGGGGACGCGGCGTCACTGGGCATGGTGTGCGGCGGCGATGTGACCGTCCAGTTCCAGTTCCTGCCCGGCGGCGAGGGACCGTGTACCCAGGCCATCCGCGCTCTCACGGCGGCGTTTTCCGGCAGCCGGGACACCTGGCTCCTGCGCCGGATCGAGGGCGTCCGGGTGGTGGAGACGCGGACGGTGGACCGGGCATCGGAAGACGTGCCGGCGGGGCTTTTGGAAAACGGCCCCGTGTACCGGGACGGCTGGCTGGCGCTGCCGGTGGTCCGGGCCGGGAAAGTGTATATCTTCGGCGGGGGCCATGTGTCCCGGGCGCTGGTGCCGGTCATTGCGGCAGTGGACTTCCGCCCGGTGGTGTACGATGACCGGCCGGAGTTTGTGTCGGCGGAGGCCTTTCCCCAGGCGGAGGGGCTTTTGTGCGGGCCGTTCACGGAGCTTGCCCGGTTCGTCACCGTGACGCCGGAGGACTATGTGGTCATCATGACCCGGGGCCACCAGGCGGACTACGAGGTGCTTGCCCAGGTGCTGCGCAGCGGCGCCAAATACTTGGGGTGCATCGGCTCCCGGCGCAAACTGGCGCTTTGCAAGGAGCGGCTGCTGGATGCAGGCTTCACCGAGGCGGAGTACGCCCGGCTCCACGCCCCCATCGGCCTTGCCATCGGCGCCCAGACGCCGGAGGAGATCGCTGTGTCCGTGGCGGCGGAGCTGATTGCCGTCCGTGCGGGGGTACAGCCGTAAAGACGCGCGCTTCATCAAGTTTCCCATGCGGGAGTCCTGTTGGACTCCCGCATGGTTTTTGTCCCTGAGGCAAAGACAGGAAAATGACTGCTTTTCTTGCCAAGGGGGCCGGGCCGTGGTACAATAAGACATCAAAAAGGAGGGCTGCCCATGGATCGGATCAGCAAGGAAAATTACTATCTGGATATCGCCGAGACGGTGCTGGAGCGAGCCACCTGCCTCAGGCGGGTCTATGGCGCCATCATCGTCAAAAACGACGAGATCATCTCCACCGGCTACAACGGCGCCCCCCGGGGCCGGGCCAACTGCGTGGATATGGGGTACTGCTCCCGTGAGGTCATGCGGGTGCCCCGGGGCGAGCGGTACGAGCTGTGCCGCAGCGTCCATGCCGAGGCCAACGCCATCATCTCCGCCGCCCGGCGGGATATGGTGGGCGGCACGCTGTATCTGGTGGGGCGGGACGCGCAGACGGGTGAGCTGCTCACCGACGCCACCTCCTGCTCCATGTGCCGCCGCCATGTGATCAACGCGGGGCTGGAGCGGGTGGTCATCCGCCGCACCAAGACGGAGTTTGAGGTAGTGCCCGTGTCCGACTGGGTATCGGAAGATGACCTGGCGCCCGCCCGGGCGGAGATGGACCTGCCGGAAAGAAGGGGAGACACACTTTGAAAACAGGACTGGTCACCTTTTACCACATCCACCACTATGGGGCCCTTTTGCAGGCCTACGCCACGGAGCGGGCCGTAGAGGCCCTGGGCGGAGAGTGCGAGATCGTGGACTACTATGTCAACCAGAACAACGCCCTCTTCCGTGCCCCCACGGGGCTGGGCAGCGCCGCGGCAGACGCCCACACCGCGCTGCACTACGGGGCGCTCAAGGCCCGCTACAACCGCTTTGAGGCGTTTTCCCGCCAGTATATCAAGCGCTCCGGCCACCGCTATGAGAGCGCGGCGGAGCTGGCGCATACGGATCTTCCCTACGATGTGATCCTCTCGGGCAGCGACCAGATCTGGAATCCGAAGATCTTCCCGGATGGAAAGTTTGACCCGGTGTTTTTCGGCGCCTTTTCCCAAAAGCGCAAGATCGCCTATGCGCCGTCCTTTGGCATCCCGGCGGTGCCGGAGGAGATGGAATCTGAGCTTCGGTCCTATCTGGAGACATTTTCCCACGTCTCCGTGCGGGAGCGGCAGGGACAGGCCATCGTGGAGCATGTAACGGGCAAGACAGTGCCCGTGGTGCTGGACCCCACGCTGCTGCTGGACCGGAACGCCTGGAGCGCCATCGCCCAGCCGCCGGCGGAAAAGGGCGGCTATATCCTGTGCTACTGCATCAGCAAGCCCGGCGCCCTGGCGCCCTATATCCGCCGCCTGGCGGAGGAGACGGGACTACCGGTGGTGCAGCTTTGCGGCATCCGCCAGCGGGTACACCCCAAGGCCCGCTGCGTGCTGGACGCGGGCCCGGCGGAGTTTCTGGGATTGTTCCGGGGCGCCAGCTATGTGTGCACCAACTCCTTCCACGGCACGGTGTTCTCCGTCCAGTTCCAAAAGCCCTTTTTCACCGCCGTGGCCCCCAGTGAGCTGGCCGCGCCGGAGAGCTCCCGGACCTTCAGCCTGCTCAGCCGCTTAGGGCTGGAGCGCCGGGTGGTGGGCAAAGGCGATACCGCCGGCATCAACGACGCTATCTGCTGGTCCGATGTGGAGCAGCGGCTGGAGCGGGCCCGGCGGGACTCGCTTACGTATCTGCGGGCGGCGCTGCTGGACGAGCCTGTTGAAAAGCAGGAGGAGCCGGCGGCGGAGCAGGACGACCTGCCTACCCTGGCCTCCCACAACCACTGTACCGGCTGCGGCGCCTGCGCCAGCGGCTGTCCCAAGGATGCCATCACCATGGAGCGGGACAAGGAGGGCTTCCTCTACCCGGTGATCCACAGTGAGAAGTGCGTCCGCTGCGGCCACTGCACCGCGGTGTGCCCTGCACTTCACGCCCGGCCGGAGCAGCCTCTGCCGGCGGCCTTTGCCGCCTGGAACCGGGCAGAGGACGTACGCAAGGACTCCACTTCCGGCGGCATTTTCTCCCTGCTGGCGGAGTATGTGCTCGAGTGCGGCGGCGTGGTGTTCGGCGCTGCCATGGACGGCCATCAGCACTTGCGCCATACGGCGTGCTTCCGCAAAGAGGACCTCTGGCGGATGCGGGGGGCCAAGTATGTGCAAAGCGACCTGGGCGACTGCTACCGGGAAGTGAAGCACTGGCTGGAAAGCCGCCTGGTGCTCTTTTCCGGTACGCCCTGCCAGGTGGACGGACTGTACCGATATCTGGGCAGCCGGCCGGAGAACCTGGTCACCTGCGATCTGGTCTGCCACGGCGTGCCCTCCCCCGGCGTGTGGGAGGACATGGTGCGCTCCATCGAGCGCCGCAAGGGCAAGACCGTGCAGGCGGTGCGCTTCCGCAATAAGGTGACCGGCTGGAAGGACAGCCACTTCACCGTGGTCTACAGCGACGGCAGCGTGGACTCCGCGCCCTTGTTTGCCACGGAGTACGGTCATGCGTTCGGCCGGGCGCTGTTCCTGCGGCCCAGTTGCTACCGCTGCGCCTATACCTCCGCCGCCCGGGTGGGCGATTTTACCCTGGGCGATTTCTGGGGACTGCGGAGCGACGAGCTGCCGGAGCAGCAGGAAAAGGGCGTTTCGCTGCTGCTGGTCAATACGGCCCACGGAAGCCACCTCTTTGACCAGCTGCCCATGGCCAAAGAGAAGTTCCCCCTGGAGCGGGCCATCGCCGGCAATCCCCGGCTGGCGTCTCCCATCGCCCAGCCCGCCGACCGTCCCGCCTTTTTCGCGGCCTACGCCCTGGAGCCCTTCGACCAGGTGCGCAAGCGCTTTTTCGCCCTGCGGCCTCTGCCGGTGCGGGCGGCGGCCAAGCTCCTGAGCCCGGAGGTCAAGGAGAAGCTGCGGAAAAAAATTCATTGATGAGTGTTGGAAAAACAACAGCTTTTCCGGGTATACTCTGCTATGATGCAGATATAGAACATACAAAACACTTGAGGAGGAACATGATATGAAGAAGTACGAGTGCGTTCTTTGCGGCTATGTGTATGACGAGGCTGCCGGCGATCCCGATAACGGTATTGCCCCCGGCACCAAGTGGGAGGATGTGCCCGCTGATTGGGTCTGCCCCCTGTGCAGCGCCGGCAAGGACCAGTTCGAGGAGAAGTAAAAAGACGCCGCCCGATCGGGCGGCGTTTTTTTTGTGAAAAACAGGAAAAACCATCCGCGCCCGGTTGACAGGGCGGGGCCTGCTTTTTACAATACTTGTGGAAAAAGAGACAGGGGAGGGATGAAGCTTGCAGGGCGGACGGAAAACCGCGGCGGAACGCTATCCGCTGCTGGACACGATCCGGGGCGCCACGTTGGCGGTGATGGTGGTCTACCATGCTCTGTGGGACGCGGTGAACCTGGGCGGCTGGGAGCTTGCCTGGTACGACGGCTGGCAGGGCTTCCTCTGGCAGCAGTCCATCTGCTGGAGCTTCATCCTGCTCTCCGGCTTTTGCCTGCACCTGAGCCGCCGCCCGCTGCGCCACGCGGCCAAGGTGTTTGCGGCTGGGCTTCTGGTCATGGCCGTGACGGCCCTGGCCACGCCGGCGGACGCGGTGCGCTGGGGGATCTTGACGTTCCTGGGCGGGGCAGCCGCTGTGACGGCGGCGGCACGGCCGCTGCTGGAGCGGGTGCCGCCGATCCCCGGCGCGGCGGTGTGCGCGGTGCTGTTCGCACTTACCCGCAAGATCGACGAGGGGCTGATCCTGGGGGCGGCCGTGATGCCGGAGTGGCTGTATCGAAACGATTTGACGGCCTTTTTTGGCTTCCCGCCCCATTCGTTTTCCTCCACGGACTATTTTTCCCTGCTGCCGTGGATCTTCCTTTTCTGGGTGGGGTGGTTTTTGTTCCCTCTGTGGAAAGATAAAGCGGTGCTGCGGCGGGGCGCCGTACGGCCGCTGATGTTTTTGGGCCGGCACTCCCTCTTTCTCTATCTCATCCACCAGCCGGTCCTCTACGGCCTGCTTTGCGCGGCGGCGTATCTGAAACCATAAAACGAAAAAGAAGCACCGGCCTGGGCCGATGCTTCTTTTTTTGTTTTTATTCGTGCAGGATGGCGTCTGCCAGGGCCTCCATGGCGGGCATATCGCTTTCCTTAAGGGCGCCACGCAGGGTAACGGTGGGTTCCACCACGGTGATCTCCTTCATCTGGGAGAGGATCTCCTTCATGGTGCGGGCGGCGGAGGGAGCCCAGGAGCCGTTTTCCATCAGGGCCACGGTCCGCTTCTGGAAGTTCTTGCCCTTCAGATGGTGGAGGAAGTCCTCCATGGCGGGCATGACACCGGCGTTATAGGAGACGGCGGCCAGCACCATCTTGCCATAGCGGAAGGCATCTTCCAGCGCCTCAGCCATGTCGCTCCGGGTCAGGTCGGCCACCACTACCTTGGGGCAGCCCTTGGACTTGAGCAGTGCTGCCAGCTTTTCCGCCGCCTGGGCGGTGTGGCCGTGGATGGAGGCAAAGGCGATGAACACGCCCTCAGACTCCACCGCGTAGCTGCTCCAGATATCGTACTTTTCCAGATAGTGGCCCAGGTTCTCCTTCAGCACGGGGCCGTGGAGCGGGCAGATGATCTGGATGTCCAGACCGGCGGCCTTCTTCAAAACCGCCTGCACCTGGGGACCGTACTTGCCCACGATGTTGAAATAGTACCGGCGGGCCTCGCAGTCCCAGTCCTCGTCGGCGTCCAGCGCGCCGAACTTGCCGAAGCCGTCGGCACTGAAGAGGACCTTGTCACAGTCGTCATAGGTCATCATGACCTCGGGCCAGTGGACCATGGGGGCCATGACGAAGTGCAGCGTGTGGCGGCCCAGGGACAGGGTGTCCCCCTCCTTGACGGTGACAGAGCGGCTCAGGTCCAGATCGGGGAAGTACAACAGCAGCATCTGGAACGTCTTGGCGTTGCCCACCAGCTGCATGTCAGGATACTTTTCCTGCAGGCACTGGATGTTGGCGGCGTGGTCGGGCTCCACGTGGTTGACCACCAGGTAGTCCGGCTGACGGCCGGCCAGGACCTTGTCCAGGTTGGCCAGGAATTCTTCGGTCTTGCGCTTGTCCACCGTGTCCATCACGGCGATCTTCTCGTCCAGAATGACATAGGAATTGTAGGACACGCCGTTGGGTACAGGATACTGTCCTTCAAACAGATCCAGATCCTTGTCGTCCGCGCCGACGTAAACGATGTCCTTCGTGATCATAGCAACCTCCAAAGTATTGCGTATACGCAGATTTTATATTGCAGATTCGACCCGAAAACAACGGAATCGAGGGAAAAGATGGGTTCTGACGTTTATCGTATCACACTGCTGCGGGATTTTCAAGGACTTGAGGGGGCCCGAAAGGGCAAAAGGAAGAAGTTTCCTGGTATAAAAAACGGGCCCCGCCGTTTGGCGGAGCCCGGAATATCATCAAGCGTGCTTGAGAGCGGGGACACGCTCCAGTGCCCGCAGCAGCAGCGCACCCAGCACGAAGCAGGCAATGGCCTCACCAAGGCCCACGGTGAAGGCGTTGAAAGCGTAAGCGGGCCAGAAAGCGGCGCCGTCCAGAGTGGAGAAATAGGCGATCTCCGCGCCTACGATCACGGCGTTGCACACCACCGGGGGCAGCGGCGCCAGGGCGCGGTGCTTGATCCGGGACGTCCAGATGGCGGCCAGCAGCGTGGCCAGCGTGCCGAAGATCCAGTCCAGCACATAGGGAGAGCCCAGCAGGTTGGAGAGGAAGCACCCCACCGCCAGGCCGGGAATGGCCTCCGGGAAGAAGAAGGGGAGCACCGTCATGGCCTCCGCCACCCGCAGCTGCACGCCGCCGTACTGGGGAATGGGCAGCAGCAGTGTCAGGGCGGCGTAGATGGCGGCGATGATGGCGGCTGTGGTCAGCTGCCGGATGGTGAAACGGGATTTGGACATAGAAAAAGACCTCCTGAAAAGAATTTCGGAGGTCTTTTGCACAAACACACACAAAAAGCCCGTAGTAAGGCCCGGGCGACCTCCATTTTTTTGTTTAGAGAACGACTCCGCAGAGCCGAACGAACGCCCGAAGCGGGCGCTTGGACAGGGAGATGGCACCTGTCAGATGGCACTATACCACACCCGTCGGAAAAATGCAAGCAAAAAGACCGGGGGAAACTTCCCCCGGTCTGCGGCTGGATCTTATGAGGCGCTGGTGACGATCACCAGGGCAAAGGCTTCGCTGTCCTCGGACGGAGCCGCCTCGCTGAGCTCCTCCGTGTCGGGCAGGCTACCCGTGGCGATGAGCGCGCATTTGAGCTGCACATAGGCGGCGCTGTCCAGATGGTAGACGGTCTCTCCGTCCCTTTGCTCCACAGGCGTATATGCCTCCAGGGCCTTGCCGGCCTGGGCCTCGGTCAGCGTCAGCGTGGCAAAGGGCTCCTGGGCGAGATTGGCCGTTGACACCGTAGGCTCGGAGGCGGGCGGCTCGTCCTGGACAGGGGACTCATCCGCTGCCGGAGGGGCATCCTTCTGAGCGGCAGGCGCATCTTCCCCGGCGGCATCGTTTGCGGCCAGGTAGGTCTGGGGCGTGTCGGCACTGCCTGCGCCGTTTTCCCCGGTCAGCATCCGGGGCGGCTGGGCCGCAGAGCCGGTGCTCTCGCCCGCCTCGGAAGAAGCGGGGGACTCACGGAGCTGCTGCCCGGCGGACTCGTCCTGAACAGGCGTCTCCATATCCGGCGCAAGGTCCGCCTCCATGACCGGGGCGGTTTCCTGGGCGGAGACCTCGGACTGGGCGGCCTGAGGCGTTTCGGCGGAAGCGGGGGTCTGCTGGGGAGCGTTCAAAAGCTGCGTGCGCAGGGGCAGGGCCAAAATGGCAACGGCAAAGCAGGCTGCCAGAGGCAGCACCACCTTTTTCCAGGGAGTGGGACGGCGGCGGGGATGGGCGCGGACCGCGTCCATCACATGGCGGTGGAAGTCCTCCGGCACGGGCATTTTCTCCCAGCTGTCCAGCGCGGCGCGGATGGCAAGCGCGTCATCCACATAAGCCCGGCAGTCGGGGCACTGGTCCAGATGGGACTGGACACGGGCCATTTCCTCCGAAGAAAGCTCTCCGTCCACAAACAGATCCAGCAGGGCTTCAAATGACGTACATTCTTTCATTGTTCAGCCCTCCTTTCCTGTTTTTTTGGACGCAGGGAGCGGAGAAAAGTTCCCGCTGCGGATCAAAAAATTTCGAAGCTGTTTTCGTCCCCGGTTGATGCGGGATTTCACTGTGCCAAGATCCAGCGCCAGGGACTGGGAGATCTCCTCGTAGCTGAGCTGGTGGATCTCCCGCAGGATGAGCACCTGCCGGTGCTCCGGCGAAAGGGACTGGAGCCCCGCCTCGATCTGCTCGCGCAGCTCCTTGCGCTCTGCTGCTTCATGAGGGGAGGGCGCTGTGTCCGGCACATCCAGCGAGATCTCCTCGTCGTTGAGGGAGGGGCCTGCGGCGCCGCTGTGGCGTCCCTCCCGGCGCAAAAGGTCCACGCAGGCGTTGGAGGCCAGACGGTAGAGCCAGGTGGAAAAGCTGGCGTCCCCCCGGAAGGAGGGAAGTCCCTGCCACGCGGCCAAAAACGCCTCTTGGGCGGCCTCCTGGGCGTCCTCCGGGTTGCGGCACATGCGCCCGGTCAGAGCTAGCACCCGCTTTTCATAGCGTCGCAGCAGCGACTCAAAGGCGGCTGTATCGCCCCGCCTGGCGTCCGCGACCCATTTTTCTTCCTGCAAGTCTCTCATGTCAGATCCCTTTTGATCCCTTTCGTCACCTGATACACGTCTTCCAGGGTGTTCATCTGCACGATCTTTTCCTTATAATAGCCGGAGTGGGGCACGCCCTTGAGATACCAGCAGTAGTGCCGCCGGGCCTCCAGCACGGCTGCCCGCTCGCCCTTGGCCTGGGCTGCCAGCTCGAATTGGCGAACCGCCGTGTCACACCGCTCCGAAAGGGGCGGCAGGGGCGGGATCTCCCGTCCCTCCAGCACGGCCTGGGCCTGCTGGAAGATCCAGGGGTTGCCGAAGCACCCCCGGCCGATCATGGCCATGTCCGCTCCCGTATGGCGCAGGATCCGCGCCGCGTCCTCCGGCTTCCAGATGTCGCCGTTGGCGATGACGGGGATGGAGACGGCCTCCTTTACCTGGCGGATGCAGTTCCAGTCCGCCGTGCCGCCGTACACCTGGGCCCGGGTGCGGCCGTGGACCGCCACAGCGGAGGCGCCTGCCTGCTCCAAGGTTTTAGCGAACTCCACGCAGTTGCAGTTGCCCATGTCCCAGCCCCGGCGGAACTTGGCGGTCACCGGCACGGACACGGCTTTTACCACCGCCTCCACGATGTGTCCTGCCTTGTCCGGGTCTTTCATGAGAGCGGCGCCGTCGCCGTTGTTGACGATCTTGCCCATGGGACAGCCCATGTTGATATCCAGAATATCCGCCCCGGTCTCGGCGATGGCGATCTGGGCCGCCTCCGCCATGCACACCGGGTCGCTGCCGAAGATCTGCACGGCGGCCGGATGCTCGCCCGGCGCCTGCTGCAGCAGGGAAAATGTCTTTTTATCGTGATAGCAAAGGGCCTTGGAGGAGATCAGCTCCGTGATGGTATAGCCGGCGCCCAGCTCCCGGCAGATCTGCCGGAACGCCACGTCTGTGACGCCGGCCATGGGCGCCAGAGCCAGACGGGAATCGATCTCCACGGTTCCGATGCGCATAAAAAAGCCCCTTTCCAAATCAAAACTCCTAGTATCATACCATGTCCCGCGGGAAAAGTCCACCCGGAACCTCTGGACGAAAATTCCGCTCCGTTCCATTTCCCGACGGCTTTTTCCGGCAGAGGCCTGTAAAATGATGGAAAACTACGGATGCGGGAGGGACAGGCTGTGCAGCACGGTCAGATCACTTTGGGGAAAGAGCAGCGGGCGCGGCTGCTGGCGGCGGGGATCCGCTTTTTCCTGACGGCGGCCCTTTGCGCCGCCCGCTGCCCGGGGGGCTATGCCCCCTTTGCCCTGGGGTGCGTGTCCGCCGCCGGGCCGGGCGTGGGCGGCGGTGCCGCGCTGGCGGGAGCGGGACTTGGGGCGCTGGTATTCATGGACTTTGCCCAGGGACTGCCGTTTCTGGCCACCGCTGCCCTGATCTTCACCACGGCCCAGGCCCTGCGGGGCTGGCGGACGGTGGAGGACCGGCGCTGGAGCGCCGTAGTGGCGGCGGGGCTTTTTCTGACGGTGGGGATCATCTATGTGGTCCAGTCTCTCTCTCCGCTTGCGGACGCGGCGCCCTGCCTTGCTTCCGCCCTGCTTACCGGCGCCGCCGCCTGGTTTTACCGGCCTCTCCTGCGGATGGGGCAGGAGCAGCTGGAGCCGGACGGGGTGCTGTTTTTGACCATGTCCCTGCTGCTGACGCTGAGCGACGTGACAGTGGGGGAGCTGTCCGCCGGACGGGCCCTGGAGTGCGCATTGGTGATATATGCCGCCTGTCAGCGGGGCGCTGCGGCGGGGGCCGCCATGGGGCTTGGTACGGGACTGGTGACGGACCTTTGCGCCGCCTCCGGCAGTATGCTCTTCGGCGGGGCCTATGGCCTGGGCGGACTGCTGGCGGGCCTCCGTCAGGGACGCCGGGGCCGGTGCGCGGCGGCGTTTTTGGCGGCGGCCTTTCTGGCGCTGCTGCCGGTGCAGCATCCCCTGGCCCGGCCGCTGATGCTGGAGACCGTGTTCGGGGCGGGCGTTTTTTTGATGCTGCCCGGGCGGCTCTTCGGCGGAAAGCGGGTGCTGCGGCCCCAGGAGGAACCCGGCAGCGCCGCCGGGGAGAGGCTGCGGGCCCGTCTGGACCAGACGGCCGCAGCCCTGCGGGACCTTTACGACAGCATGGGCCGGGTTTCTCCCCGGTCCACGGAGGAAAACCCGGCGGTGGTCTTTGACCGGGCGGCGGAGAAGGTGTGCCGCAGCTGCGCCCTGTGCGAGCACTGCTGGCAGCGGGAGTACACGGGCACCTTCAACGCCATGAACGACGCCACGCCCTTTCTCCTGGAGCGGGGGCGGGCCATGGCCAAGGACTTCCCGTCCTACTTTGCCGACCGCTGCATCCATCTGCCGAATCTCATCAGCGCCATCAACGGAGAACTGACCGCCTATCTGCTGCGCCGCCAGTACCGCCGGGAGCTGGAGGACACCCGCCGCAGCGCCCGGGGCCAGTACGCCCAGCTCAGCGAGCTGCTGACGGCCACCGCCGCCACGCTGGAATCGGCGCCGGTGTCTGCCCGGGCCTCCCGTGGGTGTATCGGCGCGGCCCTGCGGCCCCGGGAGGGGGAGAAGGTGTGCGGGGACACGCTGGCGTCCTTTTCCACGGAGGCGGGGCTGTTGTGCCTGCTGCTCTCCGACGGCATGGGCACCGGAGAGGAGGCCCGCAAGGAGTCGGCGCTGACCTGCCGGCTGCTGCGTCAGTTCCTGGAGGCGGGCATCGAGCCGGAGTCTGCCCTCAAGACCCTCAATTCTGCCATGGCCCTGCGGGGGGCCGACACGGGCAGCTTTACCACCGTGGACCTGCTCACCTGCCGAGCGGAGACGGGGGAGGCGGTATTTTATAAGTTCGGCGCCGCCCCCAGCTACGTGAAGAAAAACGGGACGGTGCGGCGCATCACCGGCGGGGCACTGCCGGTGGGGCTGCGGGGAGCCGATGCGGTCCCGGATGTGACCCGGGCCACGCTGGCGCCGGGGAGCTTCGCGGTGCTCATCAGTGACGGCGTGGCGGACGCGAACCACGACGAGTGGCTCCAGGACCTGCTGGCCGGCTGGGAGGGCACCGATCCCCAGGCCCTGGCTACGCTCATATTGGCTGAGAGCGTGCGCCGGGAGGGCTTGCAGGACGACTGCGGCGTGCAGGTACTGTATCTTCCGCCGGAGGGCGGCGCAAAAATGGTGTGAGGCTGTATAAATCCGCATGCGCTGAGACAAAATGGAAGTATCAAAACTGTGGTTACAGGAGGCGTGAAGCGGATGGTAAAAGGCATTTCCAGACGGGTGGTCGTGGTGGACTCCCCGGATCAGCGGTATTTTGAGCAGGCCATCTTCATCGTGCGCAACGATGCTGCCGGAGAGGGCGTCACCGCCCGGGATCTGGTGGAAGAGGCCAAGCGGGTGGCCCGCAACTACGCAGGCGGCGACCACGGCCATTTCAGCAGGGCGTGGCGGGACCTGAGCCCGGCAGTGTACACCCTGCTGGGGGCGGGCGGCATCGGCATGGTGTGGCTCATCGCGGCGCTGGTATAATGACCGCAAAGCGGCCATTATCATTTGAGCCGTTTTTCCCGCCCCTTGCGGGGCAGCCGAAAAACATGGCGTCATACCATTCCGGCTCCGCCGTCAGGGTATAATAAAAAAGGAAGGACAGGCTTAGCCTGTCCTTCCTTTTTATAGTTCGGTATGTTCCACAAAGTAGCGGCGGGTGGTCTCCGCATCCGCGGCGATCCGGGCCTTCAGGGCGTCCAGAGAGTCAAAGCGCATCTCGTCCCGCAGATGCTGGAAAAACTCCAGGCGCATGGTCCGGCCATACAGGTCCCCGGCAAAGTCCAGCAGGCACGCCTCCACCGTAATGTCCGAGCCGTTGTTCACCGTGGGCCGGGTACCCACGTTGGTGACGGCAGGATAAGTGCTGCCGTCGTCCAGAATGACCCGGGTCACATAGACCCCGTGGCTGGGCACCAGCACGTGAGGCGGGATGGTGATGTTGGCCGTGGGGAACAGGCGGGAAGAGCCCAGGCCCCGTCCGTGGCGCACCACGCCCGTCAGGGTGTGGGGATGGCCCAAAAAGCGGTTGGCCCGGTCGATCTGCCCCAGCTCCACCAGGCGGCGGATGTAGGTGGAGCTGACGGTGATACCCGCCACTTCCACCTTGGGGATGATGTCGCACCCCAGACCCAGCTGGGCGCACAGAGTTTGCAGACCCTCCGGGGAGCCCTCGTTCTTGTGGCCGAAGTGGTGGTCGTGACCGGCCACCAGATGCACGGCGTGGTAGCGCTTGATGAGGATGTCCCGGACGAAATCGTCCCAGGGGGTGGTCATCATCTCGTGGTCAAAGGGCACCATCAGCACCTCGTCGATGCCGTAGAGCCGGCGGATGAGGCCCCGGCGATCCTCGGCGGAGTTGATGAGGGGGCAGGGCTGGCCGGTGATGACCTCCTTGGGGGGGCGGTCAAAGGTGAATACCGCAGGAGTGACGCCCCGGGCGGCGGCCTCCTCCGCCGTGCGCCGCAGCAGCGCCGCGTGGCCCAGATGGACTCCGTCAAAGAAGCCCAGGGCAATGACTTTTTCCTTGATGGACATGGTATTACGCTCCAAAGAAATTCTTGATGGAAGTCAGGGTGCCGCCCCTGGCCTGGGACAGGCAGAGGAACTGCCGGTCCTGACTGTAAACGCGGTAGGTGCCGTCGGCAGTGCCCGGCAGGGTGATGGGGTTGCCGCAGCGCACCCGCTTTTCCAGCTTCTCGGACTTGAGAAGCAAAATAGGGTGCTGAGAAAACAGGCTGTCCGTAGGGAGCAGAAGTTCCTCTCCCCGGCGCTGCACGTCCTCCAGCGTCACGGCGTCGTCCAGGGTGAAGCCGGCGGCCATGGTGCGCCGCAAGCTGTACATAGCGCCGCCGCAGCCTAGGGCTTGACCGATGTCGTGGCAGAGAGTGCGCACGTAGGTGCCCTTGGAGCACCGGCAGCGCAGCACATAGTCCGTCTCACTCACCTGCTCTACAAGCTCCAGCTCGTAAATGGTGACGCTGCGGGGCTTGCGCTCCACTTCCTGGCCCTTGCGGGCCAGCTCATAGAGCTTTTTCCCCTGGATCTTGATGGCGGAGTACATGGGGGGGATCTGCTGGACGGGGCCCCGGAAAGGCGCCAGCGCCGCCGCCACGTCCGCGGCGGTGACAGTGACCGGGAAGGTTTCCAGCACGCGGCCGGAGGTGTCCTCCGTGTCGGTCACCTGGCCCAGCCGCAGCCCGGCCAGATACTCCTTCTCCCCGTTTTCCGCGAACTCCACCGCACGGGTGGCCTGTCCCACGAACACCGGCAGCACGCCGGTGGCCATGGGGTCCAGGGTGCCGCCGTGGCCGATGCGCCGCTCATTCAGGATGCCCCGGAGCTTGGCGCACACGTCCATGGAGGTCCAGTCCGCCGGTTTATCGATGATCACAATGCCGTTTGGCATAGGGTGTCCTCACTTCACTTGGATTTGCCGGTCATCCGGCATAGTCGCCGGCCACCTGGGCCACGGCGGCCAGGATCTGCTTCTTGGCCTCCTGCCAGGGGGCTTCCACCGTGCAGCCGGCGGCTGCGGCGTGGCCGCCTCCGCCTAAGAGACCGCAGGCCTTTGTGGCGTTGATGCGGCTGCCGGTCCGCAGGGACATCTTCCAGACATCCGGCTTTAGTTCCCGCATGGTGATGGCGCAGTCCACGCCCTGAATCTGGCCGCCCAGGGCGCTGAGATCCTCAGCGTCAGACTCCGTGGCCTGGAACCGGGCCATGAGGGACAGGGGCACGGACAGCACAGCCACCCGGTCGTGGTCATAGAACTCGCAGGCGCTGAGCATGGCGCCCTCCAGCTGCATACGCTTGCGGCTCTTGGTGCGGAAGAACACCTTGTTCACCGTGTGGTAGTCGATGCCGGTGCGCATGAGGGCCGCCGCCACCGCGTGGGTATCTGCCGTGGTGTTGCCGTAGGCAAAGCAGCCTGTGTCCGTGGCCACGGCCACGTAAAGGGGCAGGGCGATCTCGGGAGTGATGGGGCCCAGGCGGGAGAGGATGCTGTACATGAGCTCGCCGCAGGCGGCCGCCTCAGAGCGCAGGATGTTCTCCCGGCCGAAGCGCTCAAAGGAGGGGTGGTGGTCGATGGCAAGGTCGATGCGGCCTGCATAGGGCAGGGCGTTTTCCGGCAGCAGGGCCGTGGTGGCCACGTCCGTAGAGACCACATGGTCCGGCACGAAATCCGCCGGGGCCGTATAGGGGGCGAAATAGGGAGTGGTGGTCTCCGTCAGCTCCGGGTTATCCAGCAGATATGCCGTCTTGCCCAGGGCACGCAGGGCGGCGCACAACGCCGCCGCGCAGCCCACCGTGTCCCCGTCCGGGCGCACGTGGGTGAGGATGAGCACCCGGTCCAGCTGCCGCAGCAGCGCTGCGGCCTGATCTACCGTCAGCATGCTCACGCCTCCGTTTCCGGCGTGCTGTCCTCGGCGGAGCGGGCCTCGTCCTGCCGCTCCACCTGGCGCAGTACCTCCAGAATATGAGCGCCGTGGAGGATGGAGTCATCCGCCACGAATTGCAGCTGGGGCGTATAGCGCAGCTGGAGAGCATGCCCCAGCTCCCGCCGCAAAAAGCCTGCGGCGGACTTGAGGCCCTGGAGCACGTCCTTTTCCTGGGACTTGTCCAGAACGGAGATATACACCCGGGCATAGCGCAGGTCGCCGGTGGTGTCTACCCGGGTGATGGAGACCATGCCGGTCTGGGACACGCGGGGGTCCTTCAGGCGGCGGAGCTGGTCGCTCAGCTCCCGCTGGATCTCTTCATTGATGCGGCCGATTCGATTGCTGGGCATGAATGGGCCTCCTTTCTTTCATAAAAGAAGGGGCGGCGGCGCTGGCGCCGCCGCCCTCAAAGTGATTGGTTATGGTATGGTCCGTTGAAGACCTCTATCAGCGGGGGATCTCCTCCATGGTGAAGCCCTCAATAACGTCGCCTTCCTTGATGTCGTTGAACTTCTCGATGGTCATGCCGCACTCGTAGTTCTCGGCGACCTCCTTGGCGTCGTCCTTGAAGCGCTTGAGGGAGGCCAGGTGGCCCTCGTGGATGACGATGCCGTCACGCACCACGCGCACAGAGCAGTTGCGCACGATCTTGCCGTCCTGGACATAGCAGCCGGCGATGGTGCCCACGCCGGAGACCTTGTAGGTCTGGCGGACCTCCGCGTGGCCCAGCACCACTTCCCGGTACTTGGGAGCCAGCATGCCCTTCATGGCGGCGGTAATCTCGTCGATGCAGTCGTAGATGACGCGGTACATGCGCATATCCACGTTCTGACGCACGGCGCCGTCCCGGGCGGCCGCGTCGGGCCGGACGTTGAAGCCCACGATGATGGCGCTGGAAGAGGCGGCCAGCATCACGTCGGACTCGTTGATGGCGCCCACGCCGCCGTGGATGACGCGGACGTTGACCTCGTCGTTGGAGAGCTTCTCCAAAGAGGCCTTCACGGCCTCCACGCTGCCCTGAACGTCGGCCTTGACGATCAGGGGCAGCTCCTTGCGCTCGCCGGCCTGGATCTGGTCGAACAGGTTCTCCAGGGAGACCTTCTGCACCGGCGCGGCGGCCTTGGCGCGGGCCTCGGCCTTACGCTGCTCCACCAGCTCGCGGGCCATGCGCTCGTCCGCCACGGCGAAGAAGGGGCTGCCGGCCTCGGGAGCCTCGGAAAGGCCCGCGATCTCCACGGGCACGGAGGGGCCGGCCTCGGTGAGACGGTTGCCCTTGTAGTCGGTCATGACGCGGATACGGCCCACGGCAGTACCGGCGATGATGATGTCGCCCTGCTTGAGGGTGCCGTTCTGCACCAGCAGCGTTGCCACGGGGCCGCGGCCCTTGTCCAGACGGGCCTCGATGACAGTGCCCTGGCCGGCGCGGTTGGGGTTGGCCTTCAGCTCTTCCATCTCGGCGGTGAGGGTGACCATTTCCAGCAGGTTCTCAATGCCGATGTTCTTCTTGGCGGAGACCTTGCAGCAGATGGTCTCGCCGCCCCAGTCCTCGGGCACCAGGCCGTACTCGGTCAGCTGCTGGAGCACCCGGTCGGGGTTGGCCTCGGGCTTATCGATCTTGTTGATGGCCACAATGATGGGGATGTTCGCGGCCTTGGCGTGGTTGATGGATTCCACCGTCTGGGGCATGATGCCGTCGTCGGCGGCAACCATCAAAATGGCGATATCGGTGATCATGGCGCCGCGGGCACGCATGGAGGTGAATGCCTCGTGGCCCGGGGTATCCAGGAAGGTGATGGGCTTGCCGTTCACCTGTACCTGATAGGCGCCGATGTGCTGAGTGATGCCGCCGGCCTCGCCGGAGGCAACGGAGGTATTGCGGATGGTATCCAGCAAGGAGGTCTTGCCGTGGTCAACGTGGCCCATGACCACCACCACGGGGGCGCGGGGCACCAGATCCTCGGGCTTATCCTCGTGGTCGTCGATGAGCTTTTCCTCGATGGTGACTACGACTTCCTTCTCCACCTTGCAGCCCAGCTCCTCGGCGATGATGGCGGCGGTGTCGAAGTCGATGAGCTGGCTCAAAGAGGCCATAACGCCGTTTTTCATCAGGCACTTGACCACTTCGGCACCGGTCTTTTTCATACGGGAGGCCAGCTCGCCCACGGAGATCTCGTCGGGGATCTGCACCTTCAGCGGGGCCTTTTTGGCGATCTCCAGCTGGAGGCGGCGCATCCGCTCGGCCTCGTCCTGCTTGCGCTTGTTGGAGAAGGTCATATTGCCCCGGCGCTGGTTGTTGGAGCGGATCTTCTCCTTGCCGCCCCGCTGCTGGCGCTGCATCCGGTCGGCGCGCTCGCCGCCCAGGGTCTCCAGACGCTCGTCGTACTTGGCCAGGTTCACGTCGCCGCCCTTGCGGGTATCGACGATCTTCTTCTGGGGCACCCGGGTCGTGGTGGCCTGGGGAGCCTTGGTCTCCGCCTTGGGGGCAGCAGCCTGGGGCTGGGTGCCCTGGGGCTTGGCGGGAGCGGCCTTGCCCTCAGCCTTTTCCTTGGCGGGGGCGGACTTGCTCTCGTCCTTGGTCTCGGTCTTGGCCGCAGGCTTTTCCTGATTGGCCTCGGCAAAGATGGCCTGGATGTTGGCCACCTGGTTGTGCTGGGTCAGATAGTCGAAGATCAAAGACAGCTCATGGTCCGTGAGAACCTGCATGTGGTTCTTGGGAGCCGTGGCATACTTGGTCAGGATCTCCGTGATGGTTTTGGTGGGCAGGCCGAAATCCTTCGCCACCTCATGCACTCTGTATTTCTCAATACCCAATAAAAACACCTCGTTATGCTCCAACCCGAGGGCTGGGGAAATTTTTACAAGTGACTGCCCCGAGGCAGATCAGGTTTCCTTCTTGCGGAAGGAGCCCTTGCCCTTTTTCACGGGGCGGCTGTTGGCGTATGGATTCGGGGCGCTGCCGCGCTTTGCGGCAAAGCTCCTGCCGCGGCCGGGCTTGCCGCCGCGGGCTGGAGAGGCATCTGCGCGGCGCCGGTCGCTGCCATCCCGGGCGGGGGCTGCTGCCTTGCGGGGCGCATCCCGGTCCGGACGGGGGCGCCTGCCCGGCGCCTTTTGTACGTTCTGGGGAGCTTTCGCGGGCTCTTCTGCCCGGCGCTGGGGCTTTTCCTTACGGACCTCCGCGCTCCGGGGCGCTTTGGCCTGGGCTTCGTGCAGGCGCTTGCGCTCGGCGGCCCGCTTGGCCTTGAGCTCCATCCGCTGGGCGAGGTCGGCGTATCGTGCCGGGTCCATCTGTCCCAGGCGGTTTGCTACCGCGCCTGCAAGGCCCAGGTCCGTGACGCCGGCCATGGCCACGCTGGCCCGGCCCAGTGCCCGGCCCAGCTCCGCCTTGGTGACCGGCAGCTCAGCAAGCAGGCACTGGCCCTCCCGGGCGAAGCGCTCTGCCCGACGGCGGGTGGGGTCCGGCGCGTCGGAGCAGAGGACCAGAAGCCGGATGGCCCGGCACTCGGCGGCCTCCGCCACCGGCTCTTCGCCTACGGCCAGATGGTTGCCCCGCAGGCACAATCCCAACAGGGAGACAATGGCGTTATTGTCCATCCGCACCTCCCAGTTCTGCCTCCATGGCGTCGTACACCTCCGGCGGGATCGAAGTCTCAAAGGCCCGCTCCAGCGCCCGGGACTTGCGGGCCTTTTTCAGGCAGGCCACGTCGTGGCACACATAGGCGCCGCGGCCGGGCTTCTTGCCCACAAAGTCCAGGGAAACGGCGCCCTCGGGAGAGCGCACCACCCGCAGGAGGGATTTCTTGTCTTTCATTTCACGGCAGCCTACACACTGCCGCTGGGGGATCTTTTTCGGCTTTGGCATCGCACAGACCGCCTTTCCGTTTGGTACTTATTCCTCGCTGCCGGTCTCGGCAGCGTCCTGCGCGTCATCGGTCAGGACAGGCTCTTCCGCGGACACGGAGGCATCCTCGTCCTCCTCGGGGTCCCGGTAGCTCTGGGGCTTGATGTCGATCTTGTAGCCGGTCAGGCGGGCGGCCAGGCGGGCGTTCTGGCCCTCCTTGCCGATGGCCAGGGACAGCTGATCGTCAGGCACCACGCAGCGGCAGGCTTTGCCCTCGTCCGCCATCCACACGTCCACCACGTCGGCGGGCGCCAGGGCGGCGGCGATGAACTGGGCGGGGTCCTCGTTCCACTTGATGATATCGATCTTCTCGCCCCGCAGCTCTTCCACGATGGTGGCGACCCGCTGGCCCTTGGGGCCCACGCATGCGCCGATGGGGTCCACGTTCTCGTCGTTGGACCACACGGCCATCTTGGTGCGGCTGCCCGCCTCACGGGCGATGGAGCGCACCTCCACGGTGCCGTCGTAGATCTCGGGCACTTCCAGCTCGAAAAGGCGCTTGACCAAGCCCGGGTGGGTCCGGGAGATGAGCACCTGGGGACCGCGGGTGGACCGGCGGACCTCCACCACGTACACCTTCACGTGCATGCCCTCGGTCAGCTCCTCACCGGGCACCTGCTCGCCGGCCATGAGCAGAGCCTCGGTGGACTCGCTGCCGGTGCCGATGCGCAGGGAGACGTTGCCGTTGCGGGGATCGATGCGGGTGACCACACCGGTGAGGATCTCATGCTGCTTGGAGTTGAACTCGTCGTACACCATGCCGCGCTCGGCTTCCCGCAGGCCCTGGATGATGACCTGCTTGCCGTTGCCGGCGGCGATGCGGCCGAACTCCACCGTGTCCACGGGGAGGTTGATGATGTCGCCCACCTCATAGCGGGCGGAGATGTGCTTGGCTTCCTCAACCAGGATCTCATTGGCGGGGTCCACATAGTCTTCCTCGGCTACCACGTTCTTCTGCACGAACATTTTCATGGTGTGGCGCACTTCGTCCACGTCCACGATCACGTTCTCCACGCCGTCGTGATCCCGCTTGTAGGCGGTGGTCAGGGCCTGAATGATCTTATCGAGCATGAAGGACTGGGGGATGCCGCGCTCCTTCTCCAGCATTTCCAGAGCGGCGAAGATCTCCGAGGGGTTGAAGCCGACGGGCTCCTTTTGCTTTTTGCCTTTCATTCGTGATTCTCCTTTTATTGATACGTCTTTTTCAAACGAACAGGAACGATATTAAAATTCCACCCGCAGCCGCACCAAGGCCACGTCCTTTTTCTCAAAGGTCAGCTCCTGGGTGCCCACGGTGATGGTGACGGCGCCGGTGGCCTCGTCATAGGCCTTGAGGTGGCCGGCGAACTCCTTGCGGCCGTCCACATTGCGGTAGAGCTTTACCAGAACGGGGCTGCCCAGAAAGCGGGCAAAATCCCCGGGGCGCTTGAGGGCCCGCTCGGCGCCGGCGGAGCCCACTTCCAGGGTGTAGCTGCCCTCGATGGGGTCGGCCTCGTCCAGAAGGTCGCTGACCTTGCGGGAGACGGCCTCGCAGTCCAGAATATCCACGCCGCCCTCCTTGTCCAGCAGGATGCGCAGATACCAGGTGCCCGCCTCCTTGACGTATTCCACGTCCCAGAGGGTGCATCCCTGCTCGGCAATGGCGGGCGCGGCCAGCTCCGCGGTCAGCTCCGTGATCTTCTTCATGGGAAATCCCCCTTTATTTTACAGAAAATGAAAAATTTGACCGGCCAAAAAAGGCCAACAAAAAGAGCGGACCACTGGCCCACTCCACACACCTTACTCTTCTAACATACACACCATACCACAGATGGGGAGAAAGCGCAAGCCCTTTCTTGCGGTTTTCTTTATTATATTGTGTAAAAGACCGCCGGATATGCGCACAAAGCATATCCGGCGGTTCCGATTACCGACGCCGCAGGGCCGATACCAGGCAGGAGAGCAGGAACAAGCCAAGGTTCGCCACCACCACCGACGCACCCACCGGGGTAGAAAGCGTGAAGGAGGCCACCAGGCCTGCGCAGAAGCACGCCACAGAGGTGACGGCGGCGCACATGACCACGCCCCGGAAGCTCTTGAACAGCCGCATGGCCGTCAGGGCGGGGAAGATGACCAGGGAGGAGATGAGCATGGCGCCCATCATCCGCATGCCCAGCACGATGGTCAGCGCCGTGAGGATGGAGAGGAGGGTATTGTAGCGGTCCACCTTTAGTCCCGTGGCCCGGGAGAAGTTCTCGTCAAAGGTGACGGCAAAGAGCTTGTGGTAAAAGAGGATGAACAGCACCAGCACGGCGATGCACAGCGCCACGGACAGCACCACATCCGCCTCCGTCATGGCCAGCACCGAGCCGAACATGTAGTTATCCACGTCGGTGGTCATGCCGGTGGTCTGGGAGATGACGATGATGCCGATGGCCAGGGCCGACGCGCTCATGACGGCGATGGCCGCGTCGCTGTTCCAGCGGGGATGGCTGGCCATGCGCAGCAGGAAGAAGGCCGCCAGGATCACCACCGGGATGGAGAAGTACAGGGGCGTCACTCCCAGGGCCACGGCAATGGCTAGGGCGCCGAAGGACACATGGCTCAATCCGTCGCCGATCATGGAGTAGCGCTTGAGCACCAGGGAAACGCCCAGCAGCGCCGCGCACAGGCTCACCAGCACGCCGGCGATGAGGGCCCGCTGCATGAAAGGATAGGAGAAGATCAGACTCAAAGACATCATTCCACCTCCCGGAACCGCCGCCCCTGGGGGGAGGCCAGATACTCCGCCACCGTGCCGGAGAACACGCTGCTGCGGCCGATGTGCAGCACGGTGCGGGCGCTTTTGAGGGCGGCTTTCAGGTCGTGGGTCACCATGACCACGGCCATACGCTCTTTTTCATTGAGGTAGGCCAGGGTCTTGTAAAGGTCCTGGGCAGCCGCCGGGTCCAGGCCGGTGATGGGCTCATCCAGAATGAGCAGGGAGCTGGCGGCGCACAGCGCCCGGGCCAGGAGCACCCGCTGCTGCTGGCCGCCGGAGAGGTCCCGGTAGCACTGGTCCTTCAGCTCTAAAACACCCAGCTTGCCCATGTTCATGAGGGCCTGGGATTTCTGGGCGGCGGAATAGAAGAAGCGGTTTTTCTTCTGGTTGAGGCAGCCGGAGAGCACCACCTCGTACACGGTGGCGGGAAAGTCACGCTGGGCACGGGTCTGCTGGGGCAGATACCCAATGGCGCCCCGCTGAAGCTCCGGCGAGCGCAGGATCTGCCCGGACTGGGGCGGCAGCAGGCCCAGAAGGCCCCGCAGCAGCGTGGACTTGCCGGAACCGTTGTCACCCACGATGCAAAGGTAGTCCCCGGTGCGGATGGTCAGGTCCAGATGGGTCAGCACGCTCTGGCCCTCATAGCCCAGCGACACGTCCCGGCAGACGATCAGTTCATTTTGTTCCATGGGCTTCCTCCTCGGTACAGTTTTCGCAAAGCCCCGTGAATACCGTGCCCCGGGGGTCAATGCGGAAGTGATGCTCCCGCTCCAGGTGGTCGTACAGGGACTGAAGATGGGTGCAGTCCACATGGCGGACCCGGCCGCAGCGGCTGCACTTAAGCAGCACGCAGTCCCGGTGGCCGCCAGCGTGGCCGCACAGGTGGAAAAAAGCGCCCTCCGCCGTGTTGATTTTATGCACCTGCCCGGTAAGCGTGAGCTTTTCCAGCTGGCGGTAAATGGTGGCCAGCCCCACGGGGCAGCCCTCCTGGCGCAGAGCCTGGGCAAGGTCCGCCGCCGTCAGGGGCTCCCCCTGCCGCTGCTCCAGGCACCGCAGCACCGCCTGCTGCTGTTTGGTGGTATATGACATGCCATGCCTCCAATATGAAAACGAAAATCATTTTCACATTATAAACGGACCGTGAAAAAAGTCAAGAGCAGTTGCAAAATTCCGGGAAATGGGGTATGGTAGGCTTATCATAACGCGCCGTCCGAGACGGCGCGGGAGTAGGAGAGACGATATGAAAGTTTCACTGGTCATCATGGCCGCGGGCCTGGGTTCCCGCTACGGCGGCAGCAAGCAGGTGGACGGCATCGGCCCCCACCATGAGATCCTGATGGAATACTCGATTTACGACGCCATCCGGGCGGGCTTCAACAAGATCGTGTTCATCATCAAGCCCGAGATGGAGGAGATGATGCACCGGCTGTGCGGCGACTACCTGGCGGGCAAGACTGCCCGGGACGGCAGCCCTGTGGAGGTGGCGTATGCCTTCCAGGATTTTTCCTCCGTGCCGGATTTTTACCATATTCCCCCCGAGCGCACCAAGCCCTTCGGCACCGTCCACGCCCTGCTGTGCGCGGCGGATGTGGTGCATGAGCCCTGCTGCGTCATCAATGCCGACGATTACTATGGCATCGACGCCTACCGTACCATTTATGAAGAACTGACCCGCCTGCCGGAAAACGGCAAGGCCACCATGGTGGGCTACCTTCTGAAAAATACCGCCAGCCTCCACGGCACGGTATCCCGGGGCGTTTGCACCGTGAAGGACGGCAAGCTCCAGTCTGTGCGGGAGGCGCTGAAGGTGCAGCTCTATCCGGACGGCACCCTGCGGGATCTGGCCCGGGACGAGTCCCTGGCGCCGGACACGGTGGTGTCCATGAACTTCTGGGGCTTCATGCCCAGCATCTTCCCCGCCCTGCGGGAATACTTTGAGAACTTCCTGCGCAACGAGGCGGGCGAGGACATCAAGGCCGAGTGCCTGCTGCCGGTGATGGTGGACCAGCAGATGAAGGCGGGTAAGCTGGAGGTGTCCGTGCTCCACTCTGCCGACAAGTGGTTCGGCATGACCTATCAGCAGGACCGCGCCGTAGTGGCCGAGGAGCTGCAAAAGCTCCACCAGCGGGGGGACTACCCCGAGAGCCTGCGGGGATAAAACATATGCCCTCCGGCATCCATTCATGAAAAGAGCGCTCCCGGCTTTCGCCGGGGGCGTTTTTTTGCCCGTAAAAGAGTTGTAAAAAATTGATACCGAATTTTCAATATTTTGTTTCGACTTTTTCCGACGAAAACCGTCTAATTAGTATAGAAAGGAATCACGCGGGAAGGGGCGGTTATCATGAAAAGAGCGAAAAGACAAGCGCGGCGCCGGTGGGGACTGGGCAAAGCGTTGGTATTGATGGTATTGGCAGGCGTACTGGCCATCGCGTTTTCCGGCAAGCTGCCGGCGGCGGCACTGCCGGAGGAGCCGGCGGACGAGGATGGCATCTTCCGCCAGCCGGTGCGGGTACTGCATCGCCCCGCGGAGCCTGCCGGGGAGTCTGACGAGGCGGCGCCGGCGGAGGAGCCCGACCAGACCGCACCCGCGGAAACGCCCCGTATGCCGGAGCTGCCGGTGGAGGAGAGCGGGGAAGAAGAGGCTGTCAGCGTGGTGGTGCCCCAGAGCGATCCGGTGGGGATGGAGTATTTTTCCGACGCGGTCTTTCTGGGCGACTCCCGGACGGAGGGACTGTACCTCTATGGCAACATGACGGAGGGGGACTTCCTCTATGCCGTGGGCGCCACGGTGGAGTCCGTGTTCACCAAGCCTACCCAGACCACGGACGCGGGAAAGGTGCCCATGCTGGACGCCCTGGCGGACATGGAGTGCGGTAAGGTGTACATCATGCTGGGCGTCAACGAGCTGGGCTGGCCCCGGACCGAGACGTTCCGCGACCAGTACGGCAAGCTCATCGACCGGGTCCGTGCGGATCATCCCGACGCCCAGGTGGTCATCCAGTCCATCCTGCCGGTCAGCGCCGAGCAGGATGCCAAGGGCTCCTACGTGAATAACCGCCGCATCCAGGAGTTCAACGACGTGCTCCGGGAACTGGCGGAGGAGAAGAACTGCCCCTATCTGAACGTGGCGGAGGCGGTGACCGGGGAGGACGGATGCCTGCTGCCGGAGCTCACCTCCGACGGCGTACATCTGAACACCAAGGGCTGCGCCGTCTGGCGGGAATATCTCATGAGCCATCCTGTTACAAAGACCCTCTGAACCCAGAGGGCCTTTGTTTTTACTTTTTTTACAGTTTTGTCTAAATACGTTCATGCACTATTGCTGAAAAAAGTGGGAGAATAGACATTTGCTTGACAACTTGCTTGAAAAACGGTATAAATACAGTGTACGTAGGTACATGTCCCCGGTTTCGGGGGCTTGTATTTCACCTGATTTTGGAATAAGATTCCGCCAGACGGAATTTCAAAAGCGGGACGTATTTTGGGAGAAACGAGAAAAACGAGGAGGAAAAAGCCCATGATCATGCGATTTCTGAAAAAGATCCCCGCAGGTATGATGGTCGTGCCCATGCTGTTGGGTGCTATTATCAATACCTTCATCCCTGAAGTGACCAACATCGGTTCCTTCACCACCGCTGTGTTTACCAGTGCCGGTGCCAACACCGCCATCGGTATCCAGCTGTTCTGCCTGGGCACCACGCTGCAGTTCCGCCAGATGGGCGGCGTCATCAAGCGCGGCGGCGTGCTGCTGGTTTCCAAGTTCATCATCGGTGCTGCCATCGGTATCGGCGTCGGCAAGTTCTTCGGTGCTGAGGGCCTGCTGGGCCTGAGCGCTCTGGCCATCATCTCTGCCGTCACCAACTCCAACGGCTCTGTGTACCTGGCCCTGATGAACAGCTACGGCGACACCGTCGACCAGGCGGCTATGCCCCTGCTGGCCATCAACGACGGCCCCATGCTGACCATGATCGCCATGGGCGTGGGCGGCCTGGCTGACATCCCCTTCATGGCTCTGGTGGCTGCCATCGGCCCCATCCTGGTGGGCATGATCCTGGGCAACCTGGACAAGGACCTGTCTGACTTCCTGGCTCCCGCCGGCAGCATCCTGCTTCCCTTCGTGGGCTTCTGCCTGGGCTCCGGCATGAACCTGACCAACATCGTCAAGGGCGGTGCCCAGGGCATCCTGCTGGGCCTGATCACCTGCCTGATCGGCGGCGCTTTCATCGTGCTGTGCGACAAGTTCATCAGCCGTCGTCCCGGCTATGCCGGCTGGGCTGTGGCTACCACCGCCGGCAACGCTGTGGCTGTGCCTGCCGTTATCGCCGAGGCCGACCCCACCTGGGCACAGTGGTCTGACGTGGCCACCTCTCAGGTCGCCGCTTCCGCTATCCTGACCGCTATCCTGGTTCCCATCATCACTTCCTGGTGGGCCAAGAAGTACGGCTGCCCCCAGTTCCCCAAGGACGAGGCCCAGAAAGAGCTGTTTGCCAAGCAGGCTTAATCATTCCAAAGATAATCTGAGGATCGAAAGGAGATTTCCACTATGCTGAATGCCATGATCGTTGAGCCCAAGGACAACGTCATCGTTGCCATCGAGCCCATCAAGAAGGGCGACACCGTTACTTATATGTGCGAAGGCGCTGAGAAGACCCTGACCGCGCTGGAGGACATCACCATCTACCACAAGCTGGCTGCCTGCGACATTGCCAAGGGCGAGCCCATCAGCAAGTACGGTGAGCACATCGGCCTGGCTGCCCGCGACATCAAGATGGGCGAGCATGTCCACTGCCACAACCTGGAAGAGCACCGGGAAAACCTGGATGCCAAGGGCTGAGAAAAGGAGGATTCGAGTATGAATTTCTACGGTTACAAGCGTCCTGACGGCCGCGTCGGCGTCCGCAACAAGGTTCTGATCCTGCCTGCCAGCGTCTGCGCCTCTGATACCACCCGCATCATTGCCCAGCAGGTGGTCGGTTCCGTGACCTTCAACAACCAGCTGGGCTGCTCCCAGGTGGCTTCCGACCAGCAGTTCACCATGGACGTCATGGCTGGCTATGCCGCCAACCCCAACGTCTACGGCACCGTGGTCGTGTCCCTGGGCTGCGAGAACTGCCAGATGGATCTGGTGGTGGAGGCCATTAAGGCCCGCACCAACAAGCCCCTCAAGCAGGTCATCATCCAGGAGGCCGGCGGCACCCTGAAGGCCATCGACATGGCCGTCCGCTACGCCAAGGAGATGGTGGAGGAGGCTTCCATGCTGCAGAAGGAAGAGTTCCCCATGTCCGAGCTGATCATCGGCACCGAGTGCGGCGGTTCTGACCCCACCAGCGGCCTGGCTGCCAACCCCCTGATCGGCCAGCTCAGCGACCTGATTGTCAAGGAGGGCGGTACCTCCATTCTGTCTGAGACCACCGAGTTCATCGGCGCCGAGCACATCCTGGCCCGCCGCGCCGCTACTCCCGAGGTCCACGACCGTATCTTCGAGATCGTGCACCGCTATGAGAAGGCTCTGCAGCTGGTGGGCGAGGAAGTCCGCGAGGGCAACCCCTCTCCCGGCAACAAGGCCGGCGGCCTGACCTGCCTGGAGGAGAAGTCCCTGGGCTGCATCCACAAGGGCGGTCACAGCCCCGTCAACGCTGTGTATGACTACGCCAAGCAGGTCGAGGCCAAGCAGGGCCTGGTCATCATGGACACTCCGGGCAACGATCCTTCCTCTGTGGCCGGCATGGTGGCCGGCGGTGCCCAGATCGTGGTGTTCTCCACCGGCCGCGGCACTCCCACCGGCAACCCCCTGGCTCCCGTCATCAAGATCACCGGCAACAAGCTGACCTACGCCAACATGGTGGACAACATCGACGTGGACGCCTCTCCGCTGATCTATGGTACCAAGACCATGGAGGAGCTGGGCGACGAGCTGCTGAAGCTGACCCAGGAAGTGGCCTGCGGCAAGCAGACCAAGGCCGAGTCTCTGGGCTACACCGAGATGGCCATTGCCCGCGTGTGCAACTTCGTCTGATATCGCCTTTTTCCCCAACCGGGCCCGCAAAAGCGGGTCCGGTTTTTTTCTATTTTCCGCTTGACAAACGGCAAAAAAGGTCTATACTGAAAGCAGATTTTGAAGTTATTTTGTTATATATCGGTTTTGGAATTTGATTCCGTATTACGGAATATCGGGAAAACCCGGAATAATAGAGAGGAGCATATACGATGAACGCAGCATATCTGACCCCTGCGATCACTCTGTTCAACGAGGACGGCACCCTGGACCTGGTGAGCCAGGAGAAGCTGTTCAACAACCTGATCGAAAACGGTGTGGACGGCATTCTGGTGGAGGGCAGCTCCAGCGAGTTCTTTGCCATGCCCATGGAGCAGCGCCGGGAGATGGCCAAGTTTGCCATCGAGACTGTGGATCACCGGGTCAAGCTCATCATCGGCACCAGCCACATGGTGGCCGACGAGATCGTCAGCTTCTCCAACTACTGCCTGGATGCCGGCGCGGATGCCGTCATGATCCTGCCGCCCTATTACTTCCACTTCGGCGCGGAGGCTCTGCTGCAGTACTATGACCGGCTGGCCAGCCAGATCCACGGCAATATCTATATCTACAACTTCCCCGACAACACCGGCTACACCATTCCCGCCGAGACGGTCCTGGCCCTGGCCAAGATCCACCCCAACATCGTGGGCATGAAGGACACCATCTCCGGCATGGACCACACCCGGGAGCTGATCAAGGTGGTCAAGTCCCACATCCCCACCTTTGAGATCTACTCCGGCTTTGACGACAACTTCGCTCACAACGTGCTCGCCGGCGGCAACGGCTGCATCGGTGCCCTGAGCAACGTGGTGCCCGAGATCTGCTCCGCCTGGGTGAAGGCTTTCCGGGAAAACGACCTGGCCGGCATCGCCAAGGGTCAGCAGTCCATCGACCGGCTCATGGACCTCTACACCGTCCGCAGCCCCTTCCTGCCCGTCATCAAGGAGGCCTGCAAGCTCCGGGGCATTGCCGCTACCAGCGCCGGTACCTTCCCCATGCCCAACGCCACCGTGGAGGACGACGCCAAGATTCTGGAGCTGCTGCGCCGGGAAGGCGTGCAGTGACAGGCAGACAACCAAATATGCCGCTTCTGCCGGACCGTGTAACGCGGTCCGGCAGTTTTTGTTTGTTTCATGCGGGAAGAAGAAAAACATGTACAAAAAAAGGAAAGATTTCTATGAAACTTCCCGATTTACAAACGGCTCCGGATTTGCGATGATAGTCATCGTGCCGCGCTTTTTGAAAAAGTGCGGCGGAAGTGATAAAAGCAACATTGACACGACATCTTGTGTGCTACAATAGATTTAACACAAAATAACTGATAACACGGAAGTACGGAGGGAACATATGACAGTCATCAAACGAAACGGCGCAGAGGTAGATTTTGACATTGACAAGATCGTTTCCGCTGTGTCCAAAGCCAACGACAGCGTGGGGGAGGAGGCCCGCCTGACGCCGCTGCAGATCCGGCGGATCGCGGAATTTGTGGAGCTCAGCTGCCTGAAGATGAACCGCGCTCCCTCCGTGGAAGAGATCCAGGACCTGGTAGAGTACCAGATCATGGCCCACGGGGCCTATGAGGTGGCCAAGCACTATGTCACCTACCGCTATACCCGCTCTCTGGTCCGCCGCAGCAACACCACCGATGAGAAGATCCTCAGCCTCATCGAGTGCTGCAACGAGGAGGCCAAGCAGGAAAACTCCAACAAAAACCCGGTGGTCAACTCCACCCAGCGGGACTACATGGCCGGCGAGGTGAGCCGTGACCTGAGCGAGCGGCTGCTGCTGCCCCCGGATATCGTGGAGGCCCATAAGGAGGGCATCATCCACTTCCACGACTCTGACTATTACGCCCAGCACATGCACAACTGCGACCTGGTGAACCTGGAGGACATGCTCCAAAACGGCACCGTCATCACCGGCACCCTCATCGAGCGGCCTCACAGCTTCTCCACCGCCTGCAACATTGCCACCCAGATCATCGCCCAAGTGGCCTCCAACCAGTACGGCGGTCAGTCCATTTCCCTGGCCCATCTGGCGCCCTTTGTGGACGTGAGCCGCAAGAAGATCCGCAAGATCGTGGAGCAGGAGATGGAGACTCTGGGCATCCAGCCCGGCGAGGAGAAAATCCGGGAGCTGGTGGAGACCCGCCTGCGGGACGAGGTGCGCCGGGGCGTGCAGACTATCCAGTACCAGGTGCTCACCCTGCTGACCACCAACGGACAGGCTCCCTTCGTCACCGTGTTCATGTACCTGGGCGAGGCCAAGAACGACCAGGAGCGCAAGGATCTGGCCCTCATCATCGAGGAGACCCTGGAGCAGCGCTACCAGGGCGTCAAGAACGAGGACGGCGTGTGGATCACTCCCGCCTTCCCCAAGCTCATTTACGTGCTGGAAGAGGACAACATCCACGAGGATTCTCCTTACTACTATCTCACCAAGCTGGCCGCCAAGTGTACCGCCCGGCGGATGGTGCCCGACTACATCTCTGCCAAGAAGATGCTGGAGCTCAAGGGCGATGTGTATACCTGCATGGGCTGCCGCTCTTTCCTGACCCCGGACCGGTTCACCGACGCGGGCATCGGCAACATCGCCAACGCCGGCAACTATGAGCCCGGCAAGCACAAGTACTATGGCCGCTTCAACCAGGGCGTGGTGACCATCAACCTGCCCGACGTGGCCCTTTCCTCCGGCGGAGATATGGAAAAGTTCTGGTCCGTCTTTGACGAGCGGCTGGAGCTGTGCCACCGGGCCCTGCTGTGCCGTCACGAGCGGCTCAAGGGTACGCCTTCCGATGTGGCCCCCATTTTGTGGCAGTACGGCGCTTGCGCCCGCCTGAAAAAGGGCGAGACCATCGACGAGCTGCTGTACCACGGCTATTCCACCATCTCCCTGGGCTACGCGGGCCTTTACGAGTGCGTCAAGTACATGACCGGCAAGAGCCACACAGACCCGGAGGCCACGCCCTTCGCCCTCGCTGTCATGCAGCACATGAACGACGCGTGCAAGAAGTGGAAAGAGGAGAGCGATATCGACTTCTCCCTCTACGGCACGCCCCTGGAGTCCACCACCTACAAGTTCGCCAAGTGCCTCCAGCGCCGCTTCGGCGTCATTGAGGGCATCACGGACAAGGGCTATATCACCAACAGCTACCACGTCCATGTCACCGAGGAGATCAACGCCTTCGATAAGCTCAAGTTCGAGGCCCAGTTCCAGCACCTCTCTCCCGGCGGCGCCATCAGCTACGTGGAAGTGCCCGACATGCAGAACAATCTGGAAGCTGTGCTGGCGGTGATGAAGTTCATCTACGACAACATCATCTATGCCGAGCTGAACACCAAGAGCGATTACTGCCAGGTGTGCGGCTGGGACGGTGAGATCCAGATCGTGGAGGAAAACGGCAAGCTCATCTGGAAGTGCCCCAAGTGCGGCAACACCGACCAGGACAAGATGAATGTGGCCCGGCGCACCTGCGGCTACATCGGCACCCAGTTCTGGAACCAGGGCCGCACCCAGGAGATCCGGGACCGGGTGATGCACCTTTAAACTCTCTCCAGGGGGGACGGCGTCCCCCCTGGATATGCAAGGACCGCAGCGCCGGGCGCCGCAGTCCTTGCGATACCCCCCTCGCCCGCTCACGGAGCGGGCGGCTGTGGCCGCTGCGGCCACAGGCATCGGTGTGCCGTGCAGGCGCATGTCCTGCCCGGCACGGATTTTTCCGAGGCGCATGTCCCCGGAAAAACAGTGTTATTTTCGCGTGTGCCTGTGGGGGCACATAGAGCTTTGAGCAGGCGCATGTCCTGCCCGGCACGGATTTTAAATGTAGCCGCCTGCTATCCGGGGCATATTTGGAGGAACGGTCATGCATTACGGAGAGATCAAAAACTGTGATATCGCCAACGGCGAGGGCGTGCGGGTGACGCTGTTTGTGTCCGGCTGCACCAACCGCTGCCCCCACTGCTTCCAGCCCCAGACCTGGGCCTTTGACTACGGGACGCCCTTTACGGAGAAAACCCAGGAGGAGCTTCTTCGTCTGCTGGCCCCGGACTATATCAGCGGGCTGACGCTGCTGGGCGGCGAGCCCTTTGAGCCGGAGAACCAGCGTGCCTTGGTGCCGTTTTTGCACCGGGTGCGTAAAGAACTGCCCCAAAAGACCATCTGGAGCTACACGGGCTTTACCTATGAAGAACTGCTGCGGGATGGCAGCCATCCCCGCTGCGAGGTCACCGACGAGATGCTCTCGCTGCTGGATGTGCTGGTGGACGGCCGGTTCGTGGAGGAGCTGAAAGACATCTCCCTGCGGTTCCGGGGCAGCAGCAACCAGCGCCTTATAGATCTTGCCGCTACCCGCGCAGCGGGAGAGGTACGGCTCATGCCGGAGCAGCGGCGGTGACGAAAGACGCATAAAAGAAGCGGAGAGGCGATCACCTCTCCGCTTCTTTTTTTCAGAACATCTGGCCGGCGCCCTTGTTGTTGGTCAGGGCTTCCAGTACCTGATAGCGCTCCATGTCAAATTCCTTTTTCATCTGCAGGGCATGATCCATCTCCAGATCCACGATGCGCCCGTCCTGGGTGGCGATGACGCAGTTGCCGCGACCCTGGACCAGCGCCTGCACGGCCTCGTAGCCCATGCGGCTTGCAGTCTCCCGGTCCCGGGCGCTGGGAGAGCCGCCCCGCTGGATATGGCCCAGCACGGTGACCCGGGGATCGATGCCGATCTCCTGGTGGATGCGCTTGCCGATCTCCATGGCGCTGCCGGCGCCCTCGGCCACCACGATCATGTAGTGGGTGGTACCGGACAGGCGGGCCCGCCGGATCTTCTCCACGATGTCCCGGTCAAAGTCCGTCTCCCGCTCCGGGATCAGCACGGCAGTGGCGCCCACGGAGATGCCCACGTACAGGGCCAGGTAGCCTGCGTGGCGGCCCATGACCTCCACCACGGAGCAGCGCTCATGGGACTGCATGGTGTCCCGCAGCTTGTCGATGCACTCGATGGCGGTGTTGCAGGCGGTGTCGAAGCCGATGGTATAGTGAGAGCAGCCGATATCGTTGTCGATGGTGGCGGGGATGCCCACCACCTGGAGAGCATGGCCCGCCTCTGCCGCCTGACGGGACAGGGCCAGGGCACCCCGGAACGTGCCGTCGCCGCCGATGGCCACGATGCCGTCCAGGCCCAGCAGCTTGCAGGTGGCCAGGGCCTTGGCCCGGCCGGCCTCGGTCATGAACTCCTCGCTGCGGGCAGTATAGAGCATGGTGCCGCCCTTATTGATGATATGGCTGACGCTGGACGCGTCCATGTGGAGAAAGTCGCTGTTGATCAGACCGTTCCAGCCCCGGCGGATGCCGATGCAGTCGATGCCCTGACCGATGGCTGTCTCTTATACACATCTCCGAGCCCACGAGACCGG
>URKI01000023.1 GCA_900548505.1 uncultured Oscillibacter sp. | reverse complement strand
GATCTACACTCGACTAGTCGTCGGCAGCGTCAGATGTGTATAAGAGACAGTTTATCAATTATCAGCAGGGACTATTGGATTTTTTCTCTCCGGCATCTTATTATCAACGATAACCCATTATCAAAAAAATAAATACGGGAGGGAAATATATGCTTGGGTATATGCTTTATTTTTCCATTGTACTGGGTTTGTTCGTCATCGGTGACTGGCTTGGTATCTGGACCAAGGCAAAGCTCTCATCCATTTTCGTGGTATTGATCAGCTTTTTGCTGCTGTTCCTGTTCAAGATCGTCCCCGCCGACATCATCGACCAGGCCGGCCTGACCGCCGCCGCCAGCTGGGCCACCCCCATGCTGGTGTTCCACATGGGCACCATGATCAACCTGCGCCAGCTGCTGGATGAGTGGCGCACCGTGGTCACCTCCATCATCGGCATGGCCGCCGCCGTCATCGGCATCCTGCTGGTGATCCCCCTGATCGGCCGTGACGCCGCCCTGGTGAGCATCCCCGTCATCAACGGCGCCCTGGTGGCCACCCAGATCATGACCGACGCTGCCGTGGCCAAGGGTCTGACCCTGGCCGCCATGCTGCCCGCCGTGGTGTTCGCCGTGCAGAAGTTCGTAGGCACGCCCATCGTCTCCCGCTGCGGCCTCATCGAGGCCCGTCACCTGCTGGCCGAGTACCGGGAGAAGAAGGCCCAGGGCATCACCCTCTCCGCTGCGCCCGCTCCCAAGGACGGCAAGCAGAAGGTGAAGTTCTGCCAGAAGCACGACCGCTTCTACACCTCCAACACCTGCATCTTCATCACCGTGTTCGGCGGCTTCATCTCCGTGTGGCTGGGCACCATCACCCCCATCAACTACTCCATCATCGCTCTGGTGCTGTCCGTTGTGCTGTGTGAGACGGGTCTGATCCCCGAAAAGGTGCTGGACAAGGGCAAGGCCTCGGGCCTGATCACCATGGTGGTGTTTGCCGCCATCATCCCCGCCCTGGCCAACATCTCCGTAGGCGACATCGCCACGCTGGCATTCTACGTGGTGATCATCTTCGCCGCCACCATCGTGGCCTCCCTCATCATCATGTGCGTGCTGCCCTGCTGGAAGATCATGGGCTCCCGGAGCCTGTCCTTCGGCATCGCCATGTGCCAGATGCTGGGCTTCCCCTCCACCTACCTCATCTCCAACGAGGTGGCTCTGGCACTGGCCGAGAACGAGGAGGAGAAGGAGTACATCCTGGGCAAGATCATGCCCCGCTTCGTGGTGGCCGGCCTGGCCTCCGTTACCACCCTCTCCATCATCGTGGCAGGCATCTTCGCCTCCATTCTGTGAGAAAGGAGCCTGTTTTTTATGAATTTCTCCTTTGACGCCATGTCTTACCCCTATGCCTCCCGCCGCAGCGTAGTCTACGGCCGGCGGGGCATGGTGGCCACCGCCAACCCCCTGGCCGCCCAGGCGGGTCTGGAGATCCTCAAGCAGGGCGGCAACGCCATCGACGCCATGATCGCCACCGCCGCCGCACTGACGGTGGTGGAGCCCACCGCCAACGGCATCGGCTCCGACGCCTTCGCCCTGGTGTGGGTGAAGGACAAGCTCTACGGCCTCAATGCCAGCGGCCCCGCGCCCGCCGCCATGACGCTGGAGGCGCTCCAGTCCAGGGGCTTCAAGGAAATGCCCGTGCTGGGCATGCTGCCGGTCACCGTGCCCGGCACCCCCGCCGGCTGGGCCGCCCTTTCCAAGCGCTTCGGCCGCCTGCCCCTTTCTCAGGTGATGGAGCCTGCCGCCCGGTACGCCGAAGAGGGCTATGTGCTCCAGCCCGCCGTGGGCAGCGGCTGGCCCAGAAACCTTGCCAAGTTCAGCAAGGCCATTGAGACCGACAAGAGCGTCCAGGGTTGGTTCGATACCTTCCTGCCCGGCGGCAAGTGCCTGGGCCCCGGCGACGTGCTGGTTCTGAAGGACCACGCCGCAACGCTCCGGGAGATCGGCGCCACCAATGCCGAGAGCTTCTACCGTGGCGCCCTGGCCGACAAAATCGACGCCTACTTCCGCCAGTTCGACAGCTTCCTGCGCAAGGAGGACCTGGCGGCCTACCAGCCCCAGTGGGTGGAGCCCATCTCCGTCAACTACAAGGGCTACGACGTCTACGAGATCCCGCCCAACGGCCACGGTATCTCCACCCTCATGGCGCTGAACATCCTCAAGGAGCTGGACCTGGGCCCCGTGGATTCTTTCCGCAGCACCCACCTGCAGCTGGAGGCCATGAAGCTGGCCTTTGCGGACGCCCGCCGCTATGTGGCCGATCCCGACTACATGACCGTGCCCGTGGAGCGGCTCCTCAGCGACGACTACGCCGCCCAGCGCCGCGCCTGCATCGGTGACCGCGCCCGGCTGCCGGAACCCGGCGATCCCATCCGGGGCGGCACGGTGTACATGTGCGCCGCCGACGGCGAGGGTAACATGATCTCCTACATCCAGTCCAACTACATGGGCTTCGGCTCCGGCGTGGTGGTTCCGGGCACCGGCATCGCCATGCAGAACCGTGGCAACAACTTCTCCATGGACCCCACCAGCGACAACTGCGTGGCCCCCGGCAAGCGGCCCTATCACACCATCATCCCCGGCTTCCTTGCCAAGGACGGCAAGCCCATCGGTCCCTTCGGCGTCATGGGCGGCTTCATGCAGCCCCAGGGCCATCTGCAGGTGGTGCTCAACACCGTGGAATACGGCATGAACCCCCAGGCGGCGCTGGACCATCCCCGCTGGCAGTGGGTGGGCGGCAACACCATCGAGGTGGAGCAGTCCTTCCCCAATGATCTGGCCCAGGCCCTCCAGCGGGCCGGCCACGACATCGTGGTCAAGGCCGACCCCATCGGCTTCGGCCGCGGCGAGATCATCTGGCGCAACGACGAGGGCGTCCTGTGCGGTGCCAGCGAGCCCCGCAGCGACGGCCAGGTCGCAGTCTGGTAAATCAAAAAGAGGCGCTTCCGACGGAAGCGCCTCTTTTTCAAAGCAGCCCGGATCAAAGATCCTCAATGCGCATTTTGTCCTGTTCCCTGTCCCGCCCCTGCTTTTCCCGGCAGGCAAAGTAGATGGCCAGCAGGATGACCGTGGGGATATTGCCCAGCACCAGTGTGCCCAGCAAAGCCGCCCACGGGAAACGGTCTCCCACAGGCGTTATATTCAGCGCCATGGCCAGGGCATATAAAAACGTCAGCGCCGGCAGCACCAGCCCGGGCCACTTGGCTTTTCTCCGGGCCAGAAAGACCTCCAGGAAAATGCCGCCCACCACAAATACCAGCATTACTACCACCAGCAGGATCGTCGCTCTCGACGCAATCGCCATCTCAATGTTCCTCCTTTGTCTTTCGATAGGCCCCGATCAGGAGCTTCGCCGTCTCCACATCCAGCTTGTCGTCCACGGCCAGGCGCTTGACCAGCGCTACATACGCGTCCGGCTCTGCCGACTCCGCCAGATGGATCTTCTGAATGAGCCGGTCCAGCCGCAGCCGCACCGTGGGATAACTGACCCCGTAGACCGACGCCACCTCCTTGAGGGAGCCTGACGCAAGCACAAACTTCTTGATGAAGGACAGGTCCTCGTCCTCCAGTCCCTCCATCCACTCCGGAATCGATGTCATCGTTCCACCGCCTTTCATAAAATTAATATAAGCTTTAATTTTATGAAAGTCAATATAGAATTAAATCTTTCATATTTTTTATTTTCCTCTTTTCCTGGAAAAGCCTGCACGCCCCTCTTGCGCCGGCAGGCCGAATCAGGTAGGATAGGATTGAACATCCGCCGGAACTGTCCGGCATCAAATCACACCGCGCCCGGGCGCCGGGCGAAAGAAAGGAGCCCCTCCATGAAAGACATGAAACCCGTGTGCAAGATCGCGGTGGTGCAGGCCGCCCCCGTTATGTTCTGCAAGGACGCCTGTACGGACAAGGCCCTGGGCCTGATCGCCGAGGCCGCCGGCCACGGCGCCGAGCTGATCGTCTTCCCTGAGCTGTTCATCCCCGGCTATCCCTACGGCATGACCTTCGGCTTCACCGTGGGCAGCCGCAACGCCGACGGCCGCAAGGACTGGAAGGTCTACTACGACAATTCTATTCTGGTGCCCGGCCCGGAGACGGAGCGCCTGGGCCAGGCGGCCAAGGCCGCAAACGCCTGGGTGAGCATCGGCGTCAGCGAACGGGACGCCCTGTCCGCCACCCTGTACAACACCAACCTGGTGTTCTCCCCCGAGGGCGAGCTGGTCACCGTTCACCGCAAGCTCAAGCCCACCGGCGCCGAGCGGGTGGTGTGGGGCGACGCCAACCGGGATTACTTCCCCATGGCCCAGACGCCCTGGGGCCCCATGGGCAGCATGATCTGCTGGGAGAGCTACATGCCCCTGGCACGGGTGGCCCTGTACGAAAAGGGTGTGACCCTCTACCTCTCCCCCAACACCAACGACAACGAAGAGTGGCAGGCCACCATCCGCCACATCGCCATCGAGGGCCACTGCTTCTTCATCAACTGCGACATGTACTTCACCCGGGACATGTATCCCAAGGATCTGCACTGCCCGGAGGAGATCGCCCGGCTCAACGACATCGTCTGCCGGGGCGGCAGCTGCGTGGTGGACCCTTACGGCCACTATGTGACCGAGCCTGTTTGGGACAAGGAGGCCATCATCTACGCCGATCTGGACATGGAGCAGGTTCCCGCCAGCCGCATGGAGTTCGACGGCTGCGGCCACTATGCCCGGCCCGACGTGCTGGAGCTGAAGATCCACGAATAAGAACGCAAAAAACTCCCCCGAGGCTTGTGCCTCGGGGGAGTTCTCTTTTTTGTTTGGATGCGGATCAGACGTTGAAGCGGAAGTAGATCATGTCGCCGTCCTGCACCACGTATTCCTTGCCCTCGCTGCGCAGCAGACCCTTTTCCCGGGCGGCGTTCACGCTGCCGCACTGCATCATGTCCTCAAAGGCGATGACCTCCGCGCGGATGAAGCCCCGCTCGATGTCGGTGTGGATCTTGCCGGCGGCCTGGGGTGCCTTGGTGCCCTTCTTGATGGTCCAGGCGCGGCACTCGTCCTTGCCGTAGGTCAGAAAGGAGATGAGGCCCAGCAGGGCGTAGGAGCACTTGATGAGACGGTCCAGACCGGACTCTTCCACGCCCAGCTCCTCTAGGAACATCTGCTTCTCCTCGCCCTCCAGCTCAGCGATGTCCTGCTCCAGCTTGGCGCAGATGGGCAGCACCTGGGCGCCCTCAGCGTCGGCAATGCCCTTGACCAGCTGATAATAGGCGTTGTCCTCCAGATGGGCAAAGCCCTCCTCGTCGGTGTTGGCGGCGTAGATGATGGGCTTGAGGCTCAGCAGGTCGGAGGTGGCGATGAGGGCCATGTCCTCCGGGGAGCACTCGTAGGTACGGGCGGACTTGCCGTTGTTCAGGTGCTCGGCCAGGCCCTTGAATACCTCCACCTCGTGGAGGAACTTCTTGTCGCCCTTGGCGGCCTTGGTGGCCCGGTCGATGCGGCGGTTCACCATCTCCAGGTCCGCCATGATGAGCTCCAGGTCAATCGTCTCGATGTCGCCCTTGGGATCCACAGGCACATTGGTACCCGCGTCGGCCACCACGTGCATGATGTTCTCGTCGTCAAAGCAGCGCACCACATGGACGATGGCGTCCGTCTCCCGGATGTTGGCCAGGAACTTATTGCCCAGGCCCGCGCCCTGGCTGGCGCCCTTCACCAGACCCGCAATGTCCACAAACTCGATGACGGCAGGGGTCTTTTTGTCCGGCTCGTACATCTCGGCCAGCTTGTCCAGCCGCTCGTCAGGCACGGCCACCATGCCCACGTTGGGGTCGATGGTGCAGAAGGGATAGTTGGCGCTCTCAGCGCCGGCATTGGTAATGGCGTTGAACAGGGTGGATTTTCCCACGTTGGGCAGTCCCACGATACCTAATTTCATAAAAAGCAAAACTCCTTTGCCGTATTTTCGACTCTGTATTGTATCATTTTCCACAGCAAAGTGCAAGGAAAAGAAACTGTAAAACATTCTTGACATTTGGAGCACGCGGGTATAGTTTCAAAATGTAAAGAAGGTTTGACATTTTGAAGGTGGTGCGGATATGAAGAAGATGGACGAAATGGAGCTTCACATCGAGCGGACGGCTGCCCGGTGGGCCTATCGGTACAGTGAGGCCGTTTTGTTCCTCTGGTGCGCAGGAACGGCGCTCTGGGGCTTAAAAACCGGTCTTTCCTGGCAGGAGGTTTTCGAGCGCATCCAACTGCCGTCTTTCCTCCTGATCTCCCAGGAGGCCGTCCACGACGCAGCAGTCCTGATCTGCCGGGCCAAGACCGGAGACGAGGAAGCGGAGGGCACCCTGTGGAAAACCATTGCTTTCCTGGCCGTTTGGGGACTGCTGTCCATCTGGCTGCTGGGGAGCATCTTGGAGCTGGCTCTCTGATGGAAAACAACATCCGCGCACTGCGCAAGGCGGCGGGATTGACCCAGGAGGATCTGGCCCGGGCCCTGGGCGTCACCCGTCAGACCATCAACGCCATCGAAAACGACAAATACGATCCCACACTGGGTCTTGCCATGCGCCTTGGCAGGCTGCTGGGCACCCCGGTGGAGGCGATTTTCCGCCTGCCGGAGTCGGAAGAGGCATAATGTTCCCGCACGCAAAAACCTCCGCGCCGTTTTCGGCGCGGAGGTTTCCATGTTTTTATTCCAGAGTCAGATACCAGGCCAGAAGCTCCGCCGCCTCCGCCCGGGTGGCCGGATCGCCGGGCCGGAACAGCTCCCGGTCATTGGCAGAGGAAAAACCCATGCCGGTGATCTCCCCCACCGCGCCCCGGGCCCAGCTGCTGATGCGGAAGCTGTCCTCATAGGCCTGGCCGGAACCCGTGGACCAGGCGGTCTTCTGCGCCTGGAGCAGCCGGTCCAGCATCACATAAAACTGCTGGCGGCTCACCAGCGCCGAGGGGGAGTATAGGCCCCGCCCTGTTCCCTTTGCAACGCCGGTCTCCGCCGCCCAGTCCACAGCCTGGGCATACCAGGCCTGCCGGGAAACATCCCGGAACGAGGCCGACGACGCAGGTGCGGGACAGCCTGCCGTCCGCCACAAAATCTCCGCAGCGGCGGCCCGGGTCAGATAGCGGTTGGGGTGCCAGCCGCCGCTGTCCCCGGTCATGATGCCCGTTTCTTCCATCGTGCAGATGGAAGAATAGGCCCAGTGCTCTTTCAGGCGGCCCTCGTCGTAGGCCTGGGGATCGGCCTGGGGCGGCACGCTTTTATAGATCTGGCCGTTCTGCGGTGTCACGCCCCTCAGCCGGAACAGCTCATCCACCGTCACAAAGTCGTACCCCTTGGGCTGGAGGGCGTCAATGATGCGGCAGGCAGCGTCCAGGTTTGCCTCCGTGCTGTCGTGCAGCAGAATGATGTCCCCGTCCCGGATGGAGCTGATGACCGAGCGGGCCATCTTCTCCCCGGACACCTGCTTGCCCTTGGCCGGGTCCTGGCTCCACAGGATCAGCGGCGCATTGAGCTGGGCGCGCACCTTCTCCGTGCGCACGCCGAAGGGGGTACGCACCAAAAACTTACTCTGTCCCGTGACCTCCGCGAGCTTTTCCCGGCTCTTTTCCACCTGGTATTTCACATCTTCCCCGCTCAGATCCTTCAGATTCAGATGCTCCCAGGTGTGGTTTGCAATCTGATGGCCTGACCGGG
Organism: uncultured Oscillibacter sp.; assembly: GCA_900548505.1. Lineage (GTDB taxonomy): Bacteria > Bacillota > Clostridia > Oscillospirales > Oscillospiraceae > Oscillibacter. The sequence goes on along the minus strand of URKI01000023.1, from coordinate 31,901 downwards.
CCATCTGCTGCACCAGCTCCTCCTTGGTGGCCACCCAGCCGCCCACCATGAAAAACGTCCCCTTGACGCCCCGGCGGTCCAGCGCCTCCACCACCTTGGGCGTCCAGGTCTTGTTGGGGCCGTCGTCAAAGGTGATGGCCACCAGCTTGGCAGCGCCCGCCCGCGCCGGAAGTGCCAGGTTCACCGCCAATACCAGCGCCAGCACCGCCGCCCATTTCCGTACGGATCGCATGTTGATCTCCTCCCCGTCTTTTTTCTTAGCGTTCCCGGCAGGACACGGATCTCCCCCGGAAAAATTCTCAAGGCGGGGTCTGCCTGCACACCGCTGCAATGCAATTTGTATATTTGATGCAGCATGATAACACATAGTATAGACGAAAACAAGGCACATCTGGTTACAGATGTGCCTTGTGATATTTCGAAACTTCCCGTCCCACCGTCGCACAGGCGGTTTTGCATTTCCGCAGCGTCTGCCGCGAGACCGCCATCAGCGGATAGGAAGATGCCTTTGGTCAGTTGTAACGGCCGCCGAAGAAATAGTCAAACAGGTCGTAGGGGTCCATGCCCTCGTAGCTGTCGTCCGCATTCTGCTCCGCCTGGGCGCTGGTATCAGTCTGCTCCTGGGCCGGGACCGCGTCCCAGGTGACCTCCACCGTCATCTCCTGACCGTCACGGTAGACCGTGAAGGTGGCGGTATCACCGGCGGAGTACTGCTTCTTCACCACGTTCAGGTCCTCCATGGACGTGATGTCCTTGTCGCCCACCTTGACGATGACGTCGCCCATCTGGAGGCCTGCCTTGTCGGCGGCGCCGCCCTCTTCCACAGAGTAGACGAACACGCCGGAATCGATGTCATAGCGGAACTGGGCGGCCATCTGCTCAGTCATGGAGCCGCCGGTGATGCCCAGGTAGGGCTTGTTAGTCACATAGCCGTTGGTCATGATGTCCTGGATCATGGCGATCACGTCGTTGATGGGGATGGCAAAGCCCAGGCCCTCCACGGACTCTTCATTGGAAGCGCTGGAGTACTTGGCGGACACGATGCCCACCACCTCGCCGTAGCTGTTGAACAGCGGGCCGCCGGAGTTGCCGGGGTTGATGGAGGCGTCCGTCTGGATCATGTTGAAGGGCGTGCCGGAGACGTTGATGGCCCGGTTCACGCTGGAGACCATGCCGCCGGACATGGAGAAGGTCAGCTCACCCAGGGGGTTGCCCACCGCCAGCACGTGGTCGCCCACGTTCAGCGTGTCGCTGTCGCCCACGGTGACAGCCTGGAGATCCTCCGCCTCCACCTTGATGACGGCGATATCATAGTCCTCGTCGCCGCCCACATACTTGGCGTCATACTCGTCGCCGTTGTACATGGTGACCGTCACGGTATCGGCGCCCTCCACCACATGGTAGTTGGTGACGATATAGCCGTCCTTGGTCAGTACGAAGCCGGAGCCTGCAGAGGCCGTCTGGACCGGCTGACCGAAGAAGTTGGTGCCCGCGGTTCCGGTGGTGTTGATGGACACCACACTGTTGACATTGGCGGCATAGACCTCCGCGTCGGTCATTTCCGTCTTGCCGTCCACGGTCTTGATGGCCACCTCCGTGGCGGGCCGGCTGGATACGCTGATGCTGGTGGAGCTGCCGCCGGCCATCCAGGCAACACCGCCGCCTACGGCGCCGCCCAGCAGCGCGCAGCAAAGGCACAGCGCCGCGATCTTCATCCCAAGGCGATTTTTTTTCACCGGTTTCATCTCCTGCACGTTTTCACGATGCTCGTTGTCACTGCCGGGGACGCTCTGCGGATTCACCAGGTTTTCTCCCGGCTGCTCGCTGCCGTCCTTGCGGTAGGTGTAATGATACAGATTCTTCTCATCGTTATACATAATCGATTCCTCCTATTATGTATCCCGTTTTCTCTCGGAATAGAACTGAGAATAACAGGAAATCATGTCCGATTCATGAAGAGAGTTTGCACAGTTTTTAAATTCTCTCTTTCCGTTTGTCTGGCTTGAGTATAGGGCCGCAAGCTTAAAACTGCCTGAAAACATTTTTAAGGAACTTTGAACGCTTGTCCCCCCAGGTGAAAAAGGTGTTTTCCGGTGCCGGGAACTGTGGTATGATATTCAGGATGAAAATTCCGGCGAAAGGGAAGTGCGCCATGCTGAAGATCGAAAATATCAAACTTGCTCCCGGGGACGGCATGGACGTGCTGACCCGGGAAGCCGCCCGTATTTTAAAGGTACGAGAAAAGGAACTCAAGGACCTGCGGATCATCCGGCGCAGTGTGGACGCCCGGGAGGATGTACGCCTTGTTTATACGGTGGTCGCCTCTGTGCGGGATGAGCCGGGCGTCATGAAGCGCTGCCACAGCAAGAAGGTCTCCCGGATCGAGCGGCAGATCTCCTATACGCTGCCCGTGCCCCAGTCTCCGCCCCAGATCCCCCCTGTGGTGGTAGGCGCTGGACCTGCGGGACTGTTTGCCGCGCTGGTGCTGGCCCGGGCGGGCCTGAAGCCCATTCTGCTGGAGCGGGGACGCAGCGTGGAGCAGCGCAAGGAGGACGTGGAGCGGTTCTGGCGCACCGGCGCGCTGGACCTCCGCTCCAACGTGCAGTTCGGCGAGGGCGGCGCCGGTGCCTTTTCTGACGGCAAGCTCAACACCGGCACCCGGGACGTGCGCCACCGCTTCATTCTGGAGACACTGGTGGAATGCGGCGCCCCGGAGGACATCCTCATCGACGCCAAGCCCCATGTGGGCACCGATTATCTCCACATCGCCCTGATGGGTCTAAGGCAGGAGCTTTTGTCTCTGGGGGCGGACATCCGCTTCGAGCACCGCCTGACCGGCATCCAGACGGCCGGCGGCGCGGTGGACCGCATCACCGTGGAGTCTCCCGCCGGCACGGAGACCATCCCCTGCCGCCAGCTGGTCCTCTGCCCCGGACACTCCGCCCGGGACACGTTTTTCATGCTGCGGGACCTGGGCGTTCCCATGGAGGCCAAGCCCTTTGCCGTGGGCGTGCGCATCGAGCACCGGCAAAGCGACTGCGACGCCGCCCAATATAAGCGCTATGCCGGGCATCCCAGTCTCCCCGCCGCCAGCTACAAGCTCTCCTGCCACCTGGAAAACGGCCGCTCCGCCTTCTCGTTCTGCGTCTGCCCCGGCGGCGAGGTGGTAGCTGCTGCATCGGAAGAGGGCCGGGTGGTCACCAACGGCATGAGCGCCTTTGCCCGGGACAAGGAGAACATCAACGGCGGATTTTTGGTGAACGTGACGCCGGAGGATTTCGGCGGAGACGACCCCCTGGCCGGCGTTGTATTCCAACGAAAGCTGGAGGAGGCCGCCTTCTCTCTGGGCGGCGGCGATTACCGGGCGCCCGCCCAGCGGGTGGAGGACTTCCTGGCCGGACGTCCCTCCAAGGGGCCCGGCCGGGTGAAGCCCAGCTACCGCCCCGGCGTCACCTGGACGGACCTGCACCAGTGCCTGCCGCCCTTCGTGGCGGACACCCTGGCCCAGGCACTGCCGGTGCTGGGCCGGAAGCTCCGGGGCTATGACGACCCGGACGCCGTGCTCACCGCTGTGGAAAGCCGCTCCTCCTCCCCCGTCCGCATCCCCCGGGATGAGACGTACCAGTCCGCCCTGCGGGGGCTGTACCCCTGCGGTGAGGGCGCCGGATACGCCGGAGGTATCCTCTCCGCCGCGGCCGACGGCATGCGCGCCGCAGAGCAGGTCTGTGCCTGCCTGGCAGAACAAGCACTGTAAAAAAACACGATATTTTCCCATAAAAATAAGGAGGGCTTCCTATGTCCCGTGACATCTGCATCTATCTGGAATTTCTGACGGATGCCCACAAGCAGACCATCCGCGCTGCGGCCCAGGCCGCTGGCTTCACCCCCCACTTCTTCACCCTGGACCAGTTCGACGAGGCCCGCGCCTGCGTGCAGCACTGCGAGGTGCTCTTCGCCCACTCTCCCGAGCTGCTCCGTGCCGCCCCCGCCTCGCTGCAGTGGTACTGCTGCTCCTTTGCCGGTGCGGACCCCTACTGCAAAAACGACGGCATCTTCGCCAATCCCGACTGCCTGCTCACCAACTCCGCCGGTGCCTACGGCGTCACCATCTCCGAGCATCTGCTCATGGTGACGATCATGCTCATGCGGCGGATGCCGGAGTATGCCCAGGTGGTGCAGCGCCGTGGCTGGTCCAACCAACTGCGCGTCCGCTCTATCCGCGGCAGCCACTTCACCCTGCTGGGCACCGGGGACATCGGCACCACCTTTGCCCGCAAGCTCCGCGCCCTGGGCGCCGCCTCCATCACCGGCGTGAACCGCTCCGGCCGCTGCCCGGACGAGGTCTATGACCGGGTGGTGCCCATCTCCGACCTGGACACGGTGCTGCCCGACGCCCATGTGCTGGTCATGTCCCTGCCCTCCACGCCGGAGACGGTGGGCATCCTCTCCCGGGCACGGCTGGAGCTGCTGCCCCGGGACGCCTTTGTCATCAACGTGGGCCGCGGCAGCGCCATCGACCAGGACGCCCTGGTGGAGGCACTGAACACCGAGCGCATTGCCGGCGCCGCCCTGGACGTGATGATGCCCGAGCCCCTGCCGGAGGACCATCCCCTGTGGGACGCCAAGAACCTGGTGCTCACGCCCCATGTGGCCGGCAACATGTCCCTGGGCTACACCTGCGACAAGACCGTGGACATGTTCTGCGAGGATCTGGCCCGCTATGCCACGGGGAAGCCCCTGGCCCATGTGGTGGACCGTACACGGGGCTATTGAATTTTTTTGCTGAGATCATCTTAGGAAAGGAAGTACATCCATGAATAACTTTACCTTCTATGCTCCCACCCTCTTTGCCTTTGGCGACGGGGAGGAGAAAAACACCGGCGCGCTGGTGCGCCGGTTCGGCGGCAGCAAGGTGCTGCTGGTCTACGGCGGCGGCTCCGTGAAGAAAAACGGCGCCTATGACGCCGTCACCTCCTCCCTGAATCAGGCTGAGATTTCCTATGTGGAGCTGTCCGGCATCCAGGCCAACCCCCGCAGCGGCAAGGTGTATGAAGGCATCGAGCTTTGCCGCAAGGAGGGCGTGGACTTCCTGCTGGCCCTGGGCGGCGGCAGCGTCATCGACACTGCCAAGGCCATCGGCATGGGCGTGGGTTACGACGGAGACTTCTGGGACTTCTTCACCGGCAAGGCTCCCATCACCACCTCCCTCCCCGTGGGCACGGTGCTGACCATTTCCGCCGCCGGCAGCGAGGGCAGCGACAGCTGCGTCATCACCCAGGAGGCCGGCAACCTCAAGTGGGGCTGCCCCAAGAGCGACGCCATCCGCCCCAAGTTCTCCATCCTCAACCCCCGCTACACCTGCTCCCTGCCCGCCTACCAGACCGCCAGCGGCGCTGTGGACATGCTGGCCCACATCTGTGAGCGCTACTTCACCAACACCGCCGACGTGGCCCTGACGGACCGCCTGTGTGAAGCTCTCATGCGCACCGTGGTGGACGCCGCCCCCCGGGCCATTGCCAACCCGGACGACTACGCCGCCCGTGCAGACCTCATGTGGACCGGCATGCTGGCCCACAACAACTCCTGCGGCGTGGGCCGGGACCAGGACTGGGCCAGCCACCAGATGGAGCATGAGCTCTCCGCCTTCTATGACTGCGCCCACGGCGCAGGCCTCGCGGTGGTGATGCCCGCGTGGATGGAGTACGTCCTGCCCCATAACCCCATGCGCTTTGCCCAGTTTGCCCAGTGCGTGTTCGGCTGCGAGATGGACTTTGCCTGCCCCGAGCGCACCGCCCGGGAGGGTGTAGAGCGCCTGCGGGCCTTCTTCCGCTCCCTGGGCATGCCCACCACCTTTGCCGAGATCGGCGCTGATCCCAAGGACATCCCCGCCATGGTGGCCCACCGGGCCGAAAAGCCGGGCGGCTTCCCCTTCGGCGGCTTCGTGAAGATCGGCCCCGACGAGATGGAGTCCATTTTGCGTCTGGCCGCCCGGTAAAAATAAAAAGGAGGCTCTCTTCATGAGAGCCTCCTTGAATCATTCAGCTTTTTAGGCTGACAACAGATTGGTTATCTGCTGACAGCCATGGCGCCACCCAGTACGACCAGAGAAACAATCGCGTACAGCATATCGGGCACCTCCTTCTTCCTTGATGTTGTCTGTATGATACCACAGTCCCGGGGCAAAGACATTGAACTTCTTGCCAACTTGCAAAAAATCGTTTACCTGCTTATTTCGTCAAAAAATATATTGATTTTTTGTGTAAAATAACATTTCACTTCTCTTTTGCGCCGGGGGTCTGCGCCCTCTGCCATCCCGGCCGGACCGCCAGCTTTTGCTTTTTATAAAATCTTGCGGTGGCCGCCCACTCTCATCGAAAAGGAGCTTTGCTATGCCCGACCTGCAGGTACAGTGCTTCGTCAAGCGGGACTTTCAAACCGTATTCACACCGGAAAATATGCCCAGGCTTCTCTATATCAGCCGCCGCACGCCCTTTGACCAGGCCCGTCCCCGCCTGCTGCACGCCCACCCGGATTTTACGGAGGCCATGCTCATCCGCAGCGGCAACGGCCGCTTCCTCATCGGGGAGCAGACCTACGACGTGCAAAGCGGCGATCTGCTGCTGTTCAACAGCGGCGTGGTCCACGATGAGCTCTCTCCCGCCGCTGACAGCGCCATCGACAGCTGCTGCGTGGCCTTTGCGGGGCTGCGCCTGCCGTCCCTCCGGCCGGGCGCCATCGTTCCCGACGACGCTCCCGCCGTCTACCACGTGGGCGCGGAGTGCGACGACCTGTGGACCCTTTACGACATGATGTACCGCTACCTCTCCGCCGACGCCGCAGGCTGCGAGGCCTTCTGCCACCACCTGCTGCTGTCGCTGCTGGGCCGCATCCTCCACCTGACCGGCACCGCGCCCCACCGCCAGAGCATCGAAACTGAGCAGGGGGCTCTGGGCCTGCGGGTCAAGGAATATATCGATCAGCACTACACCGAGCCGCTGACATTGCAGCAGATCGGCCAGGCCCTCCATGTGAGCCCCTACTACCTGGCCCACGCTTTCAAGGAGTCCTGCGGCATCGCGCCCCGGCAGTATCTGCTCCGCCGCCGCATCGGCGAGGCCCAGAACCTGCTCATCTCCACGGACCTGCCCATCTCCCGCATCGCAGAGATGGTAGGCTACGATACCCAGAATTATTTCGATCTGCAATTTTCCAAGTTCGTGGGCATGCCGCCTCGGAAATACCGCCTTTCCTTCCAGGTAAAGCCGGAGCAATAAAGAAAGCGTTCCGCAGTATGCGGAACGCTTTCTTTCGTTTTGAGATATTATGACGGACCTCAGTCCCGCAGACCCATGGACTCCCACTTGTGGCCATGGAACCGGGGCGCGAAAAACAGGATCCGAACCAGCCAGTCGATGAACATGGCCATCCAGATACCCAGCACACCGAAGCCCCAATAGCGGCCCAGCAGAACGCCGAAGCCCACCCGCATGGTCCACATAGACACGCTGGACACCACCAGAGTGAACCGGGTATCGCCTGCCGCACGCAGGGCCTGGGGCAGCGTGAACGCTGCCGGCCACAGCAGCGTACCCATCACGCCATGCATCCAGACGATGGTGCGGGCATAGTCCGTGGCCTCCGGGGAAACGCTGTACAGCTGCAGGACCAGCGGCAGCAGCACCAAAGACAGCGCAATGGTAAGGGCCATATAGATATAGGTTTTCACCAGCAGCTTTTTCGTGTAGTAACGGGCCTGGGTATAGCTGCCCGCGCCCATGCACCGGGACACCACCGTCACCATGGCAAGGCCCAGCGCATTGCCGGGCACACACTGGAACGTAGCCAGGGTGTTGCCGATGGCGTTGGCAGCCACGGAGGCAGTACCCAGCACGGACACGGTGGAAAGAAGCAGGATCTTGCCCAGCTGGAACATGCCGCTCTCCAGTCCGTTGGGCACGCCGAAGCGCAGGATGTTCTTGATCACATACCGGTCGTGGCGCAAGCTCAGACGCTCCACATGCATGGGCAGGTTCTTGCGCCGCAGCAGGATCAGCATGGCCGCCGCGGCCACCATCCGGGACACCAGCGTGGGGATGGCCACGCCCTCCACGCCCCGGTGCAGGCCGAAGATCAAAATGGCGTTGCCCGCCACATTCACCACATTCATGCCAAGGGACACCCACATGGAGATCTTGGAGTTGCCCATGACCCGGAACAGCGCCGCGCCGGCGTTATAGACCGCCAAAAACGGAATGGACGCCTCCACGATCATGTAATAGGTGTTGGCGTAAGCGGCCACATCCGGCTCCACCTGACCGAATACCACACCCAGTACAAAGCCCTTGCACAGATAGAACAGCACCATGATAGCCAGGGAAACCTCCGTCATGAACAGCAGCAGCTGCTCGCCTGCGTGGCCCGCCTTGCCCTGCTCCCGCCGTCCCAGATACTGTCCGGCAATGACGGCGCCGCCGGTGGCCAGCGCGGAAAACGCGTTGACTAGCAGCACGTTCACCGTATCCACCAGGGAGACGGCGGAGATAGCCGCCTCGCCCACCTGGGATACCATCACCGAGTCGCACAGGCCCACCGTGATGGCCAAGAGCTGTTCGATCACCAGGGGGATGATCAGCTTCCGCAGGTCCTGCTTTGTAAATTCCACCGTCAATTGTGTGTTTTCCATGTACTCGCTTCTCTCATCTTAGATATAGTATTCGGCTTCTTCTGACCTCATCGGAACTCCCGCGGACTCATGTGGAACGTATTCTGGAACGCCCGCAGGAACGTGGAATACTCGGAAAAGCCCGCCTGCTCCGCCGCCTTCATCACCGGCACGCCGGTGCGGATCAGCTCCCCCGCCCGCAGCAGCCGCTTCTGGGTGATATATTGATGCACCGTGTAGCCGGTGACCGCCTTGAACCGGTGCATCAGGTAATAGCGGCTGAGATAGAACTTTCCGGCCAGAATGTCCACGGAAAGCTCCTCCGTCAGATGCTCGGCAATGTAGTGCAGCACCTCATCCATCTTGGGGTCCACCCGGTAACTGTCCCGCTGCTCCTGGGCCGTGCGGTCCCGGAGGATGTCCCGGTTGACGGCGATGAGCAGCTGCTGGCAGAGGGTATCCGCCATGCGGGAGGCGCCGAACTCCCCGGAGTGGAGGGACTGCTCCAGCTGCTGGAAAAGCTGCATGTACTGCAGCCGCCGCTCCGCACTGAAGCGCAGCAGGTGGAAGCCCCGCTGCCGGGCCGTTTCAAAGCAGGTGTCCAGCTCCTCGCCCGGGTCGCTGCGGCTGCGCAGCCACTCCCGGCCCAGCCAGATCACCACCCGCTCATAGGGCTCCGACGGGTCGATCACGGGGCGGTGGATCATGTTGTGCTGCACCAGCAACACGTCCCAGGGCTGGAGGAAGTAGGTGACGCCCTCCACCACGTAGGTGACCTTGCCGCCCAGCAGTAAAATGAGCTTGTCAAACTCGTGGTAGTGGTAATCCACCTTCTGGGCGCGGGTGTCTTTCAGATGGAACAGCCGGAAGTCCTCGTGGAGATAGCCCCGCTTTCCCACCTCGCCATATTCGATCACAGCGCTCGCCCCCTTTTTGAACTGGCTTATCTTACCGCACTTTTTGCAATTTCACAACCGGGATTTCACACAAACCATACAAATATTTTACCGTTTCTTTCGTAAAACCTTTTTTTCCGGGCCCTCAAAATTTGTTGTGTGCACCCATGTACACCCATGTGAAAGTCTGCTATACTCAGATGGAATGAAAAAATCAAGGAGGTTTCAGTCCATGAGCCTTGCTGACAAGCTGTTTATCCAAAACTGCCGGGACATTCTGGACCACGGTGTCTGGGACACAGACCTGCCGGTGCGTCCCCGGTGGGAGGACGGCACCCCCGCCCACACCGTAAAAAAGTTCGGCATCGTCAACCGCTACGACCTGCAAGCCGAGTTCCCCATCCTCACCATCCGCCGCACCTACTGGAAAACGGCGCTGAAGGAGCTCTTGTGGATCTGGCAGAAAAAGTCCAACAACATCCACGATCTGGACGCCCACATCTGGGACCAGTGGGCGGATGAGAGCGGCTCCATCGGCAAGGCCTACGGCTATCAGCTCTCCGTCAAGCACCACTACCCGGAGGGCGACATGGACCAGGTGGATCGGGTACTCTACGACCTTTCCCACAACCCTGCCTCCCGCCGCATCATGACCAACCTCTATAACTTCGAGGACCTCCATGAGATGAACCTCTACCCCTGTGCCTACTCCATGACGTTCAACGTCTCCGGCAACGTGCTCAACGCCATTTTGAACCAGCGCAGTCAGGACATGCTGGCCGCCAACAACTGGAACGTGGTGCAGTACGCCATGCTGGTGCACATGTTCGCCCAGGTCAGCGGTCTGGTGCCCGGCGAGCTGGTGCACGTCATCGCCGATGCCCACATCTATGACCGGCACGTGCCCATCGTGGAAAAGATGCTCACCCAGACGCCCGCCCAGGCGCCCCGCTTTACCATGGACCCGTCCGTCCGGGACTTCTATGCCTTCACACCGGCGCACTTCTCTCTGGAGGGCTACACCCCTGCGCCCTTTGAGGACAAGATCCCCATTGCCATCTGAGGAGGTCGTTTCATGAACGCCATTGTTGTTGCAGACCGCAGCTGGGCCATTGGCCGGGACGGCGGACTGCTCTTTTCCCTGCCCACGGACATGAAGCGTTTCCGCTCGCTGACCATGGGCGGCGCTGTGATCCTGGGCCGCAAGACGCTGGAGTCCTTCCCTGGCGGCCGCCCCCTACCCAAGCGGAAAAACATCGTCATCACCCGGCGGAAAGATCTCCAGGTAGAGGGCGCCGTGGTAGTGTCCAGCCTGGCGGAAGCCCTGGATGCCGCAGGGGACACACCGCCCGATCAGATCTGGGTCATCGGCGGCGGCAGCGTGTACACCGCGCTGCTGGAGCGGTGCAAGCGGGTGTATCTGACCAAGGTAGACGCCCAGGCAGATGACCCCGACACGTTCTTCCCCAACCTGGATAAGCTTCCCGGCTGGGAAGTGGAGCACGAGAGCGAGCCGGTGGAGGAAAACGGCCTCACGTTCCGTTTTGTGGAGTATGTCAATCAAAAGATTTAATATAAGCGTCAAAAAGAGCCTGCCGGCAATGCCGGCAGGCTCTTTTTGATGCGGTTATTTCTGCAAAGCAGGGTCTGCTTCTCCATTACGTTCTGCCCAATAGGCGGCGCTGCCTGGCTCATAGCCCCAGGCAGCTTCGTCGGCCTCGGAAGCGGCGGGCAGGTCCATGCCCTCTTCCCAGAGCAAAATGGCATTCTCGCCCCGGCCATACCAAACGCGGGTGATCTCCCGTTCAACTCCCTGTTCCTCTGCCCAGGCGACTTCTTCCGCCACATCCAGACACTTCTCATTGTCTGCGGGGGAATCGCCCTCCCATCGTTTCTCCGTGACCAGCGCACGAACCGGAATATAGTACTTATTTCCCTCCTCGTCGTACTCAAACCGAATCACGCGCAGAGCCAGTTCATCATCGATATAGAAGTGATACAGCACCCGCCCGTCCGACAATTGCCGGACATTGGTGATCTCCATCTTCTCCGGGTCTACCGGGAACAGGTACAGCTGCGTGGCCGCCGCCCACAGTCCCGCCAGCACCGCGCACACCGCCGCCGCGACGAGCGCCCCTTTCCACCAAGCCCGACGCCGGTCCTTTTTCCACTCCCGGGAAATGGCCCGCACCGGCGATGCCTCGTCAGGGACAAGGGGCTCCGCCTCCGGTAAGGGCGCGTCCATGTCTCTCAATTCCGCCTGGCAGGCCGGGCACGTTTTCAGATGCGCCTCCACTGCCGCCCGGCTGGCCTGGGAGCAGGCTCCGTCGTGGTAAAGAGGCAGCAGGTCCCGTATGATCTCACAGTCCATCCAATCCCTCCTTCAATTTTCCGCGGGCACGGAAATAGGTCACTCGTGCCCAACTCTCCGTCTTTCCGAATAATTCCCCGATCTGGGAAAAGGGCAGTTCCCCAAACGTCCGCAGGGAGAATACCTCCTTGTAGGGCTCCGGCAGGTCGTGAAGCAGCCGGTGCAGCTGCCGGGCCGTCTCCTGCCGGGCAAAATCCTCTTCGATGCCGCCGTCTCCCCGCTCCCTGGTGTCCTCCGTGTATTTGGCCCGCTCCCGGCACAGCGTCAGATACTGGTTGCGGGCGATGCGGCACAGCCACACCCGCAGGGGGCACTGTCCCCGGAAGCTGTCAATGGCGGTCAGCGCTTTGAAAAACGTCTCCTGGGTCACTTCCTCCGCCGTATGGGCATCCCGGCTCAGGGCCAATGCATAGCGGTACACATCCGCAAAGTATTGGCGGTATACCGCCTCGAATTCCTCCACCCGCTCACCTCCTCATGCAATAGACGCGCAGGGCGCCGGTTTGTTACAATCTTTTTCTTCTTCCATTTTGTCCTCCGGAAAAAGACACGTTGTCTTTCTGCAAAATTAATTATATAATAGTTGTCTATTCCTGCAGGAGAGGAGGCCCCCCATGGCGGATCTGGACACCAGCGTACAATATATCCACGGCGTGGGCCCGGCCCGAGCCAAGAGCCTTGAAAAGCTGGGCATCACCACCCTGGGCGAGCTCATCTCCTGGTTTCCCCGGCGCTATGAGGACCGCAGCGCCGTCCGCCGCATCGCCGATCTGGAATCCGGCGAGAGCGCCTGCGTAGAGGCCATGGTGGCCTCAGCGCCTACGCTGTCCCACATCCGCAAGGGGATGGACCTCATCAAGGTCCGGGCCGTGGACGAAAGCGGCGTACTGGATGTGACCTTCTTCAACCAGACCTGGCTCAAAGATAACCTCCATCAGGGCGAGACGTATCTTTTCTACGGCCGGGCGGAGGGGAACCTGCTTCGCAAGCAGATGGCCTCCCCGGTGGTGGAGCCCATTGGCCGCCGGGAGCAGACCGGGCGCATCGTACCCATCTATCCCCTGACCGCCGGGGTCAGCCAGCTGATGCTCTCCCGGTCCATCCGCCAGGGGCTGGACGCCTGCGCCGCCATTTTGCCCGACGCCCTGCCAGACGACGTGCGGCAGTCCCACCAGCTCTGCCGCATCGGCTTTGCTTACGAAAACATCCATTTCCCTGCCTCGCCGGAGGCGCTGGAGCTGGCCCGCAGGCGGCTGGCTTTCGAGGAGCTGTTCCTCTTCTCTCTGGGCCTTGCCCAGCTGCGCAGCCGGCGGGAGGTGGTGGAGATCCCCCCCTGTCCGGCGGTGGACATGGCGCCTTTTTACGCCGCCCTGCCCTTTACGCTCACCGATGCCCAGCGCCGCTGCGTGGACGAAGCCCTGACCGACATGCGCTCCGGCCGGCCCATGAACCGGCTCTGCCAGGGCGACGTGGGCTCCGGCAAGACCATGGTGGCCGCCGCCTGTGCCTATTTCATGGTCAAGGGCGGCCGCCAGGCGGCACTGATGGCTCCCACGGAGATCCTGGCCCAGCAGCACTACGAGGGCCTTGCCCCCCTGCTGGAGGGACTGGGCGTCCGCTGCGCGCTGCTGACCGGCTCCACCTCCGCTAAGGTCAAGCGTTCCGTCGGAGCCCAGCTGGCCGCCGGGGAGATCGGCTTTGTGATCGGCACCCACGCGCTTTTGTCTCAGGGCGTGGAGTTTTCCGACCTGGGCCTGGTGGTCACGGACGAGCAGCACCGCTTCGGCGTGGCCCAGCGGGCCTCCCTGGCCGCCAAGGGCACCCATCCCCACACGCTGGTTATGTCCGCCACCCCCATCCCAAGGACCCTGGCCCTGATCCTGTACGGCGACCTGGACGTGTCCATCATCGACCAGCTGCCCCCCGGCCGCAAGGCCGTGGAGACCTTCTCCGTCCCCGGCAGCTACCGTCCCCGGATCTACGCCTTTTTGCGCAAGCAGGTGGCCGAGGGGCGGCAGGCCTACATCGTTTGTCCCATGGTGGAAGAGGCGGACGAGCCCGGCGACGAGCGCAAGGCCGTCACCGCCTACGCCCAGAAGCTCCGCCAAGAGGTATTCCCGGATCTTCGCATCGCGGTGGTCCACGGAAAGATGAAGCCCAAGGAAAAAGAGAAGGTCATGTCGGCTTTTTCCGCCGGTGAGGCAGACATTCTGGTGTCCACCACCGTCATTGAAGTAGGCGTAGACGTGCCCAATGCCGCCGTCATGGTGGTGGAAAACGCCGAACGGTTCGGTCTCAGCCAGCTCCACCAGCTGCGGGGCCGGGTAGGCCGGGGCAGCCACCAGTCCTACTGCATTCTGATCTCGGACAACAAAAACGAGGAGACCCGCCAGCGGCTCAAGGTCATGACGAAAACCAACGACGGCTTCCGCATCGCTGAGGAGGACCTGCGGCTGCGGGGCCCCGGCGACTTCTTCGGTCAGCGCCAGCACGGCCTGCCGGGGCTGCGGGTGGCCGACATTGGCTGCGATACCCAGCTTCTGCGCCAGGCCCAGGCCGCCGCAGAGCAGCTGCTCTCCCGCGATCCCAAGCTTTCCACCTGTCCCGCTACGGCAGAGCAGGTGAAGCGGCTTTTCACCCAGAAGGGCGACAGCCTGAACTAAAGAAAAAATTGAGAGGAGATCCACATGGACAGAAAACTCACCGCAAAAGAGTACCTTTTCCTTTCCTCCATGCTCTTCGGCCTGTTTTTCGGGGCCGGCAACCTGATCTTCCCCGTCCACATGGGGCAGCAGTCCGGCTCCGCCGTATGGGCTGCCGCCGCCGGCTTCTGTCTCACCGGCGTAGGTCTGCCCCTTCTGGGCATCGCCGCCCTGGGTGCCTCCCGCAGCGACGGCCTTTTTGAGCTGAGCTCTCTGGTGGGCCGCAAATACAGCTACTTTTTCACCTGCCTGCTGTACCTGACCATCGGGCCGCTGTTCGCCATTCCCCGTACGGCCACGGTCTCTTTCTCCGTGGGCATCCAGCCCCTGCTGCCCCAGGAGCACACCCAGCTGGCACTGTGCATCTTCTCGGCGCTGTTCTTTTTGATCGTGCTGTACTTCTCCCTGCGCCCCTCCGGCATCCTCACCTGGGTGGGCAAAATCCTCAATCCTCTGTTCTTGCTGTTTCTGGCCATCCTCACTGTCACCGCGCTGGTGCAGCCCATGAGCGCCGTCAGCGCCTCGGAGCCCACCGGCGCCTACGCCGCGGGCAGCTTCTTCCAGGGCTTTTTGGACGGCTACAACACCATGGACGCCCCGGCGGCCCTGGCGTTCGGCATCGTGCTTATCACCGCCATCCGCCGCCTTGGCGTTCAGTCCCCCGGCGCCACCTCCATCTGCACGGTGAAGGCGGGCTTTTTCAGCTCCCTGCTCATGGCCGGCATCTACGTGATGCTCGCCGTGGTGGGCGCCCAGTCCCGGGCGGTGTACGGCATTTGCGTTGATGGCGGCGAGGCCCTCTACCGGATCGCCACCCACTACTTCGGCTCCTTCGGCGGCGTGCTGCTGGGTGTGACGGTGACGTTCGCCTGCCTCAAGACCGCCATCGGCCTCATCACCTCCTGCGCCGCCACCTTTGAAGAGCTGTTCCCCCGCACCTTCAGCTACAAGACCTATGCGGTGGTGTTCTGCCTGTTCTCCTTCGCCGTGGCCAACTTCGGCCTCAGCCAGATCATCCTGCTGTCCCTGCCGGTTTTGATGTTCCTCTATCCCCTGACCATCACGCTGACGCTGCTGGGCCTCTTTGGCCGGTGGTTCGGCTATGACCGCCGGGTGTTCGTGGCGGTGACGGTGCCCACCGCCCTGGCCGCCGCCCTGGACTTTCTCCGCTCCCTGCCCGCCGGCGCCCAGGAGGTGCTCCACGCCCAGGCCATCCTGGAGCCCGCATCCCGGGTGCTGCCCTTCTTCTCCCAGGGCATGGGCTGGGTCATTCCCGCCTGCCTGGGCCTTGCGGTGGGACTGGCGCTCCATGTCCTCTCCCCCAAAAAGGCCGCGTGAACTTCATACAAAAAGCACCGCGCATCTTCCGATGCACGGTGCTTTTTCTTACAGGTGTCCCCGGTTCAGTTCCCGGGTATAGAGCCGGGTCACGTACTGCATGTGGGAGCGCATGGCCTGCTCCGCCCGCTCCGGCTCGTTGGCAAGGATCGCCACCATGATGTTCCAGTGCTGGATGGCGGACTGGTCGTCCACCTCCGGCAAAAGGGCCCGGTTGCGGCTTAAGTACTCAGTGATCTGCACCATGAGGCTCTGGAGGCTCCGGCGCAGATACTCGTTGTCGGCAATGTCCGCCACCGCCAGATGGAAGTCAAAGTCCCGCTCCAGCTGGTAGTCCACCTCCCGGGCAATGGCGTAGCTGAGGGGCTGGCGGAGCTTGTCCCCGTCCGCCGCCACGGCTTTCTGGGCCGCCAGATATACCAGGGCGCACTCCAGAGCCGCCCGGGTCTCCAATAGCTTTTCAAAATGGGATTCCATGTCCGTCTCCTTCCCCGGTCACTTCAGCTGGTCCAGTGTCAGGGAGAAACTGTCCAGGAACGTGTCCATAAAATACTGTACTTCCGGCAGGCCATAGCTCTCCAGGGCCGCGCGGGTCTGCTCCGCCGCCTGGCGAAACTCTCCGTTGCCCGCTTTCAGCTCCTCCAGGCACTTGATATATGCCGAGAGCTTGTCCGCCGCCTTTACCAGCGCCGCCGTCTCGCTGTCCCGCTCTTCCAGCACCGGGGCGTAGGCCCCCCGCAGTGCCGGCGGCACCATGTCCAGAAGCCGCCGGGCCGCATGGGCCTCCACATCCTTGTAGGCCGTACGGATGGCGGGATTCATGTACTTGATGGGGGTGGGCATATCGCCGGTGAAGATCTCCCCGGCATCATGATAGAGCGCCGCCACCGCCACCGCCCCGGCGTCCACATTGCCGCCGAAGCACTCGTTGCGGATCACCGCCAGGGC
Organism: uncultured Oscillibacter sp.; assembly: GCA_900548505.1. Taxonomy (GTDB): domain Bacteria; phylum Bacillota; class Clostridia; order Oscillospirales; family Oscillospiraceae; genus Oscillibacter. The sequence continues at coordinate 14,984 of URKI01000023.1, read as the reverse complement.
ATGGGCCAGCACCGCCACCTGGTGGCTGTGCTCCTGGACGTTCTCCGGCGCGGTGTTGCGCATGAGCGCCCAGCGCTGGATGAAGCGCATACGGAATATATAGGCAAAAAAGTGGCTTTTCAACGGCCTCACTCCTCGATCGTTCCAAACAGCACCCGCCCGTCGGTGCCGGTGATGCGGACGGAGCGCACTTCATTGTGCAGATCCTCGCCCTCCGCCAGCACCTCCATGTAGTTGGGTGCGTGTCCGGCGTAGCGGCCGTCCTTGGGCTGCTCAAAGAGCACCGGATACACTTCGCCCACGCAGCCTTTCAGGTAGTCCCGGTGCATCCCGGCAGCCACCTCCGCCGCCCGGCGGGCCCGCTCTTCCTTTACCTGGGCGCTCACCTGCTCCATCCTGGCCGCCGGGGTGCCGGGGCGGATGGAGTAGGGGAACAGGTGCATCTGGGCAAAGCCGCACTTGCGGATAAAGTCCAGCGTGGTGGAAAACTCCTCCTCCGTCTCGCCGGGGAAGCCCACGATCATATCCGTGGTGACGGCGGGGCGGTGGAAATGGCGGTTCAGAAGCTCCACGGACTGAAGATACCGGGCCGTGTCGTACTTGCGGTTCATGCGCTTGAGGGTGGCGTCGCACCCGCTCTGCATGGACAGGTGGAACTGGGGACAGAGGGTGGGGATGGCCGCCGCCCGGCGGCAGAACTCCTCCGTAACGGTGCGGGGCTCCAGACTGCCCAGCCGCAGCCGCACATCGCCCACTGCCGCAGCCACAGCCTCCAGAAGGTCAATAAGGCTCTTGCCGCACTTGAGGTCCTGGCCCCAGGAAGAGATCTCAATGCCGGTGATGACGATCTCCCGGTAGCCCTGATCCGCCAGGGCGCGGGCCTGCTCCACCACCACGTCCAGGGGCGCCGAGCGCACGGGCCCTCTTGCGTAGGGGATGATGCAGTACGAGCAGAAGTTCACACACCCGTCCTCCACCTTCAGCATGGCGCGGGTGCGGTTTTCCCCGCCGCCGGCAGGCAGCACCTCAAAGGTGCGCCGGTCAAAGGAGCGGTCGATGGATTCGATGAGGCGCCGTTCCCGGGCCGCCTCCTCCAAAAGATCCAGAAAGCCCGCCCGGTCGCCGGTGCCGGAGATCAGGTCCACATCCAGCGCGGCCATGTCCTCCTGGTGGGTCTGGGGATAGCAGCCGCACACGGCCAGCAGTGCGCCGGGGTGCTCCCGGCGTACCCGGTGGAGCACCTTGCGGGACTTCTGGTCGCTGACGGCGGTGACGGAGCAGGTATTGACCACATAGGCGTCCGCCTCGCCGGAAAAATCCACCACCTGGTGGCCCCGCTGGCGCAGCAGCTGCTCCATGGCCTGGGTCTCATATTGGTTCATCTTGCACCCAAGGGTGTAAAAGGCAACTTTCATGGAATCTCCTTGCACTTTCCTGGAATTCTCTATATAATGGTAAAACTGTTTCTTATTGATTATACTTTGATTTTCTCCGTTGGGCAAGCCCCAATGAAAGGAGCATGCAGCATGATTTATCTGGATCACGCCGCCACCACGCCCATCCCGGCGGCCGTGGCGGATGAGATGTGCGCGGTGCTGCGCACGCAGTTCGGAAATCCCAGCGCCCAGTACCCCATGGGACTGGAGATGAAGCGGCGGGTGGAGTCCTGGCGGTCCGTGGTAGCCGGTGCCCTTGGCTGCCGGCCGGGAGAGCTGTACTTCACCTCCTGCGGCACCGAGGGCGACGCCTGGGCCATCCATGCCGGGTGCTGGCAGAACCGCCGGGTAGGCAAGCACATCGTCACCACCGCCGTGGAGCACAGCGCCGTGCTGGAGAGCTGCCGGTGGATGGCCCAGGAGGGCTGGGAGGTGACGTATGTCGCCCCCGAGCCCGGCACGGGCCGCATCAGCGCCGAAGCCGTGCTGGACGCCGTCCGGCCGGACACGGCCCTGGTCTCCTGCATGCTGGTGAACAATGAGCTTGGCTGCGTGTATCCCATCGCTGAGATCGCCCGCGGCCTTTCCGCCAAGAATCCGAAAACCCTGCTGCATACCGACGCGGTCCAGGGCTTTTTGAAGGTCCCCTTCACCCCCAAGTCCCTGGGGGCAGACTTCATTACCATCTCCGCCCATAAGATCGGCGGGCCCAAGGGCATCGGTGCGCTGTACATCGGGCCCAGGGTCCGCAATCCCCGTCCCCTGCTGCCCGGCGGCGGCCAGGAGAGCGGCCTGCGCTCCGGCACGGAGGCCACCGCCCAGATTGCCGGCTTTGCCAAGGCGGTGGAGCTGCGGCAGGCGTTTATCAAGGAGCATCCCGACCATATGGCCCAGATCCGGGACTATGCCCGGGAGAAGCTGGCCCAGCTGCCGGATGTACAGCTGATCGGTCAGGGAGAAGCCCCCCACATTCTCTCCCTTTCCATGGTGGGCTGGCCCAGCCAGAACATGGTCAACGACCTGGGCAGCCAGGGCATCTGCATCTCCGCCGGCTCCGCCTGCCACAAGGGCAAGCCCAGCCATGTGGTGGCCGCGCTGAAGCTGCCCAAAAAGGTGGCCGGCAGCGTTATCCGACTGAGCTTCGGGCCGGAGACCACCACCGCCGACATCGACGCCTGTGCCGACGCCCTCCGGCGCCACCACGATACCCGCATGCCCATGCTGTAAGCAGGGCGCATCTGTTTTGATATTTTGATATAGAGAAAAGGAATCGGAACCCATGTTACGTTATCTCCGCCGCCCGCCTCTTTTCTATAAGAGGCTCTTTCTGCTGGCGCTGCCGCTGATTTTGCAAAACCTTATCACCACCTCCCTGGGCTTTGTGGACACCTTCATGGTGGGCCTGCTGGGCGACACCCAGCTCTCTGCCGTCACCGCCGCCAACGCGCCCATCTTTTTGGTGCAGGTCATCATCTTCGGCCTCATGAGCGGCCTGACCATCCTGGTCAGCCAGTTCTGGGGCAAGGGGGACATGCACGCCATCAACCGCTGCATGGGCATCGCCATGTACGCCGGCTTCACCATCGCCGCCTGCGCCGCTGCCGTGCTGTTCTTCTTCCCGGAGGCGGTGCTGTCCATGGTGACGGACAACGCCGTGCTCATCACCGAGGGCACGCCCTATCTTCGCATCGTGGGCATCTCCTACATTTTCAACGCCGTCAGCAGCGTGTATGTGAGTATGCAGCGCAGCGCGGAAAATCCCCTGTTCGGCATGCTGGTGTTCGCCACGTCCATGCTGCTGAACACCTTTTTGAACTACTGCTTCATTTTCGGCAACTTCGGTGCCCCCGCTCTGGGCGTCACTGGCGCCGCCATCGCCACCCTGACCTCCCGCATCGTGGAGTTTTTGATCGTGGTGGTCTATGCCGCCCGCAGCCGCCGGGTGCCCCTGATGCCCCGTGCCCTGCTCTGCCCGGGCCGCGCTACTGTGCGCATCTATGTCAAGTACGCCACGCCCGTGCTCATCAATGAGACGTTCTGGGGCCTTGGCACCACCATGATGACCGTCATCATGGGCCACATGGCCATCAGCGCCGACATGCTGGCCGCCTACGCCATCATGGGCAACATCGATAAGTTCTCCACCGTGGCCTGCTTTGGCCTTGCCGGCGCCACCGCCGTCATCATCGGTAAGCGCATCGGCGAGGGCGCCTCCCGCGACGAGGTGTACGATCTGAGCTGGTGCCTCCTGCTGGTGGCCCTGGGACTTGGTATCCTCATCGGCGGCGTGCTGGCCGTGACACTGCCCACACTGTTTATCCCCTATCTCTATCCCCTGTTCTCCCTGTCCCCCATCGCCACGGAGGCAGCGGCCACCATGTGCGTGGTGTACCTTCTGACCATGCCCCTCAAATCCTTTGATATTTCCAACATCACCGGCGTGCTCCGTGCCGGCGGCGATGCCTCCATGGCCTCCATCATCGACCTGGTACCTCTGTGGCTGGCTGCGGTGCCCCTGGCGGCCCTGACGGCCCTGGTGCTGGATGCGCCCATGATCTTCGTATGCCTGGGCCTGTACGCGGAGAACTTCTTCAAGTGCCCCTGGGGCATCATCCGCCTGCGCAGCCGCAAGTGGATCAACGACGTGACCAGGGGGCTTGACCTATGAGCTTTTTCTGCTGTCCCGTGTGCGGCGCGCCGCTGGAGCAAGTCGGCGGCGCCCTGCGCTGCGGCAAGGGCCACAGCTTCGATACCGCCCGGGAGGGCTACACCCACCTGCTGCCGCCCAACCGCAAGCACTCCGCCGCCCCCGGCGACGACAAGGGCATGGCGGCGGCCCGCCGGGCCTTTTTGCAGCAGGGCTACTACGCGCCTTTGCGGGACGCCCTGTGCGATCTGGCCGTGCGCTATACCGGCTCCGCTCCCGCCGTGCTGGACGCAGGCTGCGGCGAGGGGTACTATACCGGCGGCATATACCGGGCCCTGCGGACTGCAGGCAAGCAGCCCCGGGCCGCGGGCATCGATATCTCCAAATTCATCCTGCGCTACGCCGCCAAGGCGGAAAAGGACATCGAATTCGCCGTAGCCTCCTCCTACCACCTGCCGGTGGCAGACCAGTCGGTGGATCTTCTGATCAACTGCTTTTCCCCTCTGGCGCTGGAGGAGTTTTCCCGGGTGCTTCGTCCTGGCGGCGCCTTCTTCTACGTGGTGCCCGGTGCTATGCATCTTTGGGAGATGAAGCAGGTGCTCTATGACTCCCCCTATCCCAACGAGGAAAAGGAGACGCCCTATCCCGGCTTTGCCTACCGGGAGATCGTGCCGGTTTCGGACACCATCACCCTTCCCTCCCAGGAGGACATCCACGCCCTGTTCCAGATGACCCCTTACTTCTGGAAAACGCCCCAGGCGGGGACGGCACGCCTTTCTGTGCTGGAAACCCTCACTGTCCGCACGGAGTTTCGCATCCATGTTTTTACCAGAGAATAAAAAAGCCCCCGCGGCATCTGCCGCGGGGGTCTTTTTTATGATACAGCAGCCTTTTCCCGCCGGTGCAGTACGGAACCCACCGCTCCGACCACTGTGTCCACGCACCAGGCAAGGGGTATGGCCAGCACCGTCACCTCCACCAGAAGCAGCAGCATGCCCCGCATGCCGACAAACTCCGGGCGGTCGCGCAGCATGGAGAGGATCCACACATGGCCAAAGTACACCGTCATGGAGTGACGGGCCAGAAATGCCGTGACCGGCCGCAGCCACTTCAGCCTGGCCGCCAGGGGCGGCCACAGGGCGAATACCGCCAGCAGTACCAGCGGCACATGGACGTTCAGAGGGCTCTTGATGGCCTCAATGTCCCCGGTAGCCTTGCTCTCCAGCACATACAGCCCCGTAAACACCACGGCTACCGCGGCAATGACCGCTCTGTGCCGGGCCGCAAACTGCTGCAGGCGGCCAAGGTTTTCCCGGGTGGCCGCCATGCCCAGCACGAAGTAAAAAATCCACGTGGGAAACAGCTGCCACAGATAGGGCCGCAGGAAATCGGGGATCACGGAAAAGCCCGCCCGCTGCACCACGATCAGCTTCTCCACCCCGTAGGTAATAAGGAATGCCCCCAGCAGGCACCATGATGCCGACCGCTCCATCCACCGCCGCAGCAGCGGATAGAGAAGGTACAGCTGGAAGATAATGATCACAAAGTACAGGTGGGGCGCTGCCTGTCCCAGCAAGAAGCGGCGCACCAGGGCACCGGGCGCCAGACTCTGGTGCTCCCACAGGGTATAGACCATCGTCCAGCACACATAGGGGATGCCCAGCTTCACCACCCGCCGCCGGTAAAATTGCCCGGCGGGCAGGGCTTTTCCCAGCCCCAGGGACGCGCCGGAGAGCAGCACGAACAGCGGCACAGCAAACCGGGCCGCCTGGTTGATGATATACGCCAGGTTCATGCCGCCCAGCAAAAAATCACTGTCTGCCCCGATGTAGGGGGCTGTCACATGAATGGCGATGACCGCCAGCATGGACCATACCCGCGCCGCGTCCAGCTCCTCCACTTTCTTCATGGGCCCTCCCCCTTTCCATCCGGCCACGCAGTATGCCCGGAGACGTTTTTTTCCATAATTCGACATCATATCATCCCATCGGCGCTTTTTCAAGCCCGGCAGGCCCGGCCGCACCTTTGTTCAGCCGCCGTTAAAAACCGTCTGCCGCCCTTCCTCCACGCGGTGGGAAGCTCCCCCGCCCGGGAAAGGACGTTGACTCTCCCTCCCGTGGGGAGTATGATAGGGTAAAGGCCCGGCACGGCGATGCCGGGAAAACGGAAGGAGGGAAAAGGGGCCGGACTCCGCCGCGCCGCTTCGGCGCGCAACAATGTGTATTTGAGAGGGGTAACGTTTGTATGAAAAAGCTCTTTGGCAGTCTACCGTTCCGATTGATCCTTGGAATTTTCGTGGGCGTGGCATGCGGTGCCGTCTTTTCGGAGAGCGTCATGAAGGTCGTCGTCACGCTGCAGTACATCATGGGTCAGCTCATCAACTTCTGCGTGCCGCTGATCATCATCGGCTTTATCGCGCCCTCCATCACCAAGCTGGGCGCCAACGCCTCCCGTCTTCTGGGCGTGGCTGTGATCATCGCCTATATCTCCTCCATCTGCGCGGCTTTCATGAGCATGGGCGCAGGCTATGCCCTGATCCCCCACCTGTCCATCGACACCAGCGTGGCGGGTCTGAAGGATCTGCCTGACGTGGTGTTCCAGCTGGACATTCCCCAGATCATGAGCGTCATGAGCGCCCTGGTGCTGTCCGTGCTGCTGGGCCTGGCGGCCACCTGGACCAAGTCCCAGCACATCATCGACCTTCTGGCCGAGTTCCAGGCCGTGGTGCTGAGCATCGTCAGCAAGGTCATCATCCCCGTTCTGCCCTTCTATATTGCCACCACCTTCTGCAACCTCAGCTATGAGGGCATGATCACCCGTCAGCTGCCCGCTTTCCTGCAGATCATCCTCATCGTCATGGCCGGTCACTACATCTGGCTGGCGGTGCTGTATCTGCTGGCTGGCGCCTATTCCGGCAAGAACCCCTGGGAAGTGGTTCGTCACTACGGTCCCGCCTACCTGACCGCCGTGGGCACCATGTCCAGCGCGGCCACGCTGGCAGTCGCCCTGCGCTGTGCCGGCAAGAGCAAGGTGCTGCGGGAGGACATGGTCAGCTTCGGCATCCCCCTGTTCGCCAACATCCACCTGTGCGGCTCCGTGCTGACGGAGGTGTTCTTCGTCATGACCATCTCCCTGCTGCTCTATGGCTCCCTGCCCAGCATCGGCACCATGATCCTCTTCTGCCTGCTGCTGGGCATCTTCGCCATCGGCGCCCCCGGCGTCCCCGGCGGTACGGTCATGGCCTCTCTGGGCCTCATTACCGGCATCCTGCTCTTTGACGACGCCGGTACTGCCCTGATGCTGGCTATCTTCGCCCTGCAGGACAGCTTCGGCACCGCCTGCAACGTCACCGGCGACGGCGCGCTGACGCTGATGCTCACCGGGTATGTGGAAAAGCACGGTATCCGGGACGAAAACCTCCAGTCTCCCATTTTGTAAGATCCAATTTAGCGGGGCCGCTCATGTGGCCCCGCCTTTTTGCGCAAAAACCGCCCTGCGCCGAAAGGCGCAGGGCGGTTTTTCTGTTAAACGGAGATTTTATCAGTAGCCGTAGATCATGGAGCGGTTGATGTCCGCCAGGCAGTGGGCACCGCACATGGCCATGGTGTCGGCCAGCTCGGCCTTGAGCTTTTCTACATAGATCTTCACGCCCTCAGCGCCGCCGCCGTAGACCATGTTCACGAAGGGACGGGCAATGAGCACCGCGTCGGCGCCCAGAGCCAGAGCCTTGAACACGTCCATACCGGTACGGATGCCGCCGTCCACCAGAATGGTCATCTTGTCGCCCACAGCGTCCACGATGGCGGGCAGCACCTCAGCGGTGGCAGGGCACTGATCCAGTACGCGGCCGCCGTGGTTGGACACCACGATGGCGCTGGCGCCGGCCTCCAGAGCCTTCTTGGCACCGGCAACGGTCATGATGCCCTTGAGGATGAAGGGCTTCTCCGCCCAGGCCACGATCTGCTTGAGCTCGTCCACGGTCTTGCTGCCGGCGGGCGGGGTCATGTTCTGCAGGAAGGGCAGGCCCGCAGCGTCGATGTCCATGGCAATGGCGAAGGGATCGGCGGTCTTGACCAGATCCAGCTTTTCCTTCACGGTCTCCATGTTCCAGGGCTTGATGGTGGGCACGCCGCATCCGTGGGTCTTGATGAGGGCCTTGGCCGTGCCCTCCATAACGGCGGGATCGGTGCCGTCACCGGTGAAGGCGGCGATGCCGGCCTCCGCGCAGGCGGGCACCAGGATGTCGTTGTACTGCAGGTCATCGTACTTGTCACCGTAGTGCTTGGTGACGGCGCCCACAGGAGCTGCGAACACGGGGATGTCCACTTTCTGACCGAACAGAGTGAAGGAGGTGTCCACCGGCTTATTCTCGCAGATGGTGTCCATGTTCACACACAGCTCCTGCCACTTCTGATAGTTACGGATGAAGCCGGTGCCGATGCCCTTGGCGCCGGGGCCGGGCACGGTATTCTTGCAGGCCAGACCGTTGCAGGTGGGGCAGGACTTGCAGTAGGGGCCCATGCAGGTGCGGGCCTGATCGAGTACTTCTTTGTATGTCATGACGATCTCCTCCAAATGATGTATTCCCCTATGAGGTAACATTTGCGTTCTCATTGTACTGCGAACCATGGAAAAAGGCAACCGCTTCCAAAAAAGTTTGTCCGCGCCGCCAACGGACGGAACCATTTTCCACCATTCCCGTCTCTACTGTTGAAAGGGTCTTTCCACACCATAAAAAGGAGGATTCACCATGAAAAAGAAGGGTTTTGTCTGGGGGCTCGTTCTGGTGCTGGCCGTGGGGCTGCTCAGTGGCTGCGGCAGCAAGTCCGCCGCCTCCATGCCGGAGGAGACAGCCGTGGCAGAAGCCCCGGCGGAAAGCTACAGTATGGACGCAGCGGCAGATTACGGCACCGGCAACGGCAGCATGATGCCCGCCGCAGAGGGCAGCGGGGAAACGAGCAGCGCGGTGCAGGGCTCCAAGCGCATCTACACTGCCACGCTGCAGCTGGAGACCACCGGCTTTGACGAAGCCGTCTCCTCCCTGACGGAGTTGGTGGACAGCAGCGGCGGCTGGGTGTCGTCTTCGTCCGTCAGCAATCAATCCAGCTCCTACCGTTACGCGGACCTGACCGTGCGGGTGCCGGTGGAAAAGTACCGGGATTTTCTCACCCAGGCGGGGGAGCTGTGCCACCTGCTCTACACCCAGGAGTACGTGGACGATGTGACCGAGGCCTATTACGACACCGCCGGGCGGCTGGAGACCCAGCAGATCAAGCTGGAGCGGCTCCAGAGCCTGCTGGCTCAGGCGGAGAAGATGGAGGATATCATCACCATCGAGTCCGCCATCTCCGAGACGGAGCAGATGATCGACAGCCTCTCCGGCACACTGCAGCACTATGACACCCAGGTGGACTACGCCACCGTCAACATCTCCCTGCAGGAGGTGGGCAAGCTCTCCAACGTGGAAGAGCCCACCGCCACCCTGGGCGGACGGCTGGCCGCCGCATTCACCTCCGGGTGCCGCAGCTTCCTTACCGCCGCAGAGGACCTGCTGGTGGCGCTGGTATACAGCTGGGTGTGGCTGGTGATCCTGGCCGTGGCGGCCATCGTGGTGGTGCGCCGTTTGAAGAAGCGGGGTGTCCGACTTCCCTCCCTGAGGCGAAAGGACCATGCATCCGACCATGACGCCCCCAAGGACGGTACGCTTTGATCTGCATAGAAAATGCCCGGGCCTATGAGGCCCGGGCATTTTTTCAGTTGGTCAGAATGGTGTAGCCCACTATGTCATACTGCTTATCCAGCAGCACATAGGCATAGGTGGTCTTTCCGTCGGAGCGCTCCGACGGTATCAGCACATCCAGATCCTCCACCGGCTTGCAGAACCGCTCCTTCCCCACGGACTGCTCCCGGCTCCAAAGGCCGTATTGCTGCACCGCCTGGCAGAAGTCATCATTGTTGTTTAAATAGAAGTTATCGATGCACCACACCGCACCGCTGCGCTCCACCTGCTCCGGGGCAATGTACTCCGGCAGCGTCGCCTGGGAGAAGTCGTTTTTCTGCTGCTCATAAAACCCGGAGAAGTCGTAGTCGCAAAGCGTGATCTCCATGCGCCAGCTGTCCCCGCCCATATAGAGGGGCTGGCCGAAAGAATAGCCGCACAGGGTGGTCTCGTCACTATACAAAAGCAGCACCCGGAAGGGAGCCCGGCCACCCTGAATGGAAAACCGCCCGGAGGTCTGATTCATGGACCGCTCTCCGTCAGAGGCCACCAGCCAGGACACCTGGTCGCTGACTTTCAGATACTCCTCCACGCTGCCCAGGTCAGGGCTTCCCCGAAACTCCATGAACTTGGCCTGGGGCACCACCTGCTGCACCTGCTCCAGCGTCACGGTTCAGTACTCTCCGTCCGCCGTCAGGTCCAGCGACGCGCCGGTGCGGACGCCGGAGGGGCGGGGAAATTCCAGATCCTTTACCCGCTCCCCGTCCGTAACGGTCACATAGCCCATGTACTGCATGGTGTCGTCCAGCAGCAGATAGACCCGGGGCCACTCTGCCGCGGCGTACCGGGCGCTGTTGGGCAAATCGGAGATGGGCGCGCAGAACCGGCTGATGTAGGGCGAGGTGGCCCGGCTCCACAGGCTCTGGAGCCGCACCCGGTTGGTGAAGTCGTCGCTGCCGGAGAGCTGGGAAACCGGCTCGATGTAAAAGGCCGCGCGGCAGGAGGCCAGGTCGTACTGGGAGATCTCCGGCAGCTGGGGTGAGACCGTGTAGCCCGCGGACTGCTGTGCATAAAGGTCGGTGAAATCGTAGTCGCACAGGGTGATCTCCATGCGCCACTTCCCGCCGCCCAGGTCCTCCGGGGCGCCAATAAAGTAGCCGCACAGGGTGGTCAGATCCCGGTAGAGTAGCAGCGTGAAGATATGGTCCTCCGAGAGATTCCAGGTGGCGGACAGGTACCCGCCGTTTGCCGTACCGCCGGAGGTCACCAGCCAGGCCATGTGGAGGCTGTCAGTCACATATGCCTTTACATCGCCGCCCAGGTCCGGCACGTAGCCCTCAAAGGTAAAAAAGGACGTCTCCGGCACCACCTGGCGCAGCAGCTCCTCCGTGATCTCACAGTTTCCGTCGCTCTTTTCCTCCAGGATCAGCTCCACGGAGCCGGTGGGGGTGATATCGCCGTCCCCACTGACCTGCCCACCGCTGCCGGTGGAGTCCATCATGGTGTAGCCCAGCAGCTGATGGTCGCCGTCCAGCAGCAAAAAGCAGCGCCACCGGTCATCCCGGGGGAGCCGGAAATGGAGCCGGTCCATTTCCCGGCTGTACTTTTCCACATACGGGGATGTGTACTCCGCCCACAGGTGATATGCCTGGGAATCGCCGGGCAGCAGCGTGGGGCCCCGGCCGGTATTGTATCCGGTGAGGAAGTATTTGGCACCGGAGTCCTCGATGTCCTCCGGGGCGATGTAGTTTGCAAAGGTCTCGTCCCGCTGGGCGTCGAACAGGGCCGTCTGCTCTTCATAAAGGGCCGTGAAGTCGTAGTCGCAGAAAGTCACCTGCAGCTGCCACGTTCCGCTGCCCGCCTTTTCCGGCACGCCTACGGCATGGCCCATCAGGTGGGTGTTGCTGTCAAAGAGCAGCAGGCACAGCGGACTGTCCGGATCAACGTTGGCATTAAAGCTGCCCCACTCCCCCTGGGAGCCCTGCTGGCCCCGGCTGGTGACCAGCTGGGCCATCTGGAAGCTGTCGATGAGGTAGGTGTCGATGTCTCCGCCCATGTTGGGAACGCCCTCCAGGTTGAAGTACTCCGCCTGGGGGAACTGGGCTTGCACCAGCTCCGGCGTGACGATGCACACGCCCTCGTCGTTCTCTTCCACGGTAAAGGTCACCGTCTCTCCGTCGCCGGGGGCGGTCACATGCAGCTCCTCCGCGCCAATGCCGGGGAGACTGCCGCCGCCCAGTTTAGGCAGCAGGAACGCAGCGGCCGCGATGACCACCACCGCGACGGCAAGGACCGCCGCCATCTTGCCGCGTTTTTTCCCTGCGCCGGGCTTTGCCGCCTGTCCGTCAGTCTGACCGGAGGCAGCAGCTTCCGCTCCAGCGACAGGCGCCGTCTTTTCCGTGTGGAGCCGGGCGCGGACTTCCTCCATCCGCTGCCGGGCCGCCTCCCGGCGCGCTTGTGCCTGCTGCCGGGCCTCTTCTGCCCGTTGGGCCCGTTCCTGGGCCTGACGGGCCGCCTCGTCCAGCTGTGCCTGACGCACCGCCGTAAGGCCCGCGGCGGTGGCCAGACGCGTGGCAGTCTCCCTCTGGCAGCCACAGCGATGACACGTTGTCTCCTCGTCGCGGTTCACGCCGCCGCAGGCGCAGTACCAAAGGCCCTGGCCGCTCCAATAGGCATACCGGCTCCTGGGGAGTCCCCGGCTCAGCGCCAGCAGCGACGCATCCCCCACCGCTTCATCCAAAGCAGTAAAGGCCGGCAGGCTCTCCCACCGGGCGTCCTCCGGCGCGGTCCAGACCGTTCCGTCCCCAAACATGACAGATACCGCCCGGACCTCCATGCTTTGGGCATCGCTCCAGGGCAGCACCACAGCCGTATACTGTCCGAATGCCTGGCCCCGGACCGCCTGCAAATCCTGGTATTTAAAGGCCGTGTCCATCCCGCCTGCGTCCGGGCAGCGGACCGATACCGTCAGCGCGGTAACCGTACGTGGGTCAACGCTTTTCCACTTCAGCTGGGCCACCAGCCGGGGCGACCTGGTGTCCTCCAGCAGTACGCCGGCTGCCAGCACCACCGGCGCGCCGTCTGTATACAGCCGCGGCGGCAACGCAAAGCGCCGGATATAGCGATCAGTCATGGTGCCCCTCCCATCAAAGCTCCGGCAGCTCGTCGGGGTTGGCAGGGTCCGCGCTGCGATCAGACACCGACACAGCCGTGCCCTCGGTTTTAGAGGCCACGCCCTCCTTGCGGATGGCGTGCACGTCCGCAGTGATCTGGCCAAAGGCAAACAGGGGCCAGGTGCCCGCCGCCAGGATCAGGGAACTCACCACCGCGATCAGACCGCTGAGGAGCAGCGATACGGCGCTGAAGTAAGGCGGGATCAATCCGAACAGCTGCAGCAGCAAAAGCACCACGCTCAGCGCCATCACTACCACGCCCAGCAATCCTACGATCAGATAGATCAGTCCGCAGATCTTGGCCACCAGCTGGATCTTGCCGCCCACATCACTGTAAAAGCCGTGGACAAAGCTGGAAAAGCCCCGGCGGTACTTGTCGCCGTCCACCTTCCAGGCCTTAGGCGGCGCCTCCCGGCCCTCCATGGCCAGGTTCACCAGGAGCAGTCCCAGGGGCAGCAGGATCGCCGTGATCAGGTTTTTAAAGAGGCTCGGGTTCCCCTGACCGCCCGCCTGGAAATATTCCACGAGAATGCCAATCTGAATGGCTTCCGCCCAGATCCCGTTGGCAGCAGCCAGAGCCGCGGCGATGGCACTGATCAGCGGAACCGTCCGCTTTCCCACCGGGCGGTTCCAGGTAAATCCCACAGCTCCCAGCAGCATCATCAGCTCCGCTGCAAACAGCAGCGCTGCCATGGGAGTCTGGCTGCCCAGTTCACTGTCAGAATACAAAGCCATCTGCCGCAGCACGAGCAGCGTCCGAAGCTGACAGATCAGCAGCAGCACAGAAGCCGGCAGGATATGCTTGTCCCGGTCGCCGCGCACCAGCAGCACGCCCGCCGCCGCTACCAGCAGCGGCCAGAGCAGCCGCAGCAGGGACACTTCAAACGAGCCCATCATCATAAAAAGATCGACGATCTCCATCAGGCCGTCCGCCAGCACCAGCAGCGCGCCTGCCAGGCACAGGCCGCCGGCAGCGGGGACGGAGCGGTAGCGCACGTCCGGCACCATCTGTGCCCGTTCCTCCGGCGAAGCGGGCATAAACGTCTCCGCCTCCACATTGCCGCACAGCAGGATCGCTCCAACCGCCGCCAGAGCCATGGGAAGCAGCCGGATGGGAAGGGAGCGGATATTCTGCAGACACAGGATGCCGCCCAGCACCGCCAGTACCGTGGCCACCAGATTCAAAAGCGGCATCCGGAATCGGTCCGGCAAAAATGCCGGGATCATGTTCCAGGATACGCCCTGTACCGAGATCACCCAGGCCGCCAGAGGCACCAGCAGTACCGCCTGGTAGGTCACCGTAGCAGCACCCAGCAGCGCCAGCGCGCCGCCGATCATCCAGTTTGCCTTTTTGCCCTTGGCTGTCAAAAGCAGAACACCGCCTACAATCGTCAGCAGAACCCAAAAGTAAGGGATCTGGATATAGTAATCCTCCATCAACAAGGCCAGCAGCTGATTGACCACCGGTCCCGCCATCAGAAGGATGGCCGATGCTTTCAGCATCCCGCCCTGCCGGGGCACGCCCCGGCCTCGCTCTTTCAACGCATTCTTTTCCATAAAACGTCCTCCCTTTCCCATGCGTATGCTAAAATACAGCAAGATTTTCCAATTTAAACTATATGCCTTTTTAAAGGGAAAAACAATGTGCCGGTTGCATCTGCCTTGCTCCTGAATCCTGGGCAGGCCAGTTAGAAAGTCTCTGCCGCCTGGCAGAAGCAGTTTTTCTTTTGCCGGATAATCTGGTATTTTCAAACAAAAAAAGAAACACCAGCCTATCGGCTGGTGTTTCTTTTTGGAGGTGACACCCGGATTTGAACCGGGGAATCAGGGTTTTGCAGACCCTTGCCTTACCACTTGGCTATGTCACCGTCTTTTCTATATTATATGCGAACTTCTCGAAAAAGTCCACACTTTTTTTAGATTCCGATGCCCACACTTTCGTGTGGGCATCGGACTGGAGCGGGCAACGAGGCTCGAACTCGCTACCTCCACCTTGGCAAGGTGGCGCT
>URKI01000022.1 GCA_900548505.1 uncultured Oscillibacter sp. | reverse complement strand
ATGTGTATAAGAGACAGCTCCATGGGGAGGGACTGGGTCATTTCCGCTGCCTGGGCAGGTTCCAGGGGGATGGCCTCGATGGCGTCCGCCATCTCATAGGCATAGTGGCTGTGGGTGAGGGTCAGCAGCAGGCAGCAAGCGGCCAGCACCACGCCGCACACCAGCGTCACCCGCAGCCGCAGAGGGATGCTGCGCTTCATGGCTCCACCTCCAGACAGTAGCCTTGTCCGATCTTCGTTGTGATGGGGTCGTGCCCCAGCGCCTCCCGCAGCTTTTTGCGCAGGGAGGAGACGTGCATCCGCACAGAGTGGCTGAAGGGGTTGGCGTCGGTCTCCCAGATGTGCTCCAGCAGCTCCTCCTGGCTCACCGTCTTTCCCGGGTGGAGCATCAGATATTCCAGAATGCCGAACTCCTTGCGGGTCAGGGCCAGTGGGGCACCGTCCGCCGTGATCTCCCGGCGCTGGGTGTCCAGCACCAGATGCCCGGCGGTGACCGCTGTGCTCCGGGGGGTGAAGTCCCGGCGCAGGAGGCTGCGCACCCGGGCCTCCAGCTCCTCCAGGGCAAAGGGCTTGGTGAGATAGTCGTCCGCCCCCAGATCCAGCCCCTCCACCCGGTTTTCCAGGGAGCTCCGTGCCGAGAGGATGAGCACCCGCACGTCCAGCTGCTCCCGCCGCAGGGCACGCAGCAGGTCCAGTCCGTCCATGCCCGGCAGGTTCAGATCCAGGATCACCAGGTCGTAAGGCTCCGTCAGAAGCCTTTCCCATGCGTCCAGCCCGTCATAGCAGCGCTCCGCTGTATATTGTTCCAGCTCCAGATCCTCCGCGATGTCGTCGCACAGCTGGCGCTCGTCCTCCACTACCAAAATCCTCATTGCAAAAACTCCTGCAGTTTTCTTTCAATTTCAATATAGCACAGGAACGGTCAAATCCGTGTCAAGCGCGCCTTGACACGGATTTGACAGCCTCTATGGTATCATGTCCGGCGTCAAATGAAAACAGCAGGAGGAATCTTTTATGAGCAAGCATGTGATCCTGGCGGGCGCCCTGGCCCTGTGCCTGACCCTGTCCGCCTGTGGGGACAAGACGCCCAAGCAGGAAGAGGTGGAAGCCGCCATCCGCGATGGCTCCCTCACTGTGGAAGACGCCTTGGACAAGGGCTGGATCGACCAGGCGTGGGTGGACAGCTATATGGAGGAAAACTCCGTGCCCGCGGCGGACAAAATGGCCGTCAACCGGGTGGGCGAGTTCGAGACCCAGACGGCAGCGGGAGAGACGTTTACCAACGAGGACATGGCCGACGTTGCCTTTGTGGCGTTCGTGGACCCGGAGGACGAGGGAGCGGCGGACTTCTGCCAGGCCCTGACGGACGGGACGGAGGGCGTCCGCGCCGCCGGAGCGGATATTTTGGTGTGCGTCAAGGGGGACGTGAACGCGGAGCTGTTTTCCGACGTGCCGTTCCCTGTGGTGAGCTATAACGACTCCATGCAGGAGGCCCTAGCCCAAAACGACGAGATGGCCTCCGGCATTCCCTGCACCGGCGTGTGGTATGTGGACGGCTCCCTCATTTCCGCCTGGATCACGAGCCTGTCGGCGGAGGATCTGGCCGATTCCGCCGCAAGCTTTGCGACTATGGGCCAGGAGAGCGAGACGGACGGCGGCATGGTGGCCATGGGCTGAGCGGAGCGCGCCATGCGGAAAATACAGGTGATGCTGCTTCTGGCTGCTGCGGCGCTGGTGGCGGTGGGCGCGGCCCGGGGAGAGACGGCAGTGGTTTTGAACAAGGGCATCAATCTTTGTCTGGAGTGTGTGGGCATTGGATAAAGAGCGAATGAAGATCAGCCGCTGGAAGATCCAGCTGATGGCTGCGCTGGCGGCCAACCCGTTCCTGATGAACTTCTTTCGGGGCAAACTCCACCGCGGGGGCCTCAAAAGCGTGTGCGTGCCGGGGCTGAACTGCTATTCCTGCCCGGCTGCGGCAGGCTCATGCCCGGTGGGGGCGCTGCAGGCGGTCATCGGCGCGCCGAAGTACCATGTTTCGTACTATGTGACGGGTATTTTGCTGTTTACGGCGGTTTTGCTGGGCCGGGCGGTGTGCGGCTTTTTGTGCCCGTTCGGGTGGTTCCAGGAGCTGCTGCACCGCATCCCCACCAAAAAATTCAGCACGCGCCCCCTGCGTGCCCTGACGTATCTCAAGTATGGGATCTTGGTGGTGTTTGTGATCGTGCTGCCTATGACGGTAGTCAATGAGGTGGGGCTGGGGGACCCGTTTTTCTGCAAATATCTCTGCCCCGCCGGTATTCTGGAGGGCGGGCTCCCGCTGGCGCTGGTGAACGGGAGCGTGCGCGCGGGCCTTGGCGCGCTGTTTACCTGGAAGAGCTGTTTGCTGCTGGGGGTCGTGGTGCTGTCCGTGTTCTTTTACCGACCCTTCTGCAAGTGGCTCTGCCCGCTGGGGGCGTTCTACGCCCTGTTCAACAAAGTCTCCCTCTGCCGTCTGGAGGTGGACGGGAAGAAGTGCACCGCCTGCGGTGCCTGCACCCGGGTGTGCCAGATGGATGTGGACGTGTTCCGCCATCCCAACCACACCGAGTGCATCCGGTGCGGCGTGTGTATCCGGGCCTGTCCCCATCAGGCCATCCGCAGGGCAGAGATCCTGCCCAAAAGACCAAACGAGGAGGTTTCATCATGAAAAAAGCCATCTTTGCTGCGCTGGCGGCGGCCCTTGTGCTGGGCCTGACCGCCTGCGGCGCTTCGGAGGAGGAGCTGGTCTCCAAAACGCCGTTTCCCGAGTTTTCCGAGCTGGATACCCAGGGAAATACGGTGACCAGCGAAGTGTTTGCCGATTACGACGCCACCATCATCAATTTCTGGAACAACGGCTGCGGTACGTGCATTGAGGAGATGCCGGAGCTGGAGGAATACTACCAGGACTTCAAGGATCAGAACATCAACCTGATGGGCGTGGCCTCCGATTCCGGCGAGAGCGAGGAGCAGCTGGAAACGGCACGGGAGATCCTGGAGGAAAAGGGCGTGACCTATCCCAATCTCTCTCCTGACCCGGAAAATTCCCTGTATCAGGACTTCATTTCCCAGCTGGCGGGGTACCCCACCACCTATGTGGTGGACAGCGAGGGCAACATTGTGGGCGCGCCCATCATCGGAAACCTGAAAGAGCAGGAGGAGACGCTGAACCATCGCCTGGAGCAGGCAAAGGGTGCGTGAGCGCGAGAGGAGGCCGCGCCGGGGCTGACAGGCTCCGGCGGATGTGCTATCATAGGCGCAGGTATAACGAGGAGGGGAGCGCATATGGAATTTGAACCGCTGTGCCTGGATACCTGGGCGCGAAAGGAACACTTTAACCACTATTTATCCCAGGTGCCCTGCACATACAGCCTGACCACCAAGCTGGACATCACCCCCATCATAGAGAAAAAGCTCTATCCCACCATGCTCTATCTCATCGCCCGGGCGGTGAACCGCTACCCGGAATTCCGCATGGCGCTGGACGGGGACGGAAAGCCGGGGACGTATCGGGTCATGCACCCCTGCTACACGGTGTTTCACAAGGACGACGAGACCTTTTCCAGCATCTGGACGGAATATACGGAGGATTACAGCGCGTTCTGCCGGGCCTACCGGCAGGACCTGGCGCAGTTTGGGAACAACAAGGGCATGATGGCAAAGCCGGACGCCCCGGCCAATACGTTCCCGGTGTCCATGCTTCCCTGGGAGAGCTTCGACGGCTTTCAGCTGAATCTGCAGAAGGGGTATGACTATCTCATCCCCATTTTTACCATGGGAAAGTACACGGAGGATGGGGGGCGGTACTATCTGCCCCTTTCCATCCAGGTCCACCACGCCGTCTGCGACGGCTTCCACATCTGCCGCTTTCTTGCCGCCCTCAAGGAGATGATCGCAGATCACGAGCGCATCCTTTCCGAGAGCGCGGGGGAGTGAGCGGCAAAACGCGGCTGCACCAATGGAATATGTGAAAAGAGGAGCCTGTCCCGGTCGGGACAGGCTCCTCTTTATTTTGCCGCGGCTGGGGCGCACGGGCCGGGCCGGGACAAGGAAAGACAGGAGTTGTGCAAAATCGCCAAAGAAAAATTGTTAAAATCTTGCCTAGGATATGGAAAAAGACTATTTCGCCGGCTTGGTCAATAAACTATAACAGGCGTCGTAATTTTGGGTAAGAAACATTGACGCAAACCGGGCATCCGGTCAACTTTTTGTATTTTACACAGGAGCGGCCGTATAATCATCTCAGCGAAGACCCCCAGGCAAATCGAAGAGGGGAGGAGATGACCCAGTTCCCAAAGGCATGACGGAAGCATCATACCGCAGTTTATTTTGTGCTTGGAAAGGAGGGTCGGGATCACGGATTCCGACAGCGCGTGATATGGATGGTTTACCAGTTGAAAAGACCGGCTACAAAAAAGGATTTATCCCCTTTGCGATCGCAGCAGCCGTACTGAGCCTATGCGGCGGATTTACCGCAGCTGCCCCCTCGGCCATTGCAACATCCTGGGGACTGGACGGCACAGCCACCACCTGGATCACCCTGGCGTTCGCGCTCAGCGCGGCCGGCATGGCGCCCATCATGGGAAAATTCGGCGATCTTATGGGACGCCGGGTGGGCATCCTCACAGGTCTTGCGCTGATGGCTGCGGGCGAGCTGATGATCGGCCTGGCCCCGGACGGCGCGTTCGGCTTCATTCTGGTGGCCCGCTTTGTTCTGGGCGCCGGAGCAGCGGTCATTGCGCCGGTGGTCATTGGATACATCCTCACGGAATTCCCTCCCAATAAAACGGGACAGGGCTTCGCAATGTACATGTTCATTGCCTCGGCCATGGTGATTTTCGGGCCCACCGCCGGCGGACTGATGATCGACAAGGTGGGCTGGAGAGCCGTTTTGTACCTTTGCACCGCGTTTTGCGTCATCGGCTTTGTGGTGTGCATGTTTACCGTAAAAAATGCCCAGGGCCCCAAGAAGACCCTGGCCGGATTTGACGGTATCGGTTCTGTGTTCAGCCTGCTGTTCTTCTCCCTGTTCCTCTGCATCCCCACGTTCGGCCAGAGCAGCGGCTGGGTCTCCAAGCCCACGCTCATCTGTGTGGGAGCGGCGGCTGTGTCGCTGGTGATTCTGGTCCTGGTGGAAAAACGGGCGGCCAATCCCATCCTCAGCAGCAAGTTCATGTTCCGCAAGCAGTTCGTGCTGCCGGTGATCGCGCTGTTCCTGACCCAGGGTCTGATGCAGTCGTGCATGACCAACACCATTATTTTCGTGATCTCCACCCAGAACAATACGACCCTTTCCGGTATTGCCACATCGCTGATGTACGTGGGCATGTCCATCGGGTCCATCGTCATCGGGCCCATGGCGGACAAGAAGGAGCCCCGTGTGATCGCGGCCGCGTCGCTGGTGTTCGTTGCCGCGGGCGCCGCACTGCAGATGACCTTTACCGGCGAGACCGGCCTGCTGATCTTCGGCCTTTCCCTGATGCTCATCGGCCTTGGCCTGGGCGGCAACGCCACCATCTTCATGAAAGTGGCCCTCTCCGGCCTGAGCCCCCAGCTGGCCGGCGTAGGCTCCGGTACTTATAACATGTTCCGCGATATGTCCGCACCCTTCGGCGTGGCGATCTTCGTTCCCATGTTCTCTCAGAAGGTGGCGCAGGCGATGGCAGGCGGTGTGGATATGATCTCCGCCAACGTGCAGGCCATTCACGCAACGGCCATGATGCAGGTGATCAGCGTGGTGATCGGCATCGTGGTATGTATGCTGATCCCCAAGATCTACGCCGACAAGACGGCGCAGGCATCCTGACCTTCCGACTGGATCACGTCAGGATCAGGCTGGCGTAGTGAGCGTCGATGGCGGACTGCACTGCATCGGACTTACGGCATTTGAGAATATTGAAAATATTCTGGTGCTGATAGAGGAGGCGGCGGAAGACCCGCTCGTCCATATCGCTTTCCAGACTGACGCTGATGAACTGAAAGAGGTTGCGGTAGCGGGAATAGGTCTCCACCACCATGAAGTTGCCTGCGATCTGCGCTACCAGCAGATGGAACAGGATGTCGTAGTGGCAGAAAGCCACGAAGTCCCTGCGGCGGTAGGCATCGTTGAGCTGGGTGAGCTGCTCGTGGAGCTGCTCCAGCCCGTCCCGGGTGATGGCGAAGATGGCCTGGCTGGTGGCCAGCAGGTCCAGCAGCTTCTTGAAGGAAAAGACGTCCGCGGAAAGGTGAACGTCGGGCTTGTTGACAAAAAAGCTCCCCACGGAGTCCCGCACCAGGTAATGGTCCTTGGCCATTTTCTCCAGAGCCTGCTTTACCGGCCCCCGGCTGAGGTTGAAGTCCGTGCTGAGCCTGCCCTGGCTGAGCCCCTCGCCGCCCTTGAGCTTGCGCATGAGGATCTCATGGGTGAGGACCTCGCAAACCAGGTCCTGGTTCGTGATAAAGGGATTTTCCGCATAAGCGCGCTGAATGAGTTCTTGTCTGGTCAAAGTGATCCACCAACCAATCCTTTTGTATGAATCGCTGCAAACGGAGCAGTATCATTATGTCCCAGTTTGTCGTTATTTGTCAATGTGGTTGACAAGAAATATAAAAACAATTAATTAACAGGAGGCTTTGTTATGAAGGTTTTGTTTTACGGTGCTCAGATCGCCAAGATGTTCTGCGGAGACTTCTTCAAGCTGCTGGATGAAAACGGCGTCGCCTATGACCTGGTAGAGCCCGGCACCCTGGAAGAACTCACCGAGGCCACCAAGGACCATCAGGCCATCGTAACGTTCTTCGCCCTGGACGAGGAGAAGATCAACGCTCTGTCCGATTCCATCAAGGGCATCGTGGTCACTTCCATCGGCTATGACAACATCGACGTGGAAGCGGCCAACAAGCGCGGCATCATGGTGTGCAACATCCCCGACTACTGCGTGGAAGAAGTGGCGCTGCACTCCGTCACGCTGCTGCTGGCCTCCCTGCGGAACCTGTGCCTGTATGACCGCACCGTCCGCGCCGGCAAGTGGACCACCCGTTCCATGGTGTGCGGCCGTCCCCGTCATCGTCTGTCCACCATGACCATGGGCTTCATCGGCTTCGGCCGCATCGGCCAGACGGTGGCCAAGCAGATGTCCGGCCTGGGCGTGCACATGATCGCCTATGATCCCTATCTGCCCGAGTCCGTGTTTGCCGAGAAGGGCATGGAGCGGGTCGAGACCCTGGATGAGCTGTATGCCAGATCCGATATGATCGGCATTTACATGATCCTCACCGACGAGACCTATCACCTGATCAACCGGGAGAGCATCGCCAAGATGAAGGACGGCGTGATCCTGGTGAACACCGCCCGCGGCGCCATCTTCGATATGGACGCGGTGACGGAGAGCCTGGCCTCCGGAAAGATCGGCGCTGCCGGTCTGGACGTGTGGGATCCCGATCCGGTGCCCGCCGACCATCCCATCCTGAAGGACGACAACCTGATCGCCACCTCTCACTGCGCGTATTTCTCCATCGAGGCCAACGTGGACCTGCGCGTCAAGTCCGTGATGACCGCCGTCCATATCTGCAAGGGAGAGGTCCCCTATAACTGCATCAACAAAAAGGCGCTGGGCCTTGCCTGAATGTGCCAAAACTGAAAAACGGAGCTGAGGAGGTAACCATATGCCGATGATCAAAGTGGATCAGAATCGCTGCAAGGGCTGCAAGCTGTGCGTTGTCAGCTGCCCCCGTAAGATTCTGGAAATGAGTAAGGATCTCAACGCCAACGGCGATAATTACTGTGTGCAGACGGATGTCGAAAAGTGCATCGGATGCGCGTTTTGCGCCATGATCTGCCCGGATGCCGCCATTGAAGTCTATAAGTAAGGAGGGAGCAACATGGCAAAAGCGTTTATGAAAGGCAACGAGGCCGTTGCCGAAGCCGTGATCCGGGGCGGCGTGGATCTGTTTGCCGGATACCCCATCACGCCTTCCAGTGAGATGCTGGAATACGCATCCGACCATATGTCCGATATCGGTGCAAAGTTCATCCAGGTGGAAAGTGAGCTGGCAGCGTCCACCATGCTGTCTGCCGCCGGCCTCATCGGCCGCCGTGCCTTTACCACCACCGCAGGCCCCGGCCTGGCGCTGATGACGGAGAACCTGAGCAACATGATCCTCAGCCGCGTGACGGCGCTGTTCATCGTGGTGCAGCGGGCTGCCAACAACATCACGCCCGAGCAGGCGGACTACAACTACGCCACCAAGGGCTTTGGCCACAACGGCCAGCGGGGCTACGTCATCGCCCCCTCCACCGTGCAGGAGGCCGTTGACCTGGCCTACACGGCGCTGGACAAGGGCCAGGAGCTGGAAGTGCCCGTGCTGTTCATGATGGACGGTATGCTGGGCCAGATGGAAGAGCCTGTGGACCTGCCTCCCTACAAGGAGAGCAAGCGTTCCGCCACTGTGGTGCCTCCCACCGGCTGCGCGGGCCGTCAGAAGATCGACAGCCGCTCCATGCCCCGTCCCCAGTCCTACACCGAGACCATGGAGGACGCTCTGGAGCGTGCCCGCAACCAGCTGTTCCAGGAGAACCTGCGCTGGGTGGACGAAGAGGTCAAGTACGACGAGTACATGATGGACGACGCCGAGTACGCCATCGTGTCCTACGGCAGCTCCGCCCGCATCATGCGGGACGCGGTGAAGATCCTGCGCGAGCGCGGCGTCAAGGTGGGCCTGTTCCGTCCCATCACGCTGTTCCCCTTCCCTGAAAAGCAGATCGCCGCTTTCAAGGACCGGGGCATCAAGGGCGTGCTCACGGTGGAGATGGCCATCCCGCCCATGCTGCACTACGATGTGAAGATGCATCTGGACCGTTCCATCCCCTGCCAGTTCTATAACCGGTGCGGCGGAAACACGGTGGATGAGTATGAAGCTGCTGAAGCAATGGAGAAGCTGATTGAGGAGGTGCGGAAGTAATGGAGTGCGTGTATAAAAGACCGGAGGCCTTGTCGGCATTCCCCGGAATGTTCTGCCCGGGCTGCCACCATGCCATTTTGATCAAGCTCATCGCGGAAGTGATCGATGAGATGGGAATCCGTGAGCGCTCCGTGCTGTGCTCTCCCATCGGCTGCGGCGGCATGACCGTGCTGTCCGCCAACTTCGATACCGTATTCTCCCTCCACGGGCGCGTGCCCTCCACCGGTGCGGCTATCAAGATGCTCAATCCTGAGAGCATTGTGATGTGCTACCAGGGCGACGGCGACGCCGCTGCCATCGGCACGGCCGAGACCATCCATGTGGCCCGCCGGGGCGACCCCGTCACCGTGTTCTTTGTCAACAACGGCGTGTTCGGCATGACCGGCGGCCAGGTAGCTCCCACCAGCCGCATCAACGACTGGACCATCACCTCCAAGAAGGGCAATCCCTATCGGCCCATCCACCTGCCCGAGATGCTGGCCACGCTGGAAGAGCCGGACTACATCGCCCGCTGCGCGGTGAACAAGCCCAAGAACATCATTCAGACCAAGAAGGCCATCCGCCATGCCTTCGAGCGGCAGATGGAAGGCAAGTATTCCTTCATCGAGGTCCTTAGCGCCTGTGTGACTACCACCGGCGTGAAGGCGGAGAACTCTCCGGAGTTTATCGATCAGATCATTGCGTCCGATTTCCCGCTGGGCGAGTTCAAGCGGGACGGCAAGCGCGTGTAAGGGGGTGTTCGCGTGGAAAAGAGCATGTATTTTGCCGGAGTCGGCGGCCAGGGCCTTCAGGTTTTAGGCAAGGTCATCGCGGAAGTGGCGAACGAGAAGGGTCTGCACGTCACGTACTCTCCCAAGTATGGCACCGCAAAGCGCGGCGGCCTGACCTCCTGCTTCGTGGTGGTCAGTGACGAGCCCATCGGAAATCCCCGCAAGAAAAAGCAGGATCTGCTGCTGGTCATGGAGCCCCGTGCGTATCAGCAGTTCTGCCACGATGTAAAGCCCGGCGGCACGCTGGTGGTCAACAGCACCCTGGTTCCCCAGACGGCGGAGCCGGACGAGGGTGTGCGGCAGGTGAACGTACCGCTCCACGGCGTGTGCAGCGAGCTGGGCAACACGAAGGTCATCAGCACCGTGGCGCTGGGCGCCATGGCGGAGCTGCTGACAGACATGTTCCCGGACAAGGACGCATTCTTGGAGTTCGCCCTGCGTCAGCTGGCGAGAAAGCCGGAGCTGGCGGAGCTGAACAAGCGTGCGTTTGCCGCCGGTGCCGAGGCCATGAAGAAGAGCCTGGCCTGACGGTTTACTGATAACTTGACAGCAAGGCGGGCATTTACGGTGGAATACTGCAAATGCCCGCTTGCTGAGATTTCGTTGTTCCTATGAATTAAGGAGGATTTCCCATGGATTACAGCACCCGCATTGAAAGCCAGCTCTACCGGGATAAGGTCATCTCGGCCCAGCAGGCTGCTTCCTACGTGCAGGACGGCATGACCGTCGCGGTCCCGCACTTCATCTGCTACGACAGCCCCGTCAGCACCGCCAAGGCCGTGCTGGACCGCAAGCTCAATGGCGAGAACTTCCAGGTGGACCTGGTCTCTGCCGCCGCCTGCCACCCCGTCATTGACGAGGGCTGGACCAAGGCCGGCATCATCAAAAGCTTCATGCCCTATACCTCGGCCAATTCCAGCATCCGCAAGTCTGCCAACAGCCCCGACGGACTGAACTTCAAGGACTACCGCCTCAGCGTGATCCCCGAGTATATCCGCATGGGCTTCCTGGGCGACATCGACGTGGCGCTGGTCTCCGTGGCCGGCATTACGGAGGACGGAAAGCTCAAGCCCTCCGTCTGCTCCGGTTATACCCAGACGGTGCTCAACTGCGCGAAGAAGGTCATTCTGGAGATCAACCTCCAGTCCTCGCCGGATATGTACCTGCTGCATGACGTGTACGATCCGGGTCCCCGCGAGGGCCGTCAGCCCATCCCCATCACCAAGGCCACCGATGTGATCGGCTCCCATTTCTATACGGTGGACCCGGACAAGGTGGCAGGCGTGGTCATCAACGATGAGCCGCTGTTCCTCAGCCCCATGTGGGTGCCCCTGACCGCCGAGGACGCACCGGAGGATGTGCGGGCCATGGCGCGGCACTTTGTGGAATTCCTGCAAAAAGAGGTGGAGGCCGGGCGTATGCCCGCCAAGCTGCCTCCCATCCAGACCGGCGGCGGCATGGTGGCCGGCACGGTCCTGCGGGAGATGGGCAAGCACTTCAAGGGCATGGAGCTGTATACGGAGGCTGTGCTGGAGGACGGCATGCGGATGCTGGACGACGGCAGCATCTCCTTCATCTCCACCGCCGGCTTCGGCTGCTCCGGCAAGACCACGGCGGACATCCTGTTCAATGCCAAGAAGTATGAGGGCAAGCTGATGGTCCGTCCCTGCGAGATCTCGAACCACCCGGAGGTCATCCGCCGCCTGGGCCTGCTGGCCATGAACAACATCGTGGAGGCCGATATCTACGGCAACATCAACTCCACCCACGTCAACGGCACCAACATCATCAGCGGCATCGGCGGCGCGCTGGACTTTGCACAGAATGCCCGCCTGACCTGCTACTTCACTCTGTCCACCGCCAAGAAGGGGACCACGTCCTGCATCGTGCCCAGCTGCTCTCATGTGGACATCACCGAGCACGAGGTGAACGTGATCGTCACGGAGTACGGCGTTGCCGATCTGCGCAACAAGGGACCCAAGGAGCGCGTGGCGGAAATGATCCGCATCGCCCATCCCGACTACCGGCCCATGCTGGAGGACTATTACAAGCGCTCTGTGGCGGCCTGCAGTCCGTCCAACTGCCATACGCCCCACATTCTGGAGGAGGAGACCAGCTGGCATATCCGGGCGCGGGATACCGGCAAGATGACCCTGTAAAAAAGGGCGGGAGCATAGGGCTCCGCCTGCGTCGTAAACCGCTTCGTGCAAGGAACCTGGGACACTTAAGGATCTCAGGTTCCTTGCTTCCTGCGGAGCCTGCGGGCTCCAAGTCTGTTTTGGTGGATACTGAGGGATAAGAGATGATGAAACATGATGCAGATTTGAATCGTTCGATCCAGAAGATCATCGATGCATATGGCTGTGAGCAGAGCAATCTGATTGCCATCATGCAGGAGATCCAAGGCGAGTACAAGTATCTGAGCGAGGAGGCGCTGACGCTGGTGGCCGAAAAGCTGGGCATCAGCACGGCAAAGGTTTACAGCGTAGCCACGTTTTACGAAAACTTCTCCCTGGAGGCCAAGGGCCGGCACATCATCAAGGTGTGCGCGGGCACGGCCTGCCATGTGCGCAAGTCCCAGCCCATCTACGACGCCATCCGGGAGTATCTGGGACTGACGGGGAAGAAAAAGACCTCAGCGGACGGCATGTTCACCCTGGAGACGGTGGCGTGCCTGGGTGCCTGCGGTCTGGCGCCGGTCATGACCATTGACGGCGAGGTCCACGCGAAAATGACGCCGGAGGCGGCGCTGGAGCTGCTGGAGCGGATGCGGAAGGAGGAGGGCGTATGACGCAGACAAAATTGACGCGGGACAGCTTCCATGTGTTCCAGGCCAACGCCCGCAATGCCCTGCAGCAAAGCAAGCAGGTGCCCTCCGTGCTCATCTGCGCGGGTACCGGCTGCATCGCCGGCGGCGCCATGAAGATCTACGAGAACATCAAGGCCGAGTGCGAAAAGCGGGGCCTCCAGGTCTATGTGGGTCTCAAGCACGACACGGACGAGGAAAAAGCCCTCCATGTGAAGATGAGCGGCTGCCACGGCTTTTGTGAAATGGGCCCCCTGGTGCACATCGAGCCCATGGGCGTGATGTACATCCACGTCAAGCCCGAGGACTGCCACGAGATCCTGGAAAAGACCGTGTTGGGCGGCGAGATCATCGATCGGCTGGTCTACCATCTGGACGGCGTGGCTTATCCCAGACAGGAGGACATCCCCTTTTACAAGAAGCAGCACCGGGTGGTGCTGGAAAACTGCGGCAGCAGCGACGCCGAGGATATCGAGGAGTACATCGCCAAGGGCGGCTACGCCGCCTTTGAAAAGGCTCTCTTTGAGATGACGGACGAGGAGATCTGCAAGACCATCCTGGACTCCGGGCTCCGGGGCCGGGGCGGCGGCGGATTCCCCGCAGGCCGGAAATGGGACGGCGCCCGCCGCCAGAAGTCGGCCAAGAAGTACGTGGTGTGCAACGGCGACGAGGGCGACCCCGGCGCGTTCATGGACCGCTCCATCATGGAGGGCAATCCCCACAGCGTGCTGGAGGGCATGATGATCGCGGGCCTGGCCGTAGGCAGTGACGAGGGCTATATCTACGTGCGGGCAGAGTATCCGCTGGCGGTGAGCCGGCTCAAGTCCGCCATTGCCAAGGCCGAGGAATACGGTCTTCTGGGTGAACACATCATGGGCACGGATTTCTCCTTCCGCATCCACGTCAACCGGGGTGCCGGCGCCTTCGTGTGCGGCGAGGGCAGCGCCCTGACGGCCTCCATCGAGGGCAACCGGGGTATGCCCCGTGTCAAGCCGCCCCGCACCATCGAGCACGGCCTCTGGGCCGAGCCCACGGTGCTCAACAACGTGGAGACCTTCGCCAACGTGCCGCTGATCGTCCGCAACGGCGTGGAGTGGTACCACTCCATCGGCACCAAGACAAGTCCCGGCACCAAGGCCTTCGCCCTGACGGGCAACGTGGTGAACACGGGCCTTATCGAGGTGCCCATGGGCACCACCATCCGGGAAGTGGTCTTTGACATCGGCGGCGGCATCCGGGGCGGCAAGGCCTTCAAGGCCGTGCAGATCGGCGGCCCCTCCGGCGGCGCCACCACGGCCAGCCGGGAACATCTGGACCTGCCCCTGGACTTCGACTCCCTCAAGACCATCGGCGCCATGATCGGCTCCGGCGGTCTGGTGGTCATGGACGAGGACACCTGCATGGTGGAGGTGGCCCGGTTTTTCATGCGCTTTACCCAGAACGAGTCCTGCGGCAAGTGCGTGCCCTGCCGGGAGGGAACCAAGCGCATGCTGGAGATCCTGGACCGCATCCTGGACAACAAGGGCACCATGGAAGATCTGGAGCTTCTGGAGGAGCTGGCGGATACCATCACCAGCACGGCCCTGTGCGGCCTGGGCCAGAGCGCCTGCAAGCCGGTGCAGAGTACCCTCAAGTACTTCCGCAACGAGTATCTTGCCCACGTGGTGGATCACCACTGCCCCATCTGCAACCGGGAAAAGCCCCATCCTGTCATCAACGCGGAGGCGTGCAAGGGCTGCGGCAAGTGCCGGCGCAACTGCCCCATGGAGGCCATCACCGGCGCGCCCAAGCAGGCGCACACCATTGATCCGGAAAAGTGCATCAACTGCGGCGCATGTGTGGGCAGCTGCCCCTTCGGCGCCATCACGGCGGCAAAGGAGGGCTGAGAGATGGCAAAGGGAATCATGTATATCGACGGCCAGAGGGTCTCCTTTGACGGGGAGAAAAACGTGCTGGCGGTGATCCGCAAGGCCGGCATCGAAATGCCCACCTTCTGCTACTATTCGGAGCTTTCCGTATACGGCGCGTGCCGTATGTGCGTGGTGGAGGACGAAAAGGGCAAGATCGACGCCTCCTGCTCCATGGAGCCCCGGGACGGCATGCGGATCCGCACCAATACGGCGCGGCTTTTGAAGCACCGGCGGATGATCCTGGAGCTGATGCTCTCGTCCCACTGCCGGGATTGCACCACCTGCGAAAAAAGCGGCAACTGCCGGCTGCAGGAGCTGGCGCTGCGGTTCGGCGTGCGGCGCGTGCGGTTTGCGGACACCCGCCCTCAGTATGAAAAGGACGAATCCTCCCCCGCCCTGGTACGGGACCCCAACAAGTGCATCCTCTGCGGCGACTGCGTGCGGGTGTGCGAGGAGATGCAGGGCGTGGGCATTTTGAACTTTGCCCACCGGGGCAGTGAATTGGTGGTCTGCCCGGCCTTTGACCGCAAACTGAGTGAGACGGCGTGCATCAGCTGCGGACAGTGCGCGGCGGCATGCCCCACCGGCGCCATCACCGTGAAAAGCGAGATCGGCCAGGCGTGGAGCGCTCTGTACGACCCGGAAAAGCGGGTGGTGTTCCAGATTGCTCCGGCGGTCCGGGTAGCCGTGGGCGAGGCCTTCGGTCTGGCGCCGGGCGTCAATGCCATGGACAAGCTGGTGTCGGCCCTGAAGATGATGGGCGCCGATGAGGTGTACGACACCACCTTCGGCGCAGACCTCACAGTTATGGAGGAGTCCGCGGAGTTTCTGGAGCGGCTGCGCAGCGGCGGCCCGTTCCCCATGTTTACCAGCTGCTGCCCGGCGTGGATCAAGTATCTGGAAAACGAGAACCCCAAGTACCTGAAAAATGTGTCCACCTGCAAGTCTCCCATGGAGATGTTCGCGGCGGTGCTGAAGGATCAGTACAAGGAAAAGGACGCCCGGGACGGGCGAAAGACCTACCATGTGGCCATCATGCCGTGCACCGCCAAGAAGATGGAGGCCCAGCGGCCGGAGTTCCGCCACGACGGCGAGCCTGACGTGGATCTGGTGCTGACCACTCAGGAGGTCATCATGATGATCAAGGAGTCCGGCATCCGCTTTGACGAGCTGGAGGGCGAGGCGCCGGATCTGCCCTTCGGCATGGGCACCGGAGCGGCCACCATCTTCGGCACTACCGGCGGCGTGGCGGAGGCTGTGGCCCGGCGGGTCGTGGAGGACAAATCCAAGAATACCCTCCAGGCCATCCAGTTCTCCGGGGTGCGGGGCACCGATACCATCCGGGAAGTGGCACTGCCGGTAGGCGACCGGGTGCTGCATATCGCCGTGGTACACGGACTGGTGAACGCCAAGCGTCTGCTGGCGGATATTGAGTCCGGCCGGGCGTATTATGATCTGGTGGAGGTCATGACCTGCAAGACCGGGTGCGTGGGCGGCGCAGGCCAGCCCTACGGACTGACTCCCGTCAAGGAGAAGCGGGCGGCGGGCCTCTATGAGGCGGACCGGACGGCGCTCATCAAGCGCTCGGAGTACAACCCCATCGTCTACGAGATGCTGGTGGGCTCCCTGAAAGAACGCACCCATGAGCTGCTTCACGTGGACTATGTGAAAAAGAGCTGAGTCTATTTCTCACAGAGCCGGTGCGCCGGACAGCGGAAAAACAGACGGAGACGCCCGAAGGCGTCTCCGTTTTTGCATATTCCAATGGGGGCGCCACCTCAGGCCCTTGCCCGGCAGGAGTTGCGCCGGCAGAGTACCGGCGGGACCATCAGCGGCTGGGGCTGGGCGGGAGCGTCGCCGCCGATCCGGGAGAGCAGACGGTCCAGGGCCGCGGCCATGACCTGACTGATCTGATGGTCCAGGGTGGTCAGATGGATGTTGGGCAGGTCGGAATACTGAATGTTGTCGAATCCCATAAGGGAGAGATCATCGGGAATGGAGACGCAGAACTCCTTGGCGGCGGCCATCACGCCCAGCGCCACCGTGTCACACACGGCGAACATGGCGGTCTCCTGAAAGTCCTCGATAAAGAATTTCTTGGCGAGGGCGTACCCCACCGATACGGTGGAGGAGTTGGTGAGGGTGTTGGGCAGCGTCCGCACGGCCAGCCCCAGCTGGCGGGCAGTCTCTGTAAAGCCTTTCAGACGCAGATAATGGGAGCAGTTGTTCTGCCGTCCGCCCAAACATACGATCCGCCGGTGGCCCAGGCTGTGGAGATATTCGGCGGCCATGCGGCCGCCCAGGTAATTGTCCACGCAGACGCTCTGGATGGCGGCGGCACCGTCAGCGCTTTCAAAGGCTCCCTGCAGCACGATGGGGACCCGGCTGAGGTAGCTGCTGATGAGGGTGGGGGCCTGCTTGGAAGAGCTGACCAGAATGATGCCGTCCACCCGGTGGCCGATGAGGAAATCGAATACCTGCCCGATGTCCCGGTCCTCCGCCCGGCCATGGCAGAACAGCACGTGGTAGCCCTGCTGACGGGCCAGCTGCTCCAGGATCAGGGAGGTTTCGGAAAAGAGGGGGTTGTCCAGGTCGGAGATCACGCAGCCGATGAGTCCCGCCCGGCTGGCACTGAGTCCCCGGGCCAGCAGGTTGGTCCGATACCCGTACTGGTAGCAAAGCTCCAGGATCCGGGTCCGTGTCTCCTGGCTGACGCCCCGTCCGCCGTTGAGCGTCCGGGAGACGGTGGCGATGGAGACGCCCGCCATGCGGGCGATATCCTTGATTGTGACGGTATTCATAAGATCCTCCCACAAAATAGAGAAAACGGTTGCATAAATCGTGCAAGACATAAAGCGGCAGCCGGACGGGAAATTTCTTCGGATTTCCCGCAGAAAACGTCGATATCATTCTGAATGTTGAAAAAAACGCGTGTTTTCTCTGATTATATTCTGCTTAACAAAAATTTCAATGTTTTTTCTCTGGGAAAACTATCACAAATCCACTGAAAGATAATTGGACAGATTGTAGAAAAAATTCTGATAGTTTGACGAGCGTTTTGGGGAAATGGTATACTATGACCTATAGAAAACGGTTGCACGCAAAGTGAAACCGCTTACAGAAGGGAGGCGCCATGAGACGCGTCACCATCCGGGACGTGGCCCAGCGGGCGGGGGTCAGTTCTTCCACAGTGTCCCGCGTGCTGAATGACAGCGCTTCCATCAGCCAGCGTACCCGTCAGGCGGTGCAGGAGGCCTGTCAGGCTCTGCACTATGTGCCCGATATCACCGCCAGGGGACTCTCCGGCCACAAGACCCATACCATCGGCATCATCGTGCCGGATATCTCAAACCCCTATTTTTCCGCCCTTTGTACGGCGGCGGAGGCCGGCGCGTCCGCCAGGGGTTACCGTGCCATCCTCTGCAACACCCTCTATGAGCCGGTCAATGAGCTGGACGCCATTGAACGGATGCTGTCCCAGCGGGTGGACGGGCTGCTGGTGGCGGCCCACTCGCCCCATACCCAGGCCCAGCACGCCGCCATTCTGGGGGAGCTGCCCTGTGTGTACCTGGGCAGCAACCACGGCCCCGGGTGCAGCTATGTGGAGGTGGACAATGAGCAGGGGGCCTATCAGGCGACCCAGTATCTCTACCGGCTGGGTCACCGCAGGATCGTGTTTCTGGGCGGCCGGCAGGACTCCCGGACGCTGGAGCAGCGTCTGCAGGGCTACCGGCGCTCCATGTTGGCAAACCACCTGATCCCCCACGCCGTTACGGCGCCGGACGGGACGGAGAACCTGAGCGTCTGGTGCGGTCAGGAGGCCCGGCGGCTGTTCCGCAGCGCCCCGTGCCCCGACGCCATCATCGCCTATTCCGATATCCTTGCCATGCAGGTGCTGGAGGCGGCGGAGGAGTGCGGGCTGCACGCACCGGAGGATTTTTCCCTTATCGGATTTGACAATATCGCCCTGGGGCAGCTGCCCCATATCCATCTGACCACCGTGTCCCAGCGGGAGGCCCAGGCAGGAGAGCTGGCCATCCGGCGCCTGCTGGAGAAGATCGACGGCGGTACGGAGATCACGCAGGACATTCTGGAGCCGGAGCTGGTCATCCGGTCCACCTGCCGGCGAATATAAAATAGGAGAGAAGGAGGGCTTTCATGGACGGACTTTCCCTTGCCGAACGGAATACCCTGGGCGCGCTGCTGGATATCCAGAGCCAGGACGCAGTCATGGCCAAGATCCCACAGTTTTTCCAGGCGGAGACCGACAACCTGGTCCCGCCGCCCCGGATCGTGCCGGAAAAGCTGGGCGTGCTGATGTTCAACATGGAGCGGGGCGTCCATCTGGAGGAGATCCGGGAATTTCTCCGGGACTGCCCGGATATCCAGCCCTTTGATCTGATCCTGGCCAACGAGCTGGACGACGGGTGCTTCCGCTCCGGCAACAAAAATACCGCGCGGGAGCTGGCCCAGGCCTTCGGTCTCAACTACGCCTGGGGCCTGGAGTTCATCGAGCTGGTGGACGAGCGGAACGAAAAGGGCTTCCACGGCAACGCCGTATTTTCCCGCTGGCCCATCCGGCGCGCGGGGGTCATCCGCCTGCCGGAGCAGTACAACTGGTACTTTGACCGGCAGCGCCGCATCGGCGGACGTCTGGCAGTGTTTGCGGAGGTGGAAGTGGGCGGAAAGCCCCTGGGAGTGGTGTCCATCCATCTGGAAAACCGCACCCACGGCGCAGGCCGCCAGGCCCAGATGGCCGCCATTTTGGAGGCGGTGGATCGGGAGCTGCCGGACATGCCGGTGATCCTGGGCGGCGATTTGAACACCAACACCTTCGACGGCCGCAGCAAGGAGGACATCGGCGATATTGCCGGAAGCCCGGAGCTGCGCCGCCGCTGCCTGGAGGATGTCTTTGACTTTGAGCCGCTGCTGCCCATGTGCGCCGCGGCGGGCTACGACATCGTGCCCAGCGAGCCCCGGCTGACCCGGCGCAAGCCTCTGCCGGACGGGGACTTTTTACCGCTGCGGCTGGACTGGATCCTGCTGAGAGGACTCAAAGCGGAGGAGAGCCGTATGGTCTCCACCGCCAAGGAGGACCTGACCTACGCCCGTCCCGGCTCCGCCCTGGAGCGCTTCACGGGGGCGGAGCTTTCGGACCACAATGCCGTGTGGGCGTTGTGCGCACCCAAATAAGTTGTGCATCCCCGCCGGGAGCGGGGTCCACATAAAAACGCTGGAACCACGAGGAACCGAACAAATCCAAAATTGGAATGAAAAGGAGAATGCTGACATGAAGAAAACGACAAAACGGTTTTTTGCCCTGCTGCTGTCCTCCCTGATGGTCCTCACACTGCTGACCGGCTGCGGCGGAGGCGGGGATAAGCCCGCTGAGGGCGGCGAGACCACCGGCAGCAAGGAACTGACTGTCTACACCGCGTTCCCCGAGGCCGAGGTGGCCTATTACTTCAACGCCTTCGAAGAGGCCACCGGCATCAAGGTCAATGCCCTGCGCCTGTCTGCCGGCGAGATGCTCACCCGCGTGGCGGCTGAGAAGGACAATCCCCAGGCCGCGCTGATGTTCGGCGGTTCCACCGATAACTACATCGCCGCCGTGGACCAGGGCCTGCTGGAGCCCTATCAGTCTCCGGAGCTGGAGAACACTCCCGACACCTACATCGATCCCACCGGCACCTGGAACCCCATCTATGTGGGCGCCATCGCCTTTGCCTGCAACAAGGACTGGTTCGCCGAGAAGGGCTATGACTATCCCACCAGCTGGGACGATCTGCTGGACCCCAAGTACCAGGGCCAGATCATCATGGCGCACCCCGCCACCTCCGGCACTGCCTACACCGTGCTGGCCACCCTCATCCAGCTCAAGGGTGAGGATGCGGTTTGGGACTATCTGAAGGAACTGAACAAGAACATGTCCCAGTACACCAAGTCTGGCTCTGCCGCTCCCAACGCCGTGGCGCTGAAAGAGGCTGCCATTGCCCTGACCTTCTCCCACGACGGTCTGCAGCCCACCACCGAGGGCTATCCCATCGAGCTGAGCTTCCCCTCTGACGGCACCGGCTACGAGGTAGGCGCCATGGCCCTCATCAAGGGCGGCCCCGCCGACCAGCAGGAAAACGCCAAGAAGTTCATCGACTTCATGTGCTCTGCCGAGGGCCAGAACCTCTATGCGGAGAACAACTCCTTCCGCGTCCCCACCAACACCCAGGCCACCGTGGCCGAGGGCCTGGTGACGCTGGATTCCGTGGCCGTCATCGACTATGACGCCGTTTGGGCCGCCGAGAACAAGACCACCTTCACCGAGCAGTTCGAGGCCAACATCGTCGCCGCTCCCACGGAGTAATCGCAGCTTGCATATCTGACCGCTTTCCCCCCTTTTTGGGGGGAAAGCTCCTTTCCAAGGCAAATCCATAGAACGCAGGAGGAACGCACATGGCCAATACGTCCGGCGCGGGCGGGAAAAGCGCCGCCCGCCTGAAAAAGCGCAATGAGACGAAAATGATCCTGCGCCAGCCTGTTTTGCTGCTCGCCGTCCTGGCCAGCATCGCTCTGCTGGTGCTGTTTGTGATCTACCCCCTGGGAAAGGTGCTGCTGTTCAGCCTGACGGATGAGGCGGGCAATGTCTCGCTTGCTCCCATGCTGGCCCTTTTCTCCACGCCCCGATATCTGGCCACCTTCGGCCGGACCATGCTGCTGGGCGTGGTGGTGGCGGTGATCGCCACGTTCATCGGCTATATCTTCGCCTTTACCATCACCCGCACCAACGTGCCCTGCAAGGGCTTCCTCAAGACCATCGCCACACTGCCCATCCTGTCCCCGCCCTTTATCCTGTCGCTGTCCATCATCTTCCTCTTCGGCAAGCAGGGCCTCATTACCAACTCCCTGCTGCACATCACGGACAACAACGTCTACGGCATGGGGAGCCTGGTGGTGGTGCAGGTCATCAGCTTTTTCCCCATCGCCTACATGACCCTCTCCGGCATCCTCTCCTCCATCGACGCTTCCGTGGAGGACGCCGCCTGCAACATGGGTGCCAGCCGCTGGCACACCTTCTGGACGGTGACGTTCCCCCTGTCTCTGCCGGGCATCATCTCCGGGTGCCTGCTGGTGTTCATCCAGTCTCTGGAGGACTTCTCCAACCCCGCTACCATCGGCGGTGATTTCACCACCCTCTCCGTGGAGGTCTATCAGATCATCAACGGCACCTACGACATGCGCAAGGGCTCCGTGCTGGCCCTTTTGATGCTGGCACCGGCCATGGTGGCGTTTCTTCTGAACAAGTACTGGGTCAACAAAAAGAGCTTCGTCACCGTCACCGGCAAGCCCACCCAGGCCCGCAAGATGATGGACGAGCCCCACATCAAGTGGCCGCTGTTCATCTTCTGCATGTTGGTGGCCGCCGTCATCATCCTGTTCTACGGCACGGTGGTGTTCGGCTCCTTCGTCCAGACCTGGGGCTACGACTACACCCTCACCCTCAGCCAGTACCAAAAGGCCCTGGCGCAGGGCTGGGACAGCCTGCGCAACTCCATGGTCCTGGGCCTGGTGGCGGCCCTGCTGGGCGGCCTTCTGGGCATGGTCATCGCCTACATCACTGCCAAGCGCAACTACTACGGCAAGCGGTTCATTGAAGTGTCCTCTGTTTTGATGTTCGCCGTCCCCGGCACCGTGCTGGGCATTGCGTACATCCTGGCCTTCAACACCGGCCCCCTGGTGCTCACCGGCACCGCCGCCATTCTGGTGATTGTGTTCGTGTTCCGCAACATGCCGGTGGCCATCGAGTCCGGCACCACCACCTTGCTCCAGATCGACAACTCCATTGAAGAGGCGTCCACCATCCTGGGCGCCGGCAGCGGATACTCCTTCCGCCGTATCACGCTGCCCATGCTGCGCAACGCCTTCTTCTCCGGTATTGTCTATTCGTTCGTCAAGGCCATCACTGCCGTCAGCGCGGTCATTTTCCTGGTCTCTCCCAAGTGGAACCTGGTCACCAGCAAGATCTACACCCTGTTCGACCAGGCCAAATACTCCCAGGCGGCGGCCTTTGTCACCATGATGGTGGTCATTCTGCTGGTGTTCATCGGCATCTTCAACGGCCTGATCAACCTGCTGCTGGCACCCCGGTCGCGTCTTCCCAAGGGAGCCGGCGGGAACACTGAGAAAACGGAGGGAACGACATGAGCAATCAAACCACGGAGCGCCTGGGCAAAAAGAGCTCCGGCGTGATTTTGAAAGATGTGACGAAAATCTTCCAGCAGCCGGACACCGGCAAGGATTTCGTGGCGGTGGACCATATCAATCTCCACATTCAGGACGGAGAGATGGTGACGCTGCTGGGTCCCTCCGGCTGCGGCAAGACCACCACGCTGCGCATGATCTCCGGCTTTGAGTATCCCACCAGCGGCAGCGTGATGATCGGTGACCGGGACGTGGCCAAGGTGCCGCCCAACAAGCGCGGCATCTCCATGGTGTTCCAGAGCTACGCCCTCTTCCCGCACCTGAACATCTGGGAGAATATCGCCTACGGCCTGAAAGTGGCCAAGGTGTCCCAGAGCGAGCTGGTGGAGCGCACCAACGCAGTGGTGGAGATGATGCAGCTCAAGGGATTTGAGCGCCGCTTCCCCAACCAGCTCTCCGGCGGCCAGCAGCAGCGTGTGGCCCTGGCCCGCGCGGTGGTCATCGAGCCCAGCGTGCTGCTGTTCGACGAGCCCCTCTCCAACCTGGACGCAAAGCTCCGGGAGAGCATGCGGGACGAGCTGCGTGCCCTCCAGAAGCGCCTGGGCATCACGTCGCTGTACGTCACCCACGACCAGTCCGAGGCCATGGCCATCTCCGACCGGGTGGTCATCATGAAAGACGGCGTCATCTGCCAGGAGGGCTCTCCCACAGAGATCTACGAGCAGCCCAATAGCCGCTTTGTGGCCAACTTCATCGGCAAGGCCAACTTCATCGAGGGCACTTTCCGGGGTATGGACGGCACGTCCGCCCTGGTGGAGGTGGGCGGCCAGACCATCTCTATCCCCGCGCCCGGCAGTATGCTGGACGTGCAGAAGGACGGCCCCTGCTGCCTGACGGTGCGGCCCGAGTCCATCCAGCTCTCCGCCCAGGAAGGACAGCTGCCCGGCCGGGTGTCCCGGGCCACGTACTACGGCGCCAAGGTGGAGTACGAGGTCATGCTGGGCGAGCACCCCATCATCGTGGAGGTCTACAACCCCCAGCTGACGGAGCGCTTTGCAGAGGGCGACGAGGTGTACATGACCCTTATCAACCGCTGCGTGCGGGTCCTGCGGTAAAAGTGACCAAGCAGCCATCCCCGGTCTGCCTTGCGGCGGACCGGGGGTGATTTTTTGGCTGAATGCAAGAAAAGATGCAAAAATTTATAGTCGTTTCGCACAATAAAACTGATATAATTTATGCAAAACTGATATTTTTGTGAAATTCCCAAAAATCCTCCCCCGTCATGTGAAAAACGGACGTTTCGCAATGAAACCGCATTTGATAAAGTAATCACAAAAGGAATGTGTGAGGGGAGGAGAACGGCATGGAATATGTACTGGAAATGAAAGATATCAGTAAAACCTTTCCGGGCGTCAAGGCGCTGGATCATGTTCAGCTGCAGGTGCGGCCGGGAGAGGTCCATGCATTGATGGGCGAGAACGGCGCAGGCAAGTCGACCCTGATGAAGATCCTGATGGGGATTTACACCAAGGACCCCGGCGGCGAGATCCTGTTTGACGGCAAGCCCTATACGGCCGCCAATCCCAAGGAGGCTATGGATACGGGCGTGGCCATGATCCACCAGGAGCTCAACCCGATCCTGGACATGACCGTATATGAAAATATTTTCGTGGGCCGGGAGCTGCGGAAAAACGGCCTGGTGGATAAAAAGGCTGAAATAGAGGAAGCCCAGAAGCTCATCGAGGAGTGCGGACTTCACGTCTCTCCCAAGGAGACGCTGCGCAACCTGACCGTGGCCCAGTGCCAGCTGATCGAGATCATCAAGGCCATCTCCGTCAACGCCAAGGTCATCGTCATGGACGAGCCCACCGCCGCCATCACCGAGCGGGAGGTGGAGCTGCTGTTTGAGCATATCCGCCGCCTGAAGGAAAAGGGCGTGGCCATCATCTACATTTCCCACCGCATGGCGGAGATCTTCTCCATCTGCGACCGGGTGAGCGTCTACCGGGACGGCCAGTACATCGGCACGGGCACCACACAGGAGCTGGATGAGAACCAGCTCATCAAGATGATGGTGGGCCGGGAGATCACCGACGTGTATCCCAAGCTGGAAGCGGAAAAGGGCGAAGTGATCTTCGAGGCCAAAAATATCGTCCGGGCGGACAACAAAGTCAAGGGCGTGAGCCTTTCCGTGCGCCGGGGCGAGATCCTGGGCATCGGCGGTCTGGTGGGCGCCGGCCGCAGCGAGCTGGTGGAGGGCATCTTCGGCATGCACGCCCTCTCCCAGGGTGAGATTTTCGTCAAGGGCAAAAAGGTGAAGGTCTCCGCGCCCCAGGACATCATCCGCGAGGGTGTGGCCCTCATTACCGAGGACCGGAAGGTGACGGGCCTGAACCTCAGCGGCAGTGTCAACGACAACATCGCCATGGTGGCCATCAAGAAGCTCTTGACCAACGGCCTCTATGACAAGGGCAAGGCCCGCAAGGCCTCCCAGGCGTACATCGAAAAACTGAATATCAAGACCCCTTCCGGTGATCAGATCGTGGGCAACCTCTCCGGCGGCAACCAGCAGAAGGTGGTTATTGCCAAGTGGCTTTTGAACGAGCCCGACGTCATCATCCTGGATGAGCCCACCCGCGGCATCGACGTGGGCGCCAAGCGGGACATCTACCTGCTGCTGGGCAACCTGGTGCGCCAGGGCAAGGCGGTCATCATGATCTCCTCGGAGATCCCTGAGCTGATGGGCATCTGCGACCGGATCATGGTCATGTGTGAGGGCAATTATTCCGGCGAGGTCAAGCGGGAGGAATTCTCCCAGGAGCGCATCATGACGCTGGCCTCCGCCATCAAGGTGTAAAGGAAGGGGAAACCATGAAAGATTCGAGACGTGCAAAAGCACTGGTCAGTGAGTACTTTATTTTCGTTATTTTCATCGCGCTGGTGGTGGTGCTGACCTGCCTGAAGCCCAGCTTCATCCAGCCCAGCAACCTGGTCAACATCCTCAAGCAGGCCTCCATCAACGGCATCCTGGCCTTCGGTATGATGTTCGTCATCATTGCCGGCGGATTCGATATGTCCGTTGGCTCCACCGTAGCGTTCACCGGCATCCTGGCCGCCATGCTGGGCCAGGGACAGTATCCCATCATCGTGCCCCTGGTGGTGGCCATGCTGGGCGGCCTGGCCGTGGGCATCGTCAACGGCGTGGGCATCGCTGTGGGCAACCTGCCTCCGTTCATCATGACCCTGGGCACCATGACCGCCGTGCGCGGCCTGGCACTGCTCATTTCCAACGGCAAGCCGGTCATCGGCATCAGCGAGACGTATAAGGCTGTGGCGGCCTCTTCCATCTTCGGCGTTCCCATGCTGGCGGTGTTCCTGGTGGTCATCATCGTCATCTGCTCGTTCGTGCTGTCCAAGACCGTCTACGGCCGCCGGGTCTATGCCTGCGGCGGCAACCTGCTGGCGGCCAAGGTTTCCGGCATCAACACCACCATGATCCGCATTTCCACCTTCGCCATCGCAGGACTCCTGGCGGGCCTGAGCGGCTTTTTGATGACCTCCCGCGTCACCATCGGCCAGCCCACCGCCGCAGAGAGCTATGAGATGGACGCCATCACCGCCTGCGTGGTGGGCGGCGTGTCCATGTCCGGCGGCGTGGGCAAGCCCTGGGGCGTGGTGATCGGCTGCCTGCTGATCACGGTCATCGCCAACGGCCTGGATATCATGGGCGTCTCTTCCCACTGGCAGAAGATCGTCAAGGGCGCCATCATCGTGCTGGCGGTGCTCATCGACGTCAAGGGCAAGAGCAAGAAGAATTAATTGGTGTCAAGAGAATGGGCGAATACCTGCCCGGCTCTTACATATAAGTTTTTGAGGAGGAAAGATCATGAACAAGAAGAAGTTTCTGGCACTGCTGCTGACCGGCGCCATGGCGCTGGCCGCCCTGACCGGCTGCGGCAGCAAGGAAGAGACCCCCGCTGAGGGCAGCGGCGAAGAGGCTCCCGCCGAGGGCGGCGCTTACAAGATCGCCCTGATCCAGCAGCATCAGACCAACGCCTTCCAGATCGCCGTCACCGAGGGCGCTCAGGCCAAGGCCGACGAGCTGGGCGTGGAGCTGAGCATCCTCAGCGCCGACCAGGACGCTGCCAAGCAGATCAGCCAGATCGAGCAGTGCGTGTCCGAGGGCTATGACGCCATTTTGTTCGAGCCCGTGGATCCCGATGGCCTGCGTGACGCCGCCAAGGCTGCCGCTGACGCCGGCGTTGTGATGATCAACGTGGTGTCCAGCTGCACCGACTGGGAGAACGCCGGCATCTCTGCCGTGGCCTGCGGCGACAACGTCAAGGCCGGTGAGAACGAGATGCAGCACGTGGCCGACCTGCTGGAAGGCAAGGGCAACGTGGCCATCCTGACCGGTCCCTCTTCCACCACCGACTCTCTGGATCGTCTGGAGGGCTATCGCAACATCCTGGCCAACTATCCCGAGATGACCGAAGTGGTCGCTCCCGCCGACTGCGAGTGGGATACCGCCAAGGCCCAGGCTACCGTGGAGAGCTGGCTGTCCGCTTATGATCTGGACGCCATCGTCTGCCAGAACGACGGCATGGCCGTCGGTGCCGGCAACGCTGCCGGTGCCAACAGCGGCATCGTCATCACCGGCCTGGACGGCACCCCCGACGGCTATGAGGCCATCAAGGACGGCCGCATCACCGGCACCGTGGCTCAGGACGGCGGCGCTATGGCTGCCAACGGCATCGAGGCTGCTGTGACCCTGCTGGACGGCGGCGAGCTGGAGAGCAACCTCATCATCGTCGACAGCGTGTGGATCGACTCCTCCAACGTGGCTGATTACGAGTAATCTGTCCCGGGAGCGGGATCGGAATCCCTCTTGGCAAACCCCGACAAATGCATTATAATGAAGGAAAGGGAAAACGGTTTCGTTTTCCCTTTCCTTATATGATCACACCGGAGGGCGTGCTTATTATGTTGAGGGTCGTTCTGGCAGATGACGAAAATAAGGTCATTTTGCTTATGCAAAAGCTCATCGACTGGGAGAAGCTGGGC
Organism: uncultured Oscillibacter sp.; assembly: GCA_900548505.1. Taxonomy (GTDB): domain Bacteria; phylum Bacillota; class Clostridia; order Oscillospirales; family Oscillospiraceae; genus Oscillibacter. The sequence continues at coordinate 13,187 of URKI01000022.1, read as the reverse complement.
TATGAGATCGTCGGCACCGCCAATGACGGGCTGCGGGCGCTGGAGCTGGTGCGGGAAAAGCAGCCTCACCTGCTCATTACGGATGTACGCATGCCCGGCTGCGACGGCATCGAGCTGATCCAGCGGGCCAAGGCACTTCAGCCCAAGCTCCATTTTATCGTCGTCAGCGGCTACCGCAAATTTGAATATGCCCAGAACGCGCTCAAATACGGGGTGGAGGATTACCTGCTCAAGCCCCTCAAGCAGGAGGAACTCACCGGCATTCTGCTGCGGCTCAAGGACAAGCTGGGCGAGGAGGCGGTGCTGGAGCTGCAGCTCAAACGAAGCGGAGAGCGCCGGCAGGAGCTGCTGCTGGAGGCACTGAAAAGCGCGGCGGAGCGGGGAGAGCCGTTTTTGAGCGCCCGACAGGCCGACGCGGAGTACGGCTTCCGCTTTGCAGGCGGCGTCTATTTTGCGGCGCTGGTGCGAGTGGACGTAGCGGGCGCCCTGCAGTACCGGGACGGCGTTGCGATCCTGCTGCGCCATGCGCTGGAGATCGTGCGGCGGGAAGTGGGCGCTCTTGCGGACGAATGCGCCGCCGCTGTGGAAAAAGAGGGCGTGGCCGTGCTGGCCTGCCTGCGCTCGTACCGGGCGGTGGAGGTGAAGCAGTGCTTCACCAAGATCCGCAAGGAGATCGAAAACCAGCGGGATCTCTTTTGGAACATCCGGGCCACGGTGTGCCTGGGCAGCCGGTGTGACGCACTGGAGCTGTGCGGCGCTTCCATGCGCCAGGCGCTGTGGCTGTGCCGGGACCGGCTGTGCCGCCCGCAGCCCTGGCGGGACGCGGAGGCGGAGCCCCCGGTGCCGGAGCAGCGCTGGCAGATGGACGCGGCCCGGAAAAAGAGCTTTCAGGTGGCGGCGGAGTGTCTGGACGAGGCCCGTTTTGCTCAGGAGCTGGAGGAGAGCTTCCGGGCGCTGGGGGCGCTGCCGGAGCTGAACGGGCAGATGGTGGAGGACTGGTTCCGCCAGGTGGTGGAGGCGTGTCTGTACGGCATGCGGCAAAGCGGAGAGATCCGGGAGCGGTTCCGGGAGGAGCTGGAGGAGGACTTCTGGCTCTGCGGGGACACGCAGGAGGTATACCGCCTGCTGCATAAGACCATCCGCGATGAGATCCGGCGGCTGGGGGAGGAGAAAGCCCTGCGGGAGATGCGGCCCATCACCGAGGCCAAGCGGTATATCCAGCAGCACTACCAGGAGGCGCTGCGGCTGGAGGACGTGAGCAGCGCCGTGGGCTTCAACGCTACCTATTTCTCCACGCTGTTCAAAAAAGAGACGGGGCAGAACTTCGTGGACTATCTGACGGAACTTCGCATCAGCAAGTCCAAGGAGCTGCTGTGCGCCGATGAGCTGTCCGTCCAGGACGTGGCGGAGCAGGTGGGCTACCGGGATCTGAAGTATTTTTCCAGACTCTTTAAGAAACTGACCGGGGTCAGCCCCTCGGATTACAAGAAGCTTTACAAGTAGGTGATACCATGTGGCTGTGGACCGGCTGGAAACTGAAACGGGCGCTGCGGCGCTATGGACGGGACCGGGAACTGGAGCCGCTGCTGCGGGGAGACTGGCGCTCAGACCGGGATCTGGCGGCGTTTTTTGCCGATGTGGAGGAACGGCTCCACGGTGAGGAGATCACGAAGCTGCGGCAAAAGCAGGCGGAGTATCTGGCCCTCCAGAACCAGATCAATCCCCACTTCCTCTATAATGCCCTGGAGGCCATCCGCACGGACGCGCTGCTGGCGGACTGCCCGGACATCGCCGAGACCACGGAGGCCCTGGCCACCTTCTTCCGCTATACCATCTCCAACGTGCAGGAGGACGTGACCTTTTCCGACGAACTGGACAACACGGAAAACTACTTTACCATCCAGCGCTGCCGCTTCGGGGACAAGATCACCATGGAGCTGGAGCTGGAAAACGAAAAGCTGCTGGAGGCTCGGATGCCCAAGCTCATTTTGCAGCCCCTTGTGGAAAACGCCGTGGGCCATGGACTGGAGGGAAAGCTGGGCCAGGGCACCGTCCGCATCGTGGTGGAAAACAGCGACCGGACGCTTTTCCTGCGGGTGCGGGACGACGGCGTGGGTATGCCGGAAGAGCAGGTGGAGCGGCTCAACGCCCAGTTTGCCGGAGACGGCGGCGCCGCGCCGGTTTCTCAGCGGGGCGGCATCGCTCTGCGCAACGTGAACAGCCGCATCCGGCTCATGTTCGGCGAGGACTACGGGCTGCATCTGTTCAGCGCGGCGGGTGTAGGCACGGAGTGCTGCGTGACGCTGCCGCTGCGCTTTGGGGAGGCATAAGGTATGAAGGAGGAGCTGATCCGGGTAGAGAACGGCCGCTTCCGCCGGGACGAGGGCGAGTACCGCTTTGAGATCTCCATCGCCAGGGGGGAGTGTATCGGCATCTATGTGGACGACCACTTTACCTCCGGCACCGCCTATCTGGATGTATTCAAGGGCGTCTCCCGCATGGAGGGCGGCAGGGCCTTTGCCAGGGGCCGCCGGGTGGGCGCGCTGGAGCTGGAGCGGTGGATCGAGCGTGCTACCAGGATCGTGGACCGGCACCGGTTTGACTCCCGGGAGCTGACGGTGCGGGATTTCATCCTGGCGCTGGACCGGGACGTGGATCATCACCTGCGCTGGGCCGCGGCGCGGCTAAGGAGCCCGGAGACGGCGGAGATGCTGGAGCGGATGGGGCTGCAGCTGCTGCCGGAGCGCCGCCTGACGGAGCTGAGTATGCTGGACTATTACCGGCTCTGTGTGTTCCGGGTGTGGTTCTGGCAGGGGGAGCTGCTCATTTTGGACCGCATCACGGAGATATTGCGCCGCCGGGATGTGGAAAAACTGATGGAGTGTGTGCAGCTTTTGCTGCGGCAGGGCGGGGCGGTCTTTTTGTTCGATCTGGACGAGTCCTTCATGTATCGCTACTGTGACCGCATCGACGTGGTGCGCGACCGCAAGACCTGTTACCGGCTCTATCCTGAGGAGTACGGGGAGCGGCTCTACCAGATCCTGGGCTGGAGCCCCAGAGGCGCCGGCACGGAGCGCACCGGACGCCCCGGCGGAGGGCAGGAGGTGCTGCGGGCGGAGGGACTGACGTTCCCCGGCATGGCGCCGCTGGACCTGCAGATCCACAGCGGCGAGATCGCCCTGCTGCGGGACGAGAACTACACCGCGTCCCTGCGGCTGCGGGAGTGCTTTCTGGGCGGACAGGGCTGGCTGGGCGGTGTGCTGCGGCTGGACAGCAAAGCCTGCGGCTACAAAGAGGTGAAAAGCCTCGTCGGCACAGAGATCGGCATCCAGCTGGAGCGGCCGGATCGGCCCAGCGGTATGCTGTTCGACAATCTCACCGCCCTGGATAACCTGACGGCGTGCCTTCTTCCCAAGGCCGGGCGGCGGATCGTCCGCCGCCGGGTGGTGGACAATGTCCTCCAGGAGGCAGAGCGCTGGTTTACCAGGGAGGAGCTGCTGCAGCCCCTGCGGAAGTGGCCCTTGCCGGCGCGGCTGCGGTTTTCCTACTACAAGTGGTATCTCATCAATCCCAAGCTGCTGATCTGCTTTTTCCCCTTTGCCGGTCAGGAGACTGCCCACCACGCCATGATCACCGACCTGCTGGTGGCCTGCGCGGAGCGGGGCATGGCGGTGTGGGTCATCTCCTCGGGCATCGACGCTGTGTGCCAGAAGACGAAAAATGAGGAATTTCTCCGCCGGCTGCGCTATCTCAACTGACGGCCGCCCGATGCGGAGGTAAAAACGGTATATTTCACCATAAAAAAGGAGAGGATGCAATTGCATCCTCTCCTTTTTTATGCATCCGAACTGGTTTGCGTATCAGCGGCGTCCTCCTGCCGGGTAAAGTGCAACCGGATCAGGGTCTTGGGCCGCCCGGCACCGGAGCTTTCCTTGCCGCACACGGAGGCGTAGCCGCACTCCAGCAGCTTGTGGATGATCCGGTGGGCGCTGCGCACGGTGATGTTTAGGCAGTCCGCCAGCTCCTTGACGTCGAACTCGGCGTCGCCCCGCAGCTGGATCAGGGCCATGAGCTTGGCGATGTACGCGCCGCTCATGCCCGTCTCCTGGGAGATCCGCTCCACCTGGTCATCCCGGGAGATAAGGTCGTAGGAGATGGCGCTCTCGGTGCCCAAGGGGCCGGTCAGGGCACCGCTTTCATCCACCAGATAGATGAAGCTGCCCTTGGCTGCCTTGGCGTGGGCCAGGGCCTTGCTGGCGTGGATCTCCGACTGGTAGGCGGTGGAACCGAAGCCGATGCCGATGTTGGGGTGCAGCCCGGTCTTCAGGATGCGGGCCTGGAGATTGTTGAGCTGCTGGTAGTTTTCCTCCCGCTTGGCGCCGCCCCGGTTGGCGAAGATGATGTAGCGGTTTTCCCCGCTGCGGAAGAAAGAAGCCTCCATTCGGCGGCAGTACTCGGTGATGAGACTTTCGCACTGGCAGATCCGCAGCCGGTCGGAATAGTAGCTGCCGGCGCTCTCACTGAGGTTGTCCAGCTCGATGATCTCCACCACGATCTGGGCGGAGTGGGCCTCTTTCAGCTTCAGGCGCGCCATCAGGCGGCTGAACGCCTCCCGCACAGTGAAGCGGGAGCCGGAGAGGTAAAACACCGGGTAGCCCTTGTCTCGGAAGTGGTGGTAGACCCACACGAAGCCGGTGAGGATGGCCTTGCTCTCCCCACGGTCCCACAGGTCCTGGTGCCACTGGATGTAGGACTGCTCCTCGGAGGAGCCGATGGGGAGGTACCGGATGTTCCGGGGGGTAATGCCGCACTCGCTGAAGGCGTCCTCCACCACGTGGGGCTCCACGGCGTCGATACTGAACTCGTCCAGCTCCAGGCCCTGGCGCTCCATCTGGCGCAGGGTGTTCATCAGGCTGTAGGCGTCCTTGGTGACGTACTCATAGGCCCGGATCATGGTGTGGCGCTGGATGACGCTGCTGCACACGGCCACGCCGGTGAATAAGACGGCGGTGCACTCCGCCTCGCACTGGTCGATGACCTCCAGTGCGCCGGTGGTGGTCTCACGGGGGTATAAAATGGTTTCCGTCTCTGGGGAGATGGCCTGCAAATGTGCCTGGATCTGCCGGCCGGAGAGTTCGGGTCCGATAATTCCAATTTTCATAGTGGTCCTCTTTACCGTTTGTTTCCTGTGGTCAATATAGCATGATTGGCAGATAAAGACAAGATTTCACCCGCAATTTCCAGAAATCGACTGTTGATTTCGCATTAAATTTTGCGCTGATTCTGTGCATTTACCCAAAAATAGCGCTTTTTTGAAAATTAGCGTTGACTATAGTGTGTCAAGTGACTATATTTTGTTTGTGTCCTATTTGAGACATGTCATTTATAAGGAAATTTTTTTGGAGAGGGGATTTTCCGTTATGACGAAGCAGGAGATCAAACAAGCGGTCCTGGCGGCCATCGACGCCGGCAGGGAGGAAATCTTTGCCGTCAAGGACAGCATCTATCAAAACCCTGAGTTCGGCTACAAAGAGGTCAAGACCACAGCTACCGTGGCGGACTTCCTGGAGAGCCTGGGGTTGAAGGTGGAGCGCAACATTGCCGTGACCGGCTGCCGTGCCCGTGCCAACGAGGGTAAGTCCGGCCCCCACATCGCCGTTATGGGCGAGCTGGACGGCATCAGCTGCAAGGAGCACAAGGACGCCAACGAGATCGGCGCCAGCCACACCTGCGGCCACAACCTGCAGGTGGCAGGCATGATCGGTGCCGCCCTGGGTCTGGTGCGCAGCGGCGTGCTGGATCAGCTTGACGGCCAGGTGAGCTTTATCGGCGTTCCCGCTGAGGAGTTCATTGAGCTGGAGTACCGTGAGCAGCTGAAAAAAGAGGGCAAGATCTGCTACTTCGGCGGCAAGCAGGAGCTGATCCGCCGGGGCGAGCTGGATGATGTGGACATGGCCATGATGTTCCACGCCCAGGATACCGGCGACATGAAGGCCATCATCGGGCCGGAGAGCAACGGCTTCATCGGCAAGAAGATCCACTTCATCGGCAAGGAGTCCCACGCCGGCTCCGCCCCTTATGAGGGAATCAACGCCCTCAACGCGGCCATGCTGGCCATCAACAACGTCCACGCCCTCCGGGAGACCTTCCGGGAGAGCGAGCGGGCCCGGTTCCATCCCATCATCACCAAGGGCGGCGACATTGTCAACGTGGTGCCTGCCGACGTGACTATGGAGGCCTATGTCCGTGCCCGCACCATCCAGGGCCTCAGCGACATCAACAGCCGCATCAACCAGGCCATCCTGGCCGGCGGCATGGCCGTGGGCGCCAACGTGGAGATCACCGAGATCCCCGGCTACCTGCCCATCCTGAAGCAGCCGGAGATGGACGGCCTCCTGCGTGAGAACCTCAAGGAGCTGGGCCTGGAAGGCGCCATCATCGAGGGCAGCGACTTCACCGGCTCTTTCGACTTCGGCGATATCTCCCACCTGATGCCCGCCATCCACCCCATGTTCGGCGGCGTGCGCGGCGCGCTCCACACCCGCGATTTCGAGCTGGTGGACCCGGATCTTGCCTGCATCGTCCCGGCCAAGGCCATGGCCATGACCATCATCGACCTGCTGTTTGACGGCGCCAAGGAGGCCAAGGACATCCTGGCCAACTTCAAGCCCGTGATGACCAAGGAAGAGTACCTGGCCTATCAGCAGAACAACGACCGCACCATTACGCTGCGCTGAGGAGGGTGAACCATGGAAAAGAAAACGCTGCTGTTCAAAGATTATAAGCTGTATCTGACGGTGCTGGTGATCACCATCATCTGCGAGCGGATCGGCTCTGTGAAGATCCCCGCAGGCCCCGGCACCATTACCCTGCTGCCCATGATCTACGCCATGATCCTCTGCCTGGCGCTGTATCTTTTCAAGCCTGCCAAGTTCCTCAAGGAAAAGCAGTCCAACACGGCCAGCTCCCTGATCTCCATCGGCATCACGCTGCTGATCGCCAAGATCAGCATCACCAGCGGTGTGGGCATCAACGACATCATCATGGCCGGCCCCGCCCTGATCCTCCAGAACTTCGGCAACCTGGGCACTATCGTCTTTGCTCTGCCCGTGGCGCTGCTGCTGGGCTTCAAGCGCGAGTGCATCGGCATGACCCACTCTGTGGGCCGTGAGCCCAACGTGGCGCTCATTTCCGAGCGGTACGGCTCTGACTGCCCCGAGTTCCGCGGCGTCATGGTGGTGTACGTGGTGGGCACCGTGTTCGGCACCATCTTCATGGGCGCCATCGCCAGCTTCCTGGCCAGCGCCACCCCCATCTCCGTGGAGGCCTACGCCATGGCCACCGGCTGCGGCAGCGCGGGCATGATGACCGCCGCCCTGGCTCCCCTCATCGAGATGAAGCCGGAGCTGGAGGTCACCCTCACCAGCTACGCCAGCATCAGCAACCTGATCTCCACCGTGGCCGGCCTGTATATCTCCATCTTCCTGGGCCTGCCCCTGACGGAGAAGCTCTATAAGATCCTGGAGCCCAAGCTGGGCCGGGGCAAGAAGCAAGTGTAAGGAGGAAGCAGAACATGGAAAACAAGAAGCGTTTGACCCTGGATACCGTCCTGGACTGGGTCCTGGTGCTGTCCATCTCCGGACTGATCATGCTGGTGGGCAACTATGTGGGCTTTGGCGTCGATATTCTCGAGAGCATTCCCGGCATGGCCATTCTGGTGGCCATCAGCGCTGCCGGACTGGTGCTGGCCAAGCTCATCCCCTTCAACATCCCCGCCATCTGCTATATCTCCATCATCGGCATCCTGATCGCCATTCCCGCAAGCCCCATCAGCGGCTTTGTGGTGGAGGCCACCAATAAGATCAACCTCCTGGCCATCTGCACCCCCATCCTGGCCTATACCGGTGTTTCCATCGGCAAGAGCTGGGCGGACTTCAAGAAGATCGGCTGGCGCGGCGTTGTGGTGACGCTGCTGGTCATCTTCGGTACGTTCTTCATGTCCGCACTGTTTGCGGAGATCCTCATGCGGATGCAGGGCATCGTCTGATTGCATAACCCCCTTCTTTTATACTCCTATATACTCCTAAATGCGTCGAGGCGCCCGGGAAATTCCCGGGCGCCTCGGCGCGTTTTTAAGGAAGTGTGTAATGGCTATATGAAAAGCTCCGCTCAGCGCACGCTGAACAAAAGCTCGCCATACGTGGGATAGGGCCAGCAGCCGGCGGCGGTCTGGGTCTCCGCCTCATCCACCGTGGCGCGCAGGGCGGCCATGGCGGGCAGCACCTGGTCCCGGATGCGGCAGGCGGTCTCGGCGCCGTCGGCGGCGGTGTGCAGCTGGGCCATCAGCTGCTCCAGCGCGGCGGTCTCATCGGCGATGCGGTCGGTGAGGCCGGACAGACGGCGGACAAGGCCGGTCTCATAGGCGCAGGGCAGCTGGCTGTCCACGGCTTTTTTGGCCGCGGCGGCGCCGGACACCTGGGCGGCGTAGCGCTCCACGGCGGGCAGGATGTCCCGGCGGGCCATGTCCACCATGGTCAGCGCCTCGATGGAGACGGTCTTGCAGTAGTTTTCCAGAGTGATCTCATAGCGGGACTGCAGCTCCGCGGCGGTGTAGACGCCCAGGCCCGTGAGCATATCCACGTTCTTCTTTTCCAGCAGGCAGGGCACGCAGTCCGGCGTGGTGCGCAGGTTGGAAAGGCCGCGCCGGGCGGCTTCTTCCAGCCAGGCGTCGTCGTAGCCGTTGCCGTTGAAGAGGATGCGCTTGTGGGCGATGATGGTGTCCCGGATCAGGGTGTGGATGGCACTTTCAAAGTCGTCTGCGCCCTCCAGCTGGTCGGCGAATTTGCGCAGGGTATCCGCCACGGCGCTGTTGAGCATGATGTTGGTACAGGCGATGGAGTTGGAGGAGCCCAGCATACGGAACTCGAACTTGTTGCCGGTGAAAGCGAAAGGAGAGGTGCGGTTGCGGTCGGTGGTGTCCCGCAGGAACCGGGGCAGCGCCGGCACGCCCAGCTTCATGCGGGTGCGCTCCGTGCCGTGGTAAGGGGCGTCGGATTCGATGGACTGGAGCACTGCGGTCAGCTCGTCACCCAGGAAGATGGACACCACGGCAGGCGGCGCCTCGTTGGCGCCCAGCCGGTGGTCGTTGCCAGCGGTGGCCACGGAGATGCGCAGAAGATCCTGGTAGTCATCCACCGCCTGGATCACCGCGCACAAAAAGAGGAGGAACTGGGCATTTTCATGGGGCGTCTCGCCGGGGGAGAGCAGGTTGACGCCCGTGTCTGTGGAGATGGACCAGTTGTTGTGCTTGCCGGAGCCGTTGACGCCGGCAAAGGGCTTTTCATGCAGCAGGCACACCATGCCGTGCTTGGCGGCCACAGTCTGCATGACCTGCATGGTCAGCTGGTTGTGGTCGGTGGCCAGGTTGGTGGTGGTGTAGATGGGAGCCAGCTCATGCTGGGCGGGGGCCACCTCGTTGTGCTCGGTCTTGACCTGAACGCCCAGCTTCCAAAGCTCCTCGTTCAGCTCTTCCATAAAGGCGGCTACCCGGGGCTTGATGGAGCCGAAGTAGTGGTCATCCAGCTCCTGGCCCTTGGGAGGACGGGCACCGAAGAGGGTGCGGCCGGTGTAGATGAGGTCGGGGCGGCGCTTGTAGAGCTCCGCGTCAATGAGGAAGTACTCCTGTTCGGGACCCACGCAGGTGTGTACGCACTTGACGCCCTCGTTGCCGAACAGCCGCAGGATCCGCATGGCCTGGCGGTTGAGGGCCTCCATGGACCGCAGCAGCGGCGTCTTTTTGTCCAGAGCCTCGCCGCCGTAGGAGCAAAAGGCCGTGGGGATGTAAAGGACCTTGCCCTTGACAAAGGCATAGGAGGTGGGGTCCCAGGCGGTGTAGCCCCGGGCCTCGAAGGTGGCACGCAGGCCGCCGGAGGGGAAGGAGGAGGCGTCGGGCTCACCCTTGATGAGCTCCTTGCCGGAAAATTCCAGGATCACCCGGCCGTCCGGCGCCGGGGAGATGAAGCTGTCGTGCTTTTCCGCGGTGATGCCGGTCATGGGCTGGAACCAGTGGGTGAAGTGGGTGGCACCCTTTTCCACCGCCCAGTCCTTCATGGCGGCGGCTACGGCGTTGGCTACGGACAGATCCAGCTTCGTGCCCTGGTCGATGGTCTGGCGCAGAGAGTGGTAGACATCGGCGCTGAGGCGGGCCTTCATCACCCGGTCGTCAAATACCATGCTGCCAAAATATTCCGGTATCGTCATAACGGATCACCTCGCAAAAAAATAAAAAACGGCGATGGCGGCAGAAGTCCCCTTCCGCGACGTCATCGTCGTTTGATGGGCCTTATGATACGCCGGGGGACGGCCTGCCGTCAATGATGCATCCGCCAAAAGATGCGGCGGACAAATTGGGATTTTTCGGCAATGTGCTGGTTGACGGCGGGGCCTCCGGTGGGGTATTTTCTTTAGTAACGAACAACGGCGTTCGCCTTGGGAGGAAGTATGTCCTCTCGAGACGGGCGCCGTTTTGATTTTCCCCTGAAAGGATGAGTGTCATGAGACAACTGGAAGGACAGGTGCGCATTCCCTCCGGCTGTGCGGTCTGCGCCGTAATCTCCCGGGAGGGGCGGCGCATGAGCGGCGAGGCGGTGGCCCGGGGCATGGTCCCTATGCATGACCGCTCCAACGGTCTGGGCGGCGGCTTTGCCGGCTATGGGATTTATCCGGCGTTCCGCGACCACTTTGCCATGCACTTCTTTTTCCGCAGCCACAGCTGCCGGCGGGAGTGCGAGGCACTGCTCAAAGAGCGCTTTGACATCGCCCAGGCGGAGGAGATCCCGGTGAGGAAGATCCCCCAGATCACCGATGAGCCGCTGATCTGGCGGTACTTTGTCACGCCCCTGCCCTCCGTACTGCGGTCCATGCAGGTGGACGAGCAGGAGTTGATGGTGCGTACGGTCATGGAGCTGAACACCAGGGGTTCCGGGGCATATGTCTTTTCCAGCGGCAAGAATATGGGCGTTTTCAAAGGGGTAGGATACCCGGAGGATATTGCCCGGTTCTACCGGCTGGAGGAGTACGAGGGCTATTGCTGGACGGCCCACGGCCGCTATCCCACCAACACGCCCGGCTGGTGGGGCGGAGCCCATCCCTTCGCCCTGCTGGATCGCTCCGTGGTCCACAACGGGGAAATCTCCTCCTACGACGCCAACCGCCGCTTCATGGAGATGTTCGGCTACCGGTGTACGCTCCAGACGGATACAGAGGTCTTTACCTACATTCTGGACTATCTGCTGCGCCGCCAGGGCCTGACGCTAAAAGAGGCGGCCAATGTGATGGCCGCGCCCTTCTGGAGTACCATCGCCCGCCGCCCGACCCGGGAGCGGGAGGAACTGACATACCTGCGCACGGTGTATTCCAGTCTGCTGGTCACCGGGCCCTTTTCCATCATCCTGGGCTTTTCCGGCGGGCTCATGGCCCTCAACGACCGGCTGAAGCTCCGCAGTATGGTGGTGGCGGAAAAGGATGACAAGGTGTATATCGCCAGTGAGGAGGCCGCCATCCGCACCATGGAGCCGGAGGCGGAGCACCTCTGGGCGCCCATGGGCGGCCAGCCGGTGATTGTTCGGGTGAAGGAGGGAGCATACTGATGCAGATCCGAGATTTTTATCCGGAATTTGAGGTGGAGCGCAGCGACAGCCGCTGCACCCGCTGCCGCCTGTGCGAGGCGCAGTGCGCCAATGGCGTACATCGCTACGATTCCCAGCGGCGTGTGATGCTGGCGGACGACAGCAAGTGTGTCAACTGTCAGCGGTGCGTGTCCGTTTGTCCCACCCGGGCGCTGAAGATCGTGGAAAGCGGCTGCACCCTGCGCAAAAACGCCAACTGGGACGGCGACACTGTCCGGGAGATCTACAAGCAATCCGCCTCCGGCGGCGTCCTGCTCTCTTCCATGGGAAACCCCAAGCCCATGCCCATCTACTGGGACAAGCTGCTCCTCAACGCCTCCCAGGTGACCAACCCCTCCATCGATCCCCTGCGGGAACCCATGGAGACCCGGGTATTTCTGGGGAAAAAGCCCTCCGGCATCCGGCGGGACGCCCAGGGACGGCTGGACTGCACGCTGCCGCCCCAGCTGGAGCTGAGTATGCCGGTGCTGTTTTCCGCCATGAGCTACGGCTCCATCAGCTATAACGCCCACGCCAGCCTTGCCCGCGCGGCCCGGGAAGTGGGCATCTGCTACAATGCCGGTGAGGGCGGCCTCCACGAGGACTTCTATCCCTACGGCGCCAACACGGTGGTGCAGGTGGCCTCCGGCCGCTTCGGCGTCCACAAGGACTACCTCAATGCCGGCGCGGCGGTGGAGATCAAGATGGGCCAGGGGGCCAAGCCCGGCATCGGCGGCCATCTGCCGGGGGCCAAGATCGTAGGCGACGTGTCCCGCACCCGCATGGTGCCCGAGGGCTCCGACGCCATCTCCCCGGCGCCCCACCATGATATCTACTCCATTGAGGACCTGCGCCAGCTGGTCTACTCCATCAAGGAGGTCACCGGCTACCAAAAGCCCGTCATCGTCAAGGTGGCTGCCGTGCACAACATCGCCGCCATCGCCAGCGGCATCGCCCGCAGCGGCGCGGACATCATCGCCATCGACGGCTTCCGGGGCGGAACCGGCGCCGCGCCCACCCGCATCCGGGACAACGTGGGCATCCCCATCGAGCTGGCCCTGGCCGCGGTGGACCAGCGGCTGCGCCAGGAGGGCATCCGGGGTGAGGTGTCCATCATCGCCGGGGGCAGCATCCGCTCTTCCGCCGATGTGGTCAAGGCCATCGCCCTGGGGGCGGACGCGTGCTATATCGCCACCGCCGCCCTGCTGGCCCTGGGATGTCACCTGTGCCGCACCTGCCAGTCCGGTAAGTGCAACTGGGGCATTGCCACCCAGCGGCCGGAGCTGGTGGCGCGGCTGGACCCGGAGGAGGGACAGCGGCGCCTGGTGAACCTGATGACTGCCTGGAAGCATGAGATCCAGGAATTTCTGGGGGCTATGGGCATCAATTCCATCGAGGCCCTGCGGGGAAACCGGCTCATGCTGCGGGGCATCGGCCTTACGGACCGGGAGCTGAAGGTGCTGGGCGTGGCCCCTGTCTCTTATACACATCTCCGAGCCCACGAGACCGGAGCCTATCTCG
>URKI01000021.1 GCA_900548505.1 uncultured Oscillibacter sp. | reverse complement strand
GATCTACACTCGACTAGTCGTCGGCAGCGTCAGATGTGTATAAGAGACAGCCGCTGGTGAGAATGCCGATTCGCTTGACCTGTTTTTCCATATGTATCCTCCAGACTCCATTCCGGCGGAAGCCGGCAGGGTAGTTAACCGATTACCCCGACTATACCGCCCGGGAGGAGAGTCTGTCAAGTGCAGATGCGCCTTTGGGAAAATCCTTGTGTAAAACGATTAACTTTGGGAAATCTCTGTATAAAAAATGACCAAACGCTTGAGTGCGGCATCAGATACGGCCAAAGGAGGCCCCGGTGCTCCGGCGGGGAACGGCGGACGGGAGAAAAAAGAGAATCAACAGAAAACAACACGCACAAAGCAACAGCCCCTGTGAAAATTAGGCAAAGATGCCGAATAACTGTTGGATAGTATAGAGAAAATCGCAGAGAGCAACAAAACATCTGTTGATAAATGTTGATATTTGTTATATTATCGGATTATATTGATGGAGCTTTGCCCTTCGATTGCGGACGGTGAAGCAGGCAGAACAGGGAAGGAACCTTTCTTCAACCTCCGGGCTGACCGGAAGGATGGATCGGGAGGAGAAACATATGTCTGATTTCAATACCTTTTTTCTGATGAAGCCCGAGGATGTAAAGCGTTATGTGGTGGAAGTGCTGCACCGCTTTGACCCGGAAGAGGAGACCGAGTGCCGGGAGATCGGCGACGGAAATATCAACTACGTTTTTCAGGTGCGCTCGTGCAAAGACGGCCGCTCGGTGATCGTCAAGCAGGCGGACAAGCTCCTGCGCTCTTCCGGCCGCCCCCTGGACATCTATCGCAACAAGATCGAGGCCGAGACGCTGAAGCTGGAGGCCTCTCTGGCACCCACCTTCATCCCGGAGGTCTACTATTACGACGAGACCATGGCGGCCCTGTCCATGGAGGATATCTCCGCCTACAAGAACCTGCGCAAGGAGCTGGCTGCCGGCCGGATCTACGGCCATCTGGCAGAGAACCTGTCGGACTTTCTGGCCCAGTCCCTGCTGCCCACCACGGACCTGGTGATGGACCGGCGGGAGAAGAAGGAGCGGGTGAAGTTCTTCACCAATCCGGAGCTGTGCGACATCACGGAGGATCTGGTGCTCACGGAGCCCTACTATGATTACAAGGGCCGCAACACCCTCACGGCGGGCAACGAGGACTTTGTGCGCACGTTCCTCTATGAGGATGCGGAGCTTCATGCCCAGGTGGGCATGCTGCGCAATGGCTTCATGAACAATGCCCAGGCCCTCATCCATGGTGACCTGCACGCCGGGTCCATCTTCGCAAATGAGGAGGGCGTGAAGATCATCGATCCGGAATTTGCCTTTTACGGCCCCATGGGCTATGATATCGGCAACGTCATCGGCAACCTGTTCTTCTCCTGGGGCAACAAGGCGTTTACCGGCGCCGGGGCGGAGCAGACGCAGGCTGTGCGCAGCCTCATCGCCCGGCTGTGCGACCTGACGGCGGAAAAGCTGGAGAAAAAGTACGACGAGATCGTCACCTTCCCCCTCTATCGGACGGAGAGCTTCAAGAAGGCGTATCTGGACGGCGTTATGGCCGATTCCTACGGCTATGCCGGTACGGAGATCATCCGCCGGGTGGTGGGCGACTCCAAGGTCATGGAGGTCACCTCCGTCACCGATCCTGCACAGCGCATCCCTATGGAACGTGCTCTCATCAAGATGGGCATCTTCCTCATCAAGCATCGCGGACAGGGACTCACCGGTCAGGCGGTAGTCCGTGCCTTTGATATGATTCTGGCATAAATTAAGGAGGATATGAGATATGGTACGTATGGACAATGATATGCCCTTTTTGCTGCAGTATGAAAATGTAGCGTGGTACGATAACGGCAAGGTGCGGATTTTGGACCGCCGGGTCTATCCCACCGAGGTCCGCTTTGTGGACTGCTTCACCTATCAGGAGGTGGTCAAGGCCATCGCCGACATGGTGACTCAGAGCGCCGGCCCTTACACCGCCGTCGGCATGGGCATGGCCCTGGCTGCCTGGCAGGTGCGGGACAAGAGCGAGAGCGAGCAGAACGCCTTCTTGCAGCAGGCGGCCTATGACCTGGCCCACGCCCGTCCCACCACCGCCAACCGCTACGGCCAGATCACCTATCGCTGCGCCGAGCTTGCCGCCAAGGCTCTGGCCGAGGGCAAGGACCCCATTGAGGCCATCGTGGAGAGTACCGTGGAGTCCCTCAACCGCCGCTACAGCACCATGCAGATCGTGGGCGACCAGCTGGCTTCCTTGATCCCCCAGGGCGGCACCATCCTGACCCAGTGCTTCGGCGAGACCATCATCGGTACCGTCATGCGGGCGGCCCGCAAGCAGAACAAGGACTTCCGTGTGTTCTGCGCCGAGACCCGTCCCTATCTCCAGGGTGCCCGGCTGACCTCCAGCTGCTTTGCCCAGATGGGCTTTGACACCACCGTCATCACCGACAACATGGTGGCCTATTCCATGGAGCGCGAGCATATCGACGTGTTCACCTCCGCCGCCGACTCCATCGCCCGGGACGGCCACATTGCCAATAAGATCGGCACTTTCCAGATCGCCATCCTGGCCAAGTACTTCGGCATCCCCTACTATGTCACCGGCGTGCCCGACAAGGACAAGCACACTAAGGACGACATCGTCATCGAGATGCGCGATCCCAGCCAGGTGCTCAGCTACCGGGATATCCCCAACACCGTGGAAGGCGTCAAGGCCATCTATCCCTCCTTCGACGTGGTGCCTCCCCACCTGATCTCCGGCGTGGTCACCGACAAGGGCGTGTATGTGCCCTATACGCTGGATCACTACTTCGATTCCGATGTGAAAGTTTTCTACTGAGCACCAGAACGGATGCCGAAAAGGCAATTCTCGCCCCCGTGACAATCAGATTATCAGGAGGAACCCGCTATGTTGATGCAGGAAGAAAGAGAACTCGTCGTTGAATACGGCAAGAAAATGAGCGCGGACCGGCTGAGCACCGGCACCAGCGGCAATATCAGCGTCTATAATGCCGAAAAGGGCCTGATGGCCATCAGCCCCTCCGGCATGGATTACTTCTCCACCACCCCCGCCGATATCGTTATCACCGACCTGAACGCCAACATTGTCGACGGCAGCAGAAAGCCCTCCAGCGAGTGGGCCCTGCACACCACCTTCTATAAGCACAAGCCTGAGGCCCGTGCGGTGGTGCACACCCACTCCATGTACTGCACCACTTTCGCCGTGCTGGGCCAGCCCATCCGCGCCGTCCACTATGTGATCGGCGACGCAGGCGCGGCCACTGTGCCCTGCGCACCCTACTGCACCTTCGGAACGGAGGAGCTGGCAGAGGCTGCCATGAAGGTATGCGGCGAGAGCAACGCCGTGCTGCTGGGCAACCACGGCCTGGTGGTGTGCGGGAAGAACATCAAGAGCGCCTACGGCCTGGCCCGCAACATGGAGTATATCGCGGAGCTGCAGTACCGGGCCATGTGCATCGGCCAGCCCAACATCCTCACCGACGAGCAGATGGCCGAGGTCATGGAGAAGTTCAAGTCCTATGGTCAGCCCGGCGCCAAGAAGTCCGGCTATTGATCCGGCTGACACCGGAAAATTTGTGAGATCACCGCAGACAATGCGGGATTCAAGTACCATCCACAGCATTCCCAGGAAAGAAGGAACCCTATCTATGAACACTGAAAAGAAGCTTGGCTTTGCCACCCGCCAGATCCACGCTGGCAAGGTAAAAAACGCCGCAGGGGCCCTCTGCGACCCCATCTATCAGACCTCCACTTTTGAGTTCGACACCGTGGAGCAGGGCGGCGCCCGTTTCGCCGGCCAGGAGAGCGGCTACATCTACTCCCGTCTCGGCAACCCCACCGTGGCCACCCTGGAGGAAAAGGTGGCGCAGCTGGAGGGCGGCGAGGCCGCACTGGCCACCGCCTCCGGCATGGGCGCCATTACCACCGCCCTTTGGTCCAGCGTGGAAGCCGGCGACGAGATCGTGGCCGACGAGACCCTATACGGCTGCACGTTTGCCCTTTTGAGCCACGGGATCACCAAGTTCGGCGTGAAGGTCCGTCTGGTGGACATGACCGATCTGGAGGCTATGAAGGCTGCCCTCTCGGAAAAGACCAAGGTGGTCTATCTGGAGAGCCCCTGCAACCCCACGCTGAAGATCGTGGATATTGAAGCCGTGGCCGCGGCGGCCCACGCCTATAATCCCGCCATCCAGGTCATGGTGGACAACACCTTCTGCACGCCGTACCTGCAGCGTCCTCTGGAGCTGGGCGCCGACGTGGTGGTCCACAGCGCCACCAAGTACCTCAACGGCCACAGCGACGTGATCGCAGGCATGGTGGTGGGCAAGGCCGACTTCATCACGCAGTGCCGTATGTTCGGACTCAAGGACATGACCGGCGCGGTCATGAGCCCCTTCAACGCCTTTTTGATGGCCCGGGGTATGAAGACCCTGGACATTCGCATGGAGCGCCACTGCGCCAATGCCCAGAAAGTTGCGGAATTCCTGGAGAGCCACCCCGCCGTGGAGAAGGTCTACTATCCCGGCCTGAAGAGCTTTGAGGGCTACGAGATCGCCAAGCGGCAGATGAAGCTGCCCGGCGGCATGATCTCCATGGAGCTCAAGGCCGGCCGGGAGGCCACCGCTGCTGCGCTGAACAAGCTGCAGCTGTGCACCATCGCCGTATCCCTGGGCGGCGCGGAGACCCTGGTGGAGCACGCGGCGTCCATGACCCACTCTACCTATACCCCCGAGGAACTGAAGGAGGCCAACATCTCCGAGGGCCTGGTCCGCATCAGCGTGGGCCTGGAGGACCCCGAGGATATCATCGCCGACTTCAAGGCAGTGCTGGATACGCTGCTGTAAGAAAGCTGAAGAAATATTCCGGTGCCTGCGGGCGCCGGAATATTTTTTTTCAAAACCGCAAAAACCAAACGAGGCGTTGACATTCCAGACTGGCCGCTCCATAATGAAATCCGAAGCGGACCGGCCGCCCAAGTATCAGTGAAGCGAGAGAGCACATGAAAACAGAGAAAACGGAACAGGTTTTGAATTTTTGCTGCGAGATGGGCCGCCAGCTCATCCAGAACGGCGCTGAGATCTACCGGGTGGAGGACTCCATCAACCGCCTGCTCACCGCCTACGGCTATCGGGACACCGAGGTATTCGCCATCCCCTCCTGCGTCATTTTGAATATTCTGGACGAGGGACACAACTACACCAAGTCCATCCGCATCCGCTCCTCCTTTATCAACCTGGACAAGCTGGAGCGGCTCAATAGTCTCTGCCGCCGGGTGTGCCGGGAGCGGCCTGAGCCGGAGGCGGCATTTTCCCTGCTGGACACCATCTCCTCCGCCTCCAGCTATCCCCAGCTTGTGAGCTATCTGGCCCATGGCTTTGTGGCCATTTTCTTTACGCTCTTCTGGGGCGGCACGGCGCTGGACGCCTGCCTGGCCTTTCTCTGCGGCACGGCGGTGAAGGCGTCGGTGGGGTATCTGAGCCGGTTT
The DNA here is from genome assembly GCA_900548505.1 of uncultured Oscillibacter sp. Lineage (GTDB taxonomy): Bacteria > Bacillota > Clostridia > Oscillospirales > Oscillospiraceae > Oscillibacter. The sequence continues at coordinate 36,253 of URKI01000021.1, read as the reverse complement.
GAGACCAATATTTTCTTTACCTACGTCTGCTCCAGCATGGCCATGGTGCTGCCGCCCCTGATCCTTTCCTATCTGGGTGTGCCCATCCACATGGACAAGATGGTCATCGGCGCCATCATGCTGCTGGTGCCGGGCATCGCCATCACCAACGTCATGCGGGACGTGCTGGCCGGAGACTTCCTCACGGCCCTGACCAAGTTTGCCGAGGTGCTCATCATCTCCATGGCTCTGGCGGTGGGCATTGCCATCCCTGTGAGCCTGGCCCGGTTTTTCTGGGGGGTGATATAAGTGGAGCGCTTTCTTCCGTGTTTATACGCCTTTTTGGGCTGTATGAGCTTCTGTTTTATCTTCCAGGTGCGAAAGCCTCTCTTTATGGTGCTTTGCAGCGCCATCGGGGCCATCTCCTGGTGGGTGTATCTTCTGGCGGAGCCGCTGGGGAGCGAAACGGCCCGGTTCTTCACCGCCACCATCGTGGTGTCGGTCCTGGCGGAGGTACTGGCCCGGGTACTCAAGGCGCCGGCCACTATCTTTCTCATCATCGGCATCATTCCCCTGGTGCCCGGCGGCGGACTTTACTACACCATGGACTATCTCATCAACGGGGACTATCCCATGTTCTCCCAGGTGGGACTGCAGACAGCCTCCACCGCCGCGGCCATTGCCGTGGGTGCGTCGCTGGTGACCTCCATCGTGCGGATGCTGCCCCGGCGGCGCCGCCCGGATGAAAAACAGTGCTGAAATGTTAGCGGAGCGGCCTCCTCGGGAGGCCGCTCCGTTTTCCGTCGGGTTGTGCCCAGAGACGGAATATGGTATGATAACGCCGTACTACCAAGAGAAATGGGGTAAACCATGAAGAAACTGGTCGTAGGAATCCTGGCCCATGTGGACGCGGGCAAGACCACGCTGTCGGAGGCCATGCTCTACCGCAGCGGCGCGGTGCGCCGCCTGGGGCGGGTGGATCACGCCGACGCGTTTTTGGATACGGACGCCATGGAGCGGGAGAGGGGCATCACCATCTTCTCCAAGCAGGCGCGCATGACCCTGCCCGGTGCGGAGGTGACGCTGCTGGATACTCCCGGCCACGTGGACTTTTCCGCGGAGATGGAGCGGACGCTCCGGGTGCTGGACTGCGCCGTGCTGGTCATCAGCGGGACGGATGGCGTCCAGGGCCACACCCGGACGCTGTGGCGGCTTCTGGAACGGTATCATGTGCCCGTATTCCTGTTTGTCAATAAGATGGATCTGGCGGGAGCGGACCGGGAGCGGGTGCTCGCCGAACTCAAAGCATCGCTGTCTCCGGCCATTACGGACTTTGCCGTGCCGGAGGAGGCACTCTGGGAGGAGGCCGCCGTGTGCGACGAGGGCCTTCTGGAAAAATATCTGTCCCAGGGGCAGCTGGAGGAGGGGGACCTTACGGGCCTCATTGCCCGGCGGGCCATCTTCCCCTGTTGGTTCGGCGCGGCCCTCAAGCTCACCGGCGTGGATGCGTTTTTGGAGGGCCTGGGACGCTATGCCCCCATGCCGGACTATCCGGCGGAGTTCGGCGCCCGGGTGTTCAAGGTCTCCCGGGACGCCCAGGGGGCCCGGCTCACCTGGATGAAGATCACCGGCGGCGCGCTGCGCGTCAAGGAGACGGTGACCAACCGCCGTCCCGGCAGAGCGGAAGAGGAGACCTGGGAGGAAAAAGCTGACCAGCTGCGCCTTTACTCCGGCGCGAAATTCCAGCCCACCGAGCAGGCGGAGGCGGGCACGGTCTGCGCCGTCACCGGTCTGACCCATACGCTGCCCGGACAGGGTCTGGGTTTTGAGGATGACTGGTCCGGGCCGGTATTGGAGCCGGTACTGACCTATCAGGTGTGCCTGCCGGAGAGCGTGGACCCCCACACTGCCCTTTTGAAGCTTCGTCAATTGGAAGAGGAGGACCCCCAGCTCCACATCGTCTGGGACGAGCACCTGCGCCAGATCCACGCCCAGCTCATGGGCCCGGTGCAGATGGAGATCCTGGGCAATCTCATTCAGGAGCGGTTCGGTATGGAGGTCACCTTCGGCGAGGGAGACATTTTGTACCGGGAGACCATCGCCGCGCCGGTGGAGGGCATTGGCCACTTTGAGCCCCTGCGCCACTACGCGGAGGTGCATCTGCTGCTGGAACCCCTGCCTACGGGCAGCGGGCTGGTGCTGACGTCGGCGTGCCCGGAGGACCAGCTGGACCGGAACTGGCAGCGTTTGGTGCTGACACATCTGGCGGAACGGGAGCATCCCGGCGTGCTGGTGGGTGCGCCCATTACGGACATGAAGATCACGCTGGTGGCGGGCCGGGCCCACGTGAAGCACACGGAGGGCGGCGATTTCCGCCAGGCCACCTACCGGGCCGTGCGTCAGGGGCTCATGCAGGCGGAAAGCATCCTGCTGGAGCCCTGGTACGACTTTACGCTGGAGGTGCCCGCGCCGCTGGTGGGGCGGGCGCTGAGCGATGTGCAGCGCATGGGCGGGGAGACGGAGCCGCCCCAGACCGAGGGGGAGATGACCATCCTCACCGGCCGGGCGCCGGTATCCGCCATGCGCAACTATGCCCGGGAGGTCACCGCCTACACCCGGGGCACCGGACAGCTCCAGTGCGTGTTCCGGGGCTACGCCCCCTGCGCCGACCAAGCGTCGGTGGTGGAGGCGGCCGGGTACGATCCCGAGCGGGATGTGGACAATCCCCCCGACTCCGTATTCTGTGAGCACGGAGCAGGCGTTACGGTCAAGTGGCAGGACGTGCCTGCCCGGGCCCATGTGGAAAGCGGAGTGCGCCTGGGAGAGCCGGAAGAGAAAGAGGAGAGCACCGGGCCGGACCGGAGCCGGGGCGAGCGGTACGCCGGTACTCTGGCCCAGGACAAGGAGCTCATGGCCATCTTTGAGCGCACCTACGGTCCGGTGAAGCAGCGCTCCTTCCAGCCGCCCCGGCCGCCCCGTCGGCCGGAGAGCAGTGCCGAGCCGGACAGGCGGCACATCCGCCCCCAGAAAGGCGGGGAGGAATACCTGCTGGTGGACGGCTACAACATCATCTTTGCCTGGGACGACCTGAAAGCTGTGGCACGGGACAACCTGGACGCCGCACGCAAGCAGCTGTGCGACCTCCTTTGCAATTACCAGGGCGTGCGCAAGTGCCATGTGATCGTGGTGTTTGACGCCTACAAGGTCAAGGGCGGCCTGGGGGCTGTGGAAAAGTACCACAACATCCACGTGGTCTACACCAAGGAGGCGGAGACGGCGGACGCCTATATCGAAAAGGCCACCTATGAGATCGGCCGGGAGCACCGGGTGAAGGTGGCCACCTCCGACGGTCCGGAGCAGCTCATCATTCTGGGCCACGGGGCGCTGCGCCTGTCCGCCACCGCGTTCCGGGCTGAGATGGAGGAGACCATGCGCCAGATGGCGGCGGCTCTGGAACGGAACAACCGGCCCCATCGGCAGCGCTCTTTGGGCAAGGCCATGGAAAAAGCCATGGAGGGGGAGGAGCAGACATGATCCTGACACTGATCCTAGCTGCGGCGGTGGCGTTTGCCTGCGCTGCCGTCCGGCGTCATCTGGAACACACGGAGCAAAAGGAAGTGCACTACCTGGACGGCCGGGTGGTGCGGACAGCTCTTTACAACCGGGGCTCCGCCTTCGGCCTTCTGCCCCTGGGGCGCTGCGCTCTGGCAGTGGTATCGGCGGCGGTGATGGTGCTGTCGCTGCCGCTGTGGCGGCGCAGCCGGCTGGGCTGTGCCCTGCTGCTGGGCGGCGGCGCCAGCAACCTCTATGAGCGGCTGAGTGGCAAGGGCGTCTTCGACTACATCCAATTTCCCAAGGCACCGGGACGGCTGAAAAAGTACGTATTCAATCTGGCGGATTTCGCTATTTTCCTGGGAGCCGTGTGCATTTCTCTTACTTCCGGGGGAAAACACCGCTGAGACATTGACAAATCCCGCGAAACGCGCGTACAATAGGAATTGGAAGATGCGGAATTTAATTCCGCTATAAGGAATTAACGGCGCGTGCGCCGGAACAAAGATAGGAGAATTGCGATGGATACGATGAAAATGCCGTCCATGGACGCAGTGGCCCGGTTCAAGGCCGCGATGGACTCCGACCAGGGTGCCCTGGGCCCCTTCATGATCACGTCTGATCCCGCTTATGTGGAGGCCGCCGGCTATGCCGGATATGACTTCGTGCTGCTGGACATGGAGCACGGCCCCGGCACCTTTGAAAACCTGCAGAACCTGATCCGCGCCGCCAACGTGGCGGGCGTGTGCCCGGTGGTGCGGGTGCCCCGGGGCATGGATATCTGGGTGGACCGCGCCCTGGACGTGGGCGCCGGTGCCCTGCTGGTGCCCCAGATCGACACGGCCGACCAGGCCCGCGCCGTGATCTCCGCCGCCAAGTTCGCCCCCGTGGGCAGCCGCGGCACCAACCGCTTCGTGCGCTCCGCCTGCTACGGCGCCAAGCCCGGCAGCGAGTACTTCGCCCAGGCCAACGAGACCGTGGTCATCATCCAGGCCGAGGGCAAGAAGGCTGTGGAGAACCTGGATGAGATCCTGGACGTGCCCGGTCTGGATGTGCTGTTCATCGGGCCCTATGACCTGTCCAGCTCCCTGGGTCACGTGGGCGAGGTGAACCACCCGGAGGTGATCGCCTGCATCCAGGGCATCATCGAAAAGGCCAACGCCAAGGGCGTGAAGCTGGGCTGCTTTGCAGATACCGTGGAGGGTGCCAAGAAGTGGCGTGACATGGGCATCAAGTTCGTGGGCTACACCTGCGACACCTACCTCTTCTATCAGGCTGCCAAGGCGGACGTGGACGCCTTTGCCAAGAAGTAAATCATCCTGCAAAAAAAGCGGACACCCGATCGGGTGTCCGCTTTTTTATGTCTCCGGGGTTTCTTCCTTGTGGAGGGGGAGGCCCAGCTTTTCCATTTTCCGGTACAGAGTGGAAAGATGCAGCTCCATCCGCGCTGCCGCACGGCGCAGATCGCCGCCGCATTCGTCCACCACCGCGGTGATGTACTGGCGCTGGTATTCATCCATGGCCTGCTGGTAGGGAAGGGACGGGTCCACGGCCGGCGGCGCGGGCCGCTCCACCACCACTGTATCCACCTTGCGGAAGGACTGCAGTTCAATGAGCGTATTCTTGCTCTCCACGATCATGCGCTCCACCGTGTTGCGCAGCTCCCGCACGTTGCCGGGCCAGTCGTATTGCTCCATGACCTGTATGGTGTCTGGGCCCAGGCGCTTGGTATAGCCGTATTTTTTGTTGAACGCCTTGAGAAAATGCTCTGCCAGGGGGCGGATGTCCTCCGTCCGCTCCCGCAGGGGCGGCACATTCACCACCAGCACGTTGAGCCGGTAATAGAGGTCCGCCCGGAAGGTCTTCTCCCGCACCATCTCCGCAAGGTTGCGGTTGGTGGCGGCGATGATGCGCACATCGCTTTTGATGATCTGGTTGCTGCCCAGCCGCTTGATCTCGCCGTTTTCAATGATCCGCAGGAGCTTGGCCTGCAGCTCCAGCGGCATCTCACCGATCTCGTCGAGAAACACGGTGCCCTTGTCCGCAAACTCGAAAAGGCCGATCTTGCCGTCCTTCATGCCGCCGGTGAACGTGCCTTTCTCATAGCCGAACATCTCCGCTTCCAATAGGGAGGGAGGCAGTGAGGCACAGTTGATGGGGATGAACACCTGGTCGGCCCGGCCGCTTTTGGCGTGGATGTACTTGGCGAACATCTCCTTGCCGGAGCCGGACTCGCCGTAGATGATGACGGTGGAGTCCACGGCGGCGATGTGGCCGGCGTATTCCAGGAGGCTGCGCATGGACTGGCTCTCCGCGATGAGCATGTCCGGCGTTTTGTCCGTGCCCTGCATGAAGCGGATGACGCTGCGGATGTTGTCCCGCTCCTGGTCGAATTTTTCCAAAAGCGTATAGAGCTCCCGCTCATCCCAGCTGTAGGTGGGGACGTATTCCAGTTCTCCGTCCGGCCCGAAATGGGGCCGGGAGAGGGCCAGCACCTGCTTGCCGGAGTCCTGGAGCGTGTGGTTGCTCAGGCACTCCTTCTTCGTCTCCAGCGTCTTGATGGACGAGGCGCTGGTGGCGTGGCAGTAGTCGTGGAGCGTGTCGTAAATGGAGAGGTTCAAGAGGGTCTCACGGTCGATGCCCAGCAGACGGCAGCAGCCGTCATTCACATAGAGAAAGCGGCCCTTGCTGTCCGTGATCAGCATACTGCCGAAGTAATGCTCCGCCAGCACCTTCAAAAGCTCATATTCCCGCTGGGCGGCGGGGTCGGTGGCGAGATTTGGAAATTCCATGACGTCTCCTTTTTCGCGTTTCGTCAAAATGCGAAATTACGTTTTGCAAAAATGCAAAAAATGAAGAAAATTTACTTTAATATACCATGAGAGCGCACAAAATTGCAAGAACCATTTGTGTAATATCTACAATTCTCTAGTTGGCACAAAAATTGCTATTTATTATGAGCGTCAACACAAGGCCGCAGGAGCGGCAGAGCAACAAGGAGGGCAAGAATTATGGAAGAAAAACGCAGCACGGCCCCGATGGACCTGGAGTCCACGGACTATGACGTGGACCGGGTGGGCAATCTGGACGAACGCCTGGAGGCGGGAAAAAAGGACGCCGTCTTTTTCCACGCGCTGGGCATCGCCTGCACGGTGATCGCCACCATCTGGATGTACGCCTTCGGTACCGGCGACCCGGCTGAGATGAAGTATCTGCTGGGAATGCCCATGTGGGTGTCCGGCGCCATTTTGATCTACCTGGCCATGTTCGTGGCAGGCATGATCTACCTGGCCAAGTGGGAGGAATTCCCCCTGACGGCCCGCTTCAAGAAAAACCGGTCTGACAAGAACAAGGGAGGAAACAAGGCATGAGCTACGATCTGGGTGGATTTTCTATCACCGCGTCCACGTCCCGGACGATGCTGGTGATTTTCGCCATTTACACGGTTGTCATCGTGGGCTTCGGATTTTATATTAAATATCAGTCCCGGAAGGGCAGCCAGGACGGCCTGGCCTCCTTCCTTACCGGCGGCGGCGGACTGGGCGCCTTCGCCATCGCCATGATCGCCGCCACCAACTCCATGGCCGGCGGCACCATGATCACCGCTCCGGGCCTGGGCTACAAGGTGGGCTTCACCGCCGCCCTGGTCTACTACGCCGGCTTCCTCACCGCGGCCTACGGCCTCGGCAGTGTGGGCCGTAAGGTGGCCATTCTCCGCGACCGCACCGGCGCCGTCACGTTCCAGCAGCTGCTGGGTCTGCGGTTCCAGTCCAAGGCTGTGGTGGCGGCTCTGGCCATCACCGGCGCGTTTGGCCTGACCTTCTTCGCCGCCGGCCAGATCTCCGCCGGTGCCAAGGTGTTCGCTGCCGTTACCGGCACCAACGCCTATTATCTGGGCATTCTGCTGGTCATCGTCATCACGGTCATCTACACCCTCTCCGGCGGCATCAAGTCCATGGCCAAGGTGGCCGTCATCCAGGGCGTCATTATGCTGCTGGCCACCTTTGCCATCATCGGTGTGCTCATTGCCACCAATGTGGAAAACCACGGCAGCGTCCGGGCCACCATGGAGTACCTGGGCTCTGCGTTCCCCGGTGCCATCCAGGCCAACACGGGCTTCAGCTTCTGGAACGCCATGGGCACCGCCCTGTTCGCCGGCGTGGGACTGGGCGCCGTGCCGCACGCCCTGTCCGTCACCATGACCTACAACAACCATAAAAAGCTCAAGCAGGGCGTTATGATCTCCTGCTGCGTGTTCACCCTGGTCCAGGGCATCATGTGCTTCACCGGCCCCCTGACCTATGCTATCAACCCCAACCTGCAGACCGCTGACTACACCACCATCTTCAACGCCACCAACCTGCTGCCCTCCTGGGTGGGCGGCATTATCTTCTGCGGCATCTTCGCTGCCGTCCAGTCCTCTCTGGCCGGTCTTGCCATGGCGGGCGCTTCCATGCTGGCCAAGGATTTCATCGTGGACTGCTGCAAGCCCTCCACCCCCGCTAAGACCCAGAGCCGCATCAATACGGCCTGCGTGCTGGGCATCGCCCTCATCGCGACCCTCATCGCCCTCAAGCCCTCTGAGCTGACCCAGTATATCATCAACTTCGCGCTGGCGGCTCTGGGCGCGGCCTGGTACTTCCCCGTGCTGGTGGGCATGTACTGGAAGAAGGCCACTGCCAAGGGCATGGTGGCCTCCATCGTGGGCGGCTTTGCCTCCTATGTGGTGTTCTACTTCCTCTCCAGCGTCATCCCGGTCACCAAGGCCTGGTGGGCTGCCTCTCTGGGCGGCGTCCACGCCTTCCTGCCCGCGTGGATTATCTCCCTGGTGCTGCTGGTGGCGGTGAGCAAGGCTACCCAGAACGAGCGTATCAAGCTGGGCTACTTCCAGGTGTTCTTCTGCGCCGACTACGACGAGAAGTATGCCAAGGTGGACACCCTCAAGGATTGAGTGAAAGAAGGAACGGATCATGATCAAAAGCAGGGACAATTTCTTCCAGGTCAGCGACGGCGCCTGGATCTACTTTGAGGACTACGGAAAGGACAAGGGCGACCCCATCGTCATCCTGCACGGCTATCTGTGCTCTTCCAAGTTCTTCTATAAGAACATTGAGGGCCTTTCCGCCAACCACCGGCTGGTGTTGGTGGACTGGCGGGGCCACGGCTCCTCTTCCAAGACCCTCCAGAACCTGACCATGGAGCGCTGCGCCCAGGATATCCACGAGCTCATCGAGCACCTGGGACTGGAAAATGTGACGCTTCTGGGCTGGTCCATGGGCTCCAGCGTGGTGATGGAGTACTACGAGCAGTTCGGTGCGGAGCACCTGAAAAAGATCGGCGTCATCGACAGCGCCCTGTATCCCTTCTCTCCCGAGAGCTGGAACAGCCACTCCCTGGCGGGCTTCAACATGGACGGCATGACTGCCACCCTGGAAAACGCCATGGTCAACCACGACGCCTATACCCGGGCCTTTGCCCGTGTCTGCTTCCATGAGCCTCCCTGCAAGGAAGATGAGGATTGGGTCAGCACGGAGATGAAGAAGCTGCCTGTGTACATCGCGTTTGCCCTATATAACGATTTCCTCTTCAAGGACTATACTCCCACCCTCAAAAAGATCACCATCCCCCTGATGATCTGCTGCGCCGACAGCCCCGCCATCCCCCGCGGGCTTGCCATGGGCCGGCATTACCGTGACCTGGTGGAGGGCAAGTGCTTCTTCCACGAGTTTTTGAACCTGGGCCATGTGATGTTCCTGGAGGACCCGGAGCAGTTCAACCGCACGGTGCTGGAGTTTGTGGAACAGTACGCCTGAGCGATCGTTTACTCATTTGTTTTCCCTTGTTTTCCCCTCTCGAAAGCGCCCTGCCCCGATAAGGGGCAGGGCGCTTTCACAAAACAGCAGCGGCCGGAGCTTATCTCCGGCCGCTGCTGTTGGCGTTGAATATGCGATTTTGCTCACACCTGCTCTTTTTTCTTCCGGGGCAGGCCGTGCGCGGTGCGCTGGGGCGGCATGGTGCGCCAGTGGAGACTGGTCTTGTTAAAGAGCGGCTCGCACACCAGCAAAATGGCGGGCATGAGGAAGATGCTCACCAGAGCGGAGATGCAGGCGCCCCGGGAGAGCATGATGCAGATGGCGCCGATGAGGTCGATGGACGAGACGAAGGACACGCCCAGCGTGGCGCAGAAGAGCACCAGGGCACTGGTGATGATGGAGGCGTCGGAGGAGTCGGCGGCGATGGCGATGGCCTCCTTGGCCGTTTTGCCCCGGCGCAGCTCCTCTTGGAATCGGGAGGTCATCAAAATGGCGTAGTCCACCGTGGCGCCCAGCTGCACGCAGCTGATGATGGTGGGGGCGATGAAGGGAATCTGGGCGCCGGTGAAGTAGGAGCAGCCCTGGTTCAAGAAGATGGCCAGCTCAATGGTAGCCACCAGCACTGCCGGTACCGTCAGCGAACGGAACACCACCGCGATGATGAGGAAGATGGCAGCGATGGAGATGTAGCTGGTGACGTTGAAGTCCACGGCGGCAGTCTTGATCAGGTCCCGGTACATGGCGCCCTCGCCGGTGATCATGGCGTCGGGGTCGTAGTCATTGAGGATAGCCTGCATTTCGTCCAGCTGCGCGGACACCTGGTCCGTGGCCGGCTCGTAGGAGGAGTTGACCATCATCAGCTGCCAGCCGTCCTGGCGGAGCATCTGGCGCAGCTCCTCGGGTACGAAGAAATCCGGAATGCCGGTGCCCAGCATGGCGTGGTAGGAAAGCACGGAGGTGACGCCGTCCAGGTTTTCCATCCGCTCCTCGATCTCGCTCATCTGCGTGGCAGTCAGATCGTCCCGCAGCACGAGAAAATGGGAGGTGGCCATGTCGAAGTCCTCTTTGAGCTTTTCGTTGCTGACGATGGAGGGAAGATCCTTGGGCAGGGACTCATCCAGCTTGTAGTAGATATCCGCGTGGCTCTGGGCGTAGTAGGCGGGCAGCACCAGCAAAAGGGTCAGCACCACCAGGGCCCGCCGGTGCCGCACCACAAAGCCGTTGACGCCGTGGAAGCTGGGGAGCAGGGCCTTGTGCTTATGGCGGTCGATCTGCTTGTCGAAGAGCAGCACCAGGCTGGGCAGCACCAGAATGACCGTGGCCACGCCCAGCACCACGCCCTTGGCCATGACGATGCCGATGTCCCGGCCCAGGGTCAATCGCATGAAGCAAAGGGCCAGGAAGCCGGCGATGGTGGTCAGGCTGGAGCCGGACAGGGAGCGGAACGCGGCGCAGATGGCCTGGGCCATGGCGTCCCGCTTGTCATCGTAGTTGGCACGCTCCTCCTCATAGCGGCGGTAGAGGAAGATGGAGTAGTCCATGGTCACGCCCAATTGCAGTACCGCGGCGATGGCCTTGGTGATGTAGGAGATCTCGCCTAAGAAGAAATTGGTGCCGAAGTTGTAGATGACGGCGATGCCGATGCTGGCCAGGAACACGAAGGGCAGCACCGTGGATTCCAGCGTGACAGCCATAGCGGCCAGGGCCAGCAAAATGGCCAGCCCCACGAAGAGGGGCAGCTCGCTGTCCATCACGTCCCGGGTGTCCTTGATGACCACGGAGAAGCCCGCCAGGAAGCACGCCTCATTGCACAGGCTGCGGATCTGGGCGATGGCGTCCATGGTCTCGTCGGAGGCGCCGGGGTGGTCGTACTGGATGATGATCATGGTGGCGTCCCCGGAGAAGAACAGGTCCCGGAACGCGGCGGGGATCATGTCGGCGGGGATCTGCAGACCCACCAGGTTGCTCAGCCATACGGCGTTGGACACGCCGGGCACTTCCTGGATGCTGCGCACCAGATCGTTGGTGTAGCCGGCGGGCATGCCGTCCACGATGAGCATGCTGGTGGCGGCCATCTGGAAGGGGTCCTCCAGCAGCTGCTCTCCCTGGGAGGAGGGCAGGTCCTGGGGAAGATAGGAGAGAATATCGTAGTTGATGCGGGTGGCGGCGTAGCCGATGATGGACGGAATGAGCATCACCAGGGCGACGATCGCCACCAGCTTGGGCCTGCGGGTGAGGCCATGGGCAATTTTTTCAATCAAGTGATCCACCTGCGCTTTCCAAGGTCAGGAGAAGATCCCGGTAACGGCGTTCCAGAAGTCCCGGAACATCTGGGCCACGCGGCCCCAGAAGGTGGACTTGGGCGCTTCCTGGGCGGCCTCAGGCGCAGCTTCGTCCTCGGACTTCTGGATCTCCTGGGTGCGGATGAGTACCTGGATGCTCTGAGGAGCCGGGTTCTCTGCCGAGGTCAGCGACACGGCCTGGGCGGTGGAGTCCATGTTGAAAAGGTTATCCATCTTTCCCGTGTGCTCGTTCCAGGTATCTTCAATGATGGAGCTGATGTCGTTTTTAGCGGCCTTCACATCGGAGGTGGTGGAAAGGCTCTTGGCCGCCTGCCGCAGCGAAGCGGCAAGGCCGGAGAGGGTCTTTTGGGTGCCGCTGTCCAGCTGGGTGCCGGCGGTTTTCGTCACCGCTTCCAGGTCCGTCAGGAAGGTGTGCAGATCCCGGGTGCCGGTGACGGCGGCCTCCGTCAGCGCCTTGGCGTCGGTCAAGGCCTGCTGGGCCTGGGGGATGTACTCATCCACGGTCTTGTTGAGCTTTTCTGTCTCGTCCAGGACCTCCTGGAGCTTTTTGGCTGCTGTCTGGGCCACGCTGCCTGCGTCGCGCAGGTGGTCTGTGGCGCTGTCCGCCTTTTTCAGGATGACCGAAAGCGTGCCGCTGAGACCGTCCTCGCCCAGCGCGTCACAAAGGTCCCCCAGCTGTCCAAGCAGGGTGCTGGTGGCGCCGCCCATGGATTCGGCCAGGGCCTTGAGCTGGTCCACGGAGATGCCGAAGCCCGTGAGCAGCTGGTTGACGGCGTCCGCCTGGTCCAGTGTCTCCTCGTACTCGCCGGTCTTGGAAAACGCCCACAGCTGATACTGTTCCGAAGAGAGGCCGGCTTTCCACAGCTCCTGGAACTCCGCCTCGGAGGGCTCCAGCCCCGCCTCCGTCATCTGGGCAACATACGCTTCGTACTTGGCGGCGTAGGCTGTGTCCAGCTGCTTGACGGCAGCGCGGATCTCGTCCACGGTCATGCCGTTTACGGTCACCTCAGACCCGCCGGAGAGGGAGGGCGCCTGCTTGCGCAGGGTGTCCACCGCATTTTTGGCGGTACTTGAAAGCTTTTGGAGCTTTTCCAGCACGCTGCCAAGGTCGTTGAGGTCGCTGCGCAGAGCAGAGGCGCTGCCCTTGCCGGACTGCAGGTCGGCAAGGTCCTCGTCCAGATCGTCCATCACGTCCCGCAGGTCGCCCAGCTGGGTCCGGAGGCTCACGGCGGTGGTGCACAGGCTGTTGATCTGGGTTTGGATATCCGTCAGGGCCTGGGAGGCCGTGTCCAGATGACCGGCCAGGGGCTCCAGGGTGTCAGCCAGGGAGGCAAGATCACCCAGGGCCACATCCGCCTCGGCGTAGAGCTGGTCCTTGCTCTGGGAGACGGTGCCCCGGGCCGCATTGAGCTGGTCCAGGCCGTCAGCGGTGGCATTGAGGCTGCTCTGCATACCATTGAAGGCGTCCAGCAGCGTGTCAAGGCTGCCGGAGAGCTTGTCGTAGTCATCTTCCAGCTGGTCCTTGCGCTCGGAGAGCTTGGCGATCTCGTCCAGCTGGCTGAGGGTGGCCGGCACCATCAAAAATGTCATGCCGTCAAAGGTGAAATCGTCGCTGCCCACCCGGATGGTGAAGTGCTGCTCCTCACCCGGCAGGGCCAGGAACAAGACCGTGCGCAGGTTGCCGATCAGCTGCACCTGGGCGCCCGGCGCCTCCAGAGACAAGATGTCGTCCTGGTTGAACAGGGCCATGGCCTCCAGGGTGTAGTTATTGCGGGCGTACTCACTGGCATTCGGGTTGGGGATGGCGTCCACGGTGATTTCCACCACGCCGGTCTTGCCGGCCAGGTCCTCTGCCTTGGTGGGGACGCCGTTCAAGGTATAGTGGATGGACAGCGTCCAGGGCAGCGCTTCAAAGGGCGCGGCCGTCTTGCCCTCGAAATAGAAGTGGGAGGGGGCGTCGTCTCCGAAGCGGAAGGTGACGGTGCCGTCCTGCTGCATCGGCTTCGTGCCGTCGGTCAGGTTGTTCACGGCGTCGTAGGTGCCGTGGTCTTCCAGGGTGTCGGCACCGTTGAGGACATAGCTTTTGACCACGCTGCCCTCTTTCAGGTTGCCGTAGTAGTCCAGCGTGGCATAGTAGGCTTCATCGTAGACCGGCGCCACACCGTCTCCGATTGGCTCCGCGGCCAGAGACGAGGAGGTGAGCAGCGCCATGGCGGCGGCTGCTGCCAAAGCGCGGCGGCCGACGGCAGAAAAGCGGTACATGAACATGCTCCTTTCGATTATCAACAAATGTTGAATAATAAAATATTGTTGATTTATTTTACGGGGGAGATTATAATACTGCGCAGAGGGAAAAGCAATGGACACATTGGCCCAAGTGTCAAGAGGAGGCTGCGGCATGAAAAACGAAACGGAGGACCGCCGGTCCCGCCGGTCCAGGCGCTTATTAAAGGAAGGACTGCTGGCGCTTATGCGGGAAAAGCGGTTTTCGGAGATCACGGTGCGGGACATCACGGAGCGCATGGACCTGAACCGGGGCACCTTTTACCTGCATTACCCGGACACCACTGCCCTGCTGCAGAGCGTGGAGACGGACATGCTGGCCGAGGCGCAATCGCTCATCGACGCCCATATGGCCCAGACTAAGGAGGAGCGGACGCTGCGTCCGGTGTTCGAACCGATCCTGGACTATGTGGTGGAGCATCGGGAGGTGTGTCAGGCGCTGTTTGTGAACAACTCCTCCAGCAACTTCACCGACCGGCTCCACCAGCTGATCCGCGCCAACGGACTGCCGCTGGCTCAGGCCTGGTTCCACCCGTCCTCCCAGGAGCGGATGGAGTACCTTCTGAGCTTTGTGACCTACGGCCTCATCGGCCTCATGAAGACCTGGTTCGACCAGGGGATGTCCCTGCCCAAGGAGACGCTGATCTCCGCCGCTGACCGGATGGTCCAGGGCGCCGGCGAGGGACTTTTGGAGACGAGCACAAACTGAGGAAAAAATGAGGCGCCCGGCATCAGCCGGGCGCCTCATTGGCGTAATTATGATTTCACAATTCGGCGCAGAAGGGCGGACGCCTGCTGGAGCGCGTCGTCCAGTGGGATGGTATAGTCCTCCTGCTCAATGCTCAGGGGACCGTCGTACCCCAGAGTGCGGAGCGTATCCACAAAGCTACGCCACCAGGTTTCGTCATGGCCGCTGCCGGGGGTGACGAAGTTCCAGGAGCGGCGGGCAAACTCCAGCACGCCCTTGGTGTCCAGCAGGGAGTTCACCGCGGCCGCAGGCTCGGTGCGCACGTCCTTGATGTGCACGTGATAGATGCACTGGCGCAGCTCCCGGGCCACGGCCAGGGGATCGGCGCCCATCCAGAACAGGTGGCTGGGGTCCAGATTCACGCCCACTATAGGACCTACGGCCTGGCGCAGCCGCAGCAGCGTCTCCGGATTGTAGACCAGCTGCCAGCCGTGGAACTCCAGCGCGATGTGCCGCACACCGCATTCCTCCGCCTGACGGGCCATCTCCTGCCACCGGGTGATGGCCTCGTCCCACTGATAGCGCAGGATATCCTCCGTCTCCGGCGGCCAGGAGGTGACGATCCAGGTGGGGGTGTGGTCCTGGGGGCAGCCGCCGGGGAGGCCGCTCATCATCACCACTGTTTCGATCCCCAGCTGGCCGGCCAGGCGGAACGTCTTTTCCGTCACGGCGCGGTGCTGGCGTCCCTTTTCGCCGGGGAAGAGGGGATTGCCGGAGCAGTTGAGGGCGGAGATGGTCAGGCCGTTGTCCGCCAGGATGCCCGTCAGAGTACGGCGGGCGTCGGCGCTGTTTACCAGGGCCTCCAGATCCACATGAGGTGCGCTGGACCAGTTGCCGCAGCCCAGCTCCACCTGTTCCAGTCCCAGTTCGCGGCATTTGGCTGCTGCCTGCTCCAGCGGCAGATGGGCAAGGCTGTCGGTCATCAATCCCAGTTTCATGGAAAGACCCTCCTTATGCTTGATGGCTTCAGCATAGCACGCGGCGGTGACACCTGTCCACTGGCGATGGAAATTTTTCTTGACGGAGGCGGCGGGATGGGAGTAAGGTGAAGCCACAGAAATAAAAGGAGGAGATTTCGATGGGCTGCTTTTACTGTGACGCGCACCACGAGGGCCGGGAGGCCATTATGTTCCCCGTAGGGGAGATGAAAGCGGGCATGCTGTACCTCTTCAAGGACCAGGCGCACCGGGGCCGGTGTGTGCTGGCACTGAAGAACCACCGGCGGGAACTGTGCGAGTGCGAGCCGGGGGAGCTGGCGGACTTTGCCGAGGATTTGGCCCGGGCCAGCGGCGCGGTGAAGGAGCTGTGGGGCTGCACCAAGCTGAATCTGGCCTCCTTTGGAGATGCCAACCCCCATCTGCATTTCCACATCGTGCCCAAGTACGAGGGCGGCTTTGAGTTCGGCGGGAACTTCCAGATCACAAATTCGGAGCCGGTCTATCTCAAGGATGAGGAATATCAGGATATGATCCGGGCATTGCGGGAAAAATTGGGCATGTGAGCATGCCGCTGTCAAGAGAGAGGCTCTCGCCTCTCTCTTGACTTTTTCTCCAAACCTGCTGATGCAAATTTTACGAAATGTCCTCTTTCGTGAGACGGCGGCTTGTGCTAGAATAAACTTCGTTGGAAATCGATTACCTTTGGGAAAGGTGGTTTATATCTATGAGAAAAACGAAGATCGTGTGCACGCTGGGCCCCGCCACGGACGGGGAGGGCATCCTGCGGGAGATGGCGCTGGCGGGCATGAACGTGGCGCGCTTCAACTTCTCCCACGGCACCCATGAAGAACACAAGGCACGGCTGGACGCGCTGAAGGCGCTGCGCCAGGAGCTGAATCTGCCCATTGCTGCTATGCTGGACACCAAGGGCCCCGAGGTGCGGCTGAAGACCTTTGCCAAAGGCGTGGTGGAGCTCAAGGCCAACACCGAGTTTACCCTGACCACCCGGGAAGTGGTGGGCGATGAGACCTGCTGCTCCATCACCTACAACGACCTGCCCGGTGACGTGAAGGCCGGCGACACCATTTTGCTGGACGACGGCCTGGTGCGCATGACCGTTCTGAATACCACCGACACGGATATCCGCTGCCATGTGGAAAACAGCGGCGTCATGAAAAACAACAAAGGCGTCAACATTCCCGGCGTCCGGCTGTCCATGCCCTATGTGAGCCAGCGGGACCGGGATGACATCCTCTTCGGCATCCGGGAGGGTTTTGATTATATTGCCGCCAGCTTCGTCCGCACCGCCGCCGACATCCGGGAGCTGCGGCAGATCCTGGACCAGGAGGACTCCCACATCCGCATCATCGCCAAAATCGAAAACCGGGAGGGCGTCAGCAACCTGCCCGATATCCTCAACGTGGCCGACGGCATCATGGTGGCCCGGGGCGACATGGGTGTGGAGATCGACTTTACGGAGATCCCCGTGATCCAGAAGGACATGATCGCCCAGTGCGTTGCCTGCGGCAAACCGGTCATCACCGCTACCCAGATGCTGGACTCCATGATCGAAAACCCCCGGCCCACCCGGGCGGAGATCACCGACGTGGCCAATGCCATCTATGACGGAACCTCTGCCATCATGCTCTCCGGCGAGACCGCCGCGGGCAAGTACCCGGTGGAGGCCGTCCACACCATGGACGCCATCGCCCGCCGGACGGAGGCCAACATTGACCGGGCCAAGCCCCTGAAGGTCTCCGGCAAGGAGCGGCTGTCCGTCACCACCGCCATGGCCCATGCCGCCTGCACCACCGCCATGGACATCGGCGCCGACGCCATCCTCACCGTCAGCCAGCGGGGCGTCACCGCCCAGATGGTCAGCCGCTTCCGCCCCCGCACCACTGTAGTAGCGTTGCTGCTGGATGAACAGGTGCGCCGCCAGATGGCCCTTTACTGGGGCGTGGAGCCGGTGACCATGCCCTATGCCAGTAACACCGACGAACTGGTGGAGTTTGCCGTCACCGCCGCCGAAAAGGCAGGCATCGTCCACCAGGGCGACCTGGTGGTGGTCACCGCCGGCGTGCCCGTGGGCGTGGCCGGCACCACCAACATGATCCGGGTGCAGCAGGTGGGCGGCTCTCTCATCAACGCCATCGGCATCGGTGAGAAAAAGGCCAGCGGCCGGCTGTGCGTCTGCCGTATGCTGGAGGACGTGGCCGAGAAGTTCCGGGATGGCGACGTGCTGGTGGTGCCCTACACCACCAACGACCTGCTGCCCTATATCCGCCGGGCGGCTGCGGTCATCAGTGAGGAGGCCAGCGCCGACTGCCATACGGCCACCGTGGGACTGACGCTGGATAAGCCGGTGATCGTGGGCGCCGTGGACGCCACGCGCCGCCTCAAGGACGGGACGCGGGTCTCCGTGGACTGTATCCGGGGCGTGGTGCAGACGCTGCCGGAATAATCGCAGGAACAGGAAAAGCGCCCCTGGCTTTGCCGGGGGCGCTTTTCCTGTTTTGATCCGGTATGGTTTTACCGGAAACGGTTGAAAATATGGGCGAAAGCATGTATAATACCTCCGCTATTATATTGTGTATGGGAGTGAAGTTCCTTGGCTAAATTTCAACGCCCGGCCCAGAGCGGGACGCCGTCCCGGGATGTGCTGGGGCTTGTGTATCCGTATTTGCTGCCGCTGCTGCTGTTCCTGGCCATTACCGGCATCAGCCGCCAGGCGGTGCTGGGCCTCGTGGCCGTTGCCCTGGTGCTGTCTGTGGGACGGACGCCCTGGGGGAATCTCCGCGGCCGCAGCGGTGTTTTGACGCTGGCGGTGGTCGTCTACGCGCTGATCTATCTTCTTTCGGGACTTTGGTGTGATTTCGGCGCCTATGCCGCCCAGGAGAGCACCAAGATGCTGGCGGCGCTGGCCGCGTTCGGCTTGGTCCTGGCCCGGTCGGGGCAGGGCAGTCTGCGCAGACTGTTCTGGTCCCTCCACGGCGTTGTGACGGCGGTGTCTCTTCTGTGTATCGATGCTGCCAGCTTCCAGCTGCTGACCCGGGCATTTTCCGCTCTCATGGGCCTGCTGGGGTGCAGCTATCCTCTGGAGACCATGGGCTATGAGGAGGGCGTCCGCATCACGGGCATTTTCTCCAACGCCAACGTCTCCGCCGGTCTCATCGCCTTCGGCCTTTTGCTGGGTCTGTACCTTTACCGCACGGCAGCCGGTGAAAAAGAGCGCGCTGCCGCGGCGGTGACCCTGGGCGTGGAGGCCCTGGCCTTCTTCCTCTCGTTCTCCATGGGCGCCATGGGCTCTTTTGCCCTGACGTGTGTGGTGTACCTTATCTGCGTAGGCCGGGGCGCCCGGCTGGAGACCTTCATGCTGATGGTCGAGTGCGTGCTGGTGACGCTGGTTTGCTCTTTTGGCGCGTATGCGTTTTTGGGGACAGGCAGCATCGTGCCGGTGCTGCTGGCAGTGGTATGCGGCGTCCTCATCTGGGCGCTGGACCGCTTTGTTGGAAAGAAGCTGGTGCGGGCCATGGAGGGCCGGGACCGGGCGGTGGCCATGTCCGGCGGTGTGCTGGCCGCTGCAGTGGTGCTTTATATCGTGCTGGCATTCAACCTCACCGGTACGCTGCGGCTGAGTGCGGATGAGACGGTGGAGCGGGCCATCTATCCCGACGCCGGGACGTATACCGTCTCCGTGGAGGGTGCGGACCCCCAGGTGCGGATCTACGCCCAGAACGAGGCCCAGCTGATGATGCATACCGAGACCGTACTCTATGAGGGCCCCCTTTCTCAGGCGGAGATCACCGTGGAAGAGGGTACCCGCGTGGTGTGGTTCCAGATGTCCTGCGATGGAGAGGTGGAGTCCGTCACGCTGTCTGACGGCACAGAGGTGCCCCTGGGCTACAAGCTGCTGCCGGGCTTTGCGGCCAACCGTCTTCAGGGCCTCTGGGCCAACCAGAACTTCATCCAGCGCCTGGTGTTTTTCCGGGACGGTCTGAAGATCTGGCAGGAGCGTCCCCTTACCGGCTGGGGTGTCGGCGGCGTGGAGGGCCGTCTGACGGCTGTGCAGAGCTTCTACTATGAGTCCAAGTATATCCATAACCAGTTCATCCAGATCATGGATGAGGCAGGTGTCCTGGGACTGGCGGCGTTTCTGTTTATGCTGGGCGGCGCCATTTGGCTGCTGGTGCGGCGCCGGAAGGAGGCCGAGCGGGGCGGAGAGTTTGCGCTCTTTGCCGCTTGCCTGACCATGATGATCGCCCACTCCATGACGGAAGTGGTCTGGTCTACCCAGATGTATCAGGTGGCTGTATTTGTGCTGCTGGGTGCCATGATCGTTCGCTACTACGCTGCCGGCGAATCCTGCCGGGCGGTCCGGAGCGGAGCGGGCCTTGCGGCGCTCCTTTGGGGCGTGACGGTGGTATTTTCGGCGCTGCAGGTCAGTTCTATGGCGGCGGCTGCCATGTTCCAGGGCGTGGAGGATCAGGAGCTGAGTCGCTCCCAGTTCGTCTCCAAACTCCAGACCATGGACCGGCTGGAGGTATACGACGACTCCATGTACCAAGCTACTGCCATGGTCAACGCCCTGCAGCTGGGCACGACCACAGGTCGGGGCGTTGCGGACCGTTATGCAGCCCAATTGCTGGAGACGGAAAATTTCGATAACTGCTACTATGTGGCAGCCTACTACTACCTGCCCCTGCGGGATTTTGACGGCTTCTTCGAGGCGTGCCGCACAGGCCTTGCACAGGAGGCGTCCAACCCGGGCGCCTGGAACAGCATCACCCGGCTGTATATCCAGGCAGGCGCCCAGCTGGAGCCGGAGGAGATGGAGGAATATCTGGGCAGCGTTTCTAAGCTTGGTGCGCTGCTCTCGGACTTCAACAACACCGGCCGTATGGAGATGATCCAGCTGACGGAGGAAAATCAGGTATTTTTGGATGCTGCTGTGGCCCAGGCAGATGCCGATGGGCAGAGCGCCTATGACGCATTGCAGGGCTATTTCCAGGAATACCGTTAAAAAAGCAAGAAAAAACACGCGGGAACGATCTTCCCGCGTGTTTTTTTGCCCAAACGTGTATGACTGCGTGCACGTTTGCCGGATCTGTGGGGAAAGGGTGAGCCCAAAGGGGGCGGAAAGGGGGTGAGTGGATGAATTATACGGAGAATTACCGGCTCAATCAATGGGACCCGGAGGACCGCATCCTGCGGGAGGACTTCAACCGGGACAACGCCAATGTGGAAAGCGGCCTGACCACGCTCAAGCAGGGACTGGAGACGGAGACTCAGAGCCGGGAGGCGGCGGTGAGCGCTGCCAGACAGGAAGCCACCCAGGCTGTGAACGCCGCAAAGCAGGAAGCGTCCCAGGCGCTGGCGGCAGCCACCGGTGCGCTGGAGAGCAGCAAGGCGGACAAGACGGCGCTGGCCCAGCTGCAGGCGCTGGTGGATGCCATGCCTTTTGTGAAGCTGCGGGAGATCACGGTGGACCCGGGCGGAGTCAACCAAGTGGATGTGGACGTAAGTCAGCTCCAGTGGAGTCAGTATGCGTACATACTTTTCAGAATAAAGCTGATGGAGGGGGCCGGTACAATCAAACTGCTGGTCAATGGGCAGACAGACTATGTGTACAAATCGGATAACCGAAATCAGCAATACCTGCAGGCCTTTGGAGGGATTCACCCAACGCTTTCGGCGTTCACTGCCACACAAATCTATTTCATGGAGGAAAGAGGGTTTATTACGAGCCTTCGAATGGATGTGGACGGGTATACCGGAAGCGGCCATGTGTTTGGCGGCAGTCCCCATCCCGACAAGATCCCGGCGGCGGCAGTACAGACGTTGAATTTCGTGGCGGAGAACGGAAAGATGTTTTCCCAGGGAGGAAAAATCAATATCTATGGGGTGAAACTGTGAAGATCAAGGTTTTGGTATGCGGCTGGGATGGCAGTCAGCGTGTGGAGGAACGGGAGGTTCCCGATGACTATCTGACAGTGCAGAAGACCGAACTGCCTCAGGAGTCTGCTCAGTAAAAAAGATCCCGCGCCTTTAAAGGCGCGGGATCTTTTTTATTCTATCGCAGAGAGATAGAGCTTCATGACCTGGGGCAGTACGCGATTGAGTGCGTAGGGCTTGGCAGCTTGGGAAGCGGAGCGGCCCATGGCGGCGGCACGGGCGGGGTCGGATAAAAGCTGCGCTATCCCTTTGGCAAAGGCAGACTGGTCTCCAAAGGGGAACAAAAAGCCCGTCTGGCCCGGCGTTACCAGATCCGTGTGGCCCTTGACAGCGGTGGCCACCACCGGGAGCCCGGCGTGCATGGCTTCCATGATGTTGAAAGGCAGCCCCTCCGACCGGCTGGCAGAGACGGCGCAGTCCGCCAGGGCATACCAGGGGGCCATATCAGCGCAGTAGCCGGGAAAGATCACCCGGTCTCCCACGCCAAGATCTTCCGCCAGGCGGCGGCACTCGTCCAGAAGTGCTCCCTGGCCGGGCAGAGCCAGCACCACACGTTCCGGCAAAAGCGGCATGGCCCGCAACAGTGTTTTCTGGCTCTTGCGCGGGGAAAATTCTGCAGCATAGAGCAGGACAAAGGCATCGGGGCTGACCCCCTGCTCCCGGCGCAGCGCCTGACGCTCCTGGGGAGAAATTGCCGGAAAGCGGGAAAAGTCCACGCCCATACCCGGGATCTGCTCCACCCGGCGCCCCAGACGGTGCTGCCGGGCGAAGCGGGTGTCGTAATCGTTCATGGTCAAAAGCAGATCGGTCCAGGACGCTGTAAGGCGCTCCGCCGACACGAGGATGGCTTTTTTCACCGGCGGTGTGTCGGCGTTAAAGAGATATCCGTGGGCCACATTCACCACCGCCGGGCGATGGCGCACAGAGGCGGCGGCCAGGCGGGTAAAAAAGGCGGCCAGGGATGTGTGGGTGATGACCAGATCATAGCGGTGCTCTGCCATGAGGGTGCGCAGCCGGGCTTGGGCACGGAAGTTGGCCGGGGCGGTCATCTTTTTTTCAAAGGGGACGTCAAAGCAGGCGTCTGCCTCCGGAATGGGCAGGGAAGCGCCGCCGCAGGCCGCATGTACCTGCCATCCCAACGCGCGAAACGCGTGCAGATAGGGGCGGTGGAAATGGGCGATGTGGGACCAGGTGGAGGCGGTAAACAAGACGGCCGGCATGGCAGGACCTCCCGAAACAGGATGCATTTATTATAGAGGGAAGAAAGTGTCATTGCAAGGAAATTGACAGAGGTCGCCAGAATCGGTACAATAGGGACAAAGTTCGACATGGCAAGGAGCTTGGATCATGATCAAGGAAAATCAGCAGCTGCTCAATCAGCTGCACGTGATCTCGGACGGCGTGCTGGTGTTTGCCTCCATGATGATTGCCTACTTTATCCGGTTCTATGTGTTTTCCGGTATTGAGGGCGTTCCGTTCGCCTATTATGTCCGTCTTGGTTTGCTGGCAGTGGTACTGTGTCTCATTTCCTACGGCATGGCGGGGCTGTACAGTTCCTACCGGGCCATCCGCTTCCACCGGGAGGCTGCCCGGTTTTTGAGCGCCAACGCTTTGGACACCATGGCCCTGACCAGCGTGCTGTTCGTGTTCCGCTTGGAGCACATGTCCCGCTGGACGCTGGTGTTCTTCTTCCTGGTCAGCTCGTTTTTGCTTTTGAGCAAGCGGGCGGCCATGCGTATTTTGCTGCGGCGCTACCGGCGCATGGGCTATAACCAGAAGCACGTGGTGTTGGTGGGAGACGGTCCCATGGCGGAGACCTATTTGAAGCGGGTGACGGCCGATCGCAACCTGGGGTTCCAGGTGGACGGCTATGTGTCCGACAGCCTGACCTGGAAGGAGCTTTCCAATCTGGGACGCTATGACCAGCTGGAACAGGTACTGGATTCTCTGGTGCCTGACGAGGTGGTGGTGGCAGTCCGGGCCGCCGACGAGGCGTGGCTGCCCCGGATCATTGCCGCCTGCGAAAAAACCGGCACCAAGGCATCTGTCATCCCGTTCTACGCGGCCTACATCCCCTCCAACCCCCAGGTGGACAACATCGACGGTCTGCCCATGATCAACCTCAGGCGCATCCCCCTGGAGAATCTGGGCAACGCCTTTTTAAAGCGCGCCTTTGATATCGTGGGAGCGGCGATCCTTATTGTGGTGACTTCGCCGCTGATGCTGCTGGCTGCCGTGGGCGTGAAGCTCTCGTCTCCGGGGCCTATCATCTTCCGCCAGGTGCGGGTGGGGAAGAACAAAAAGGAATTTTACATGTACAAATTCCGCTCCATGCGGGTCAATGCCAAGCAGCAGACCGGCTGGAGCCGGGATGTGGACCCCCGCAAAACGGCTTTCGGCTCCTTTATCCGCAAGTTCTCCATCGATGAGCTGCCCCAGTTTTTCAACGTGCTCAAGGGGGATATGAGCTTGGTGGGCCCCCGGCCGGAGGTGCCCCACTTTGTGGAGCAGTTCAAAGAGGAGATCCCCCGCTACATGGTCAAGCACCAGGTGCGCCCCGGCATCACCGGCTGGGCCCAGGTGAACGGACTGCGGGGCGACACTTCAATCCGGGAGCGGATCGAGCACGACCTCTACTACATCGAAAACTGGAACATTCTCTTTGACGTGAAGATCCTGCTCATGACGCTGTTCCGGGCAGTGAACAAGGAGAAGATCAATCTTTGAGGAAGCGGGGCAGCCCGCTTCCTTTTGCGGAAGGAGGAACGCATATGGTGGTGGGACGGTTCGCTCCCTCTCCCAGCGGGCGGCTACACCTGGGGAATCTTTTCTGCTGCCTGCTGGCCTGGCTCAGCGCCCATCAGCAGGGGGGGCGGGTAGTGCTGCGGGTGGAGGACCTGGACACGGCCCGCTGTCCCCGGCGGTATGCCCTCCAGGCCATGGAGGACCTTCGCTGGCTGGGACTTACCTGGGACGAGGGTCCCGGCGCGGGCGATACGGACGGCCCTTACTTTCAAAGTGAACGGACGGCGCTTTACCAGATGGCGCTTCAAAAGCTGGAGAATATGGGGCTGGTGTACCCCTGCTTTTGCACCCGGGCGGAGCTGCACGCTGCCAGTGCCCCCCACCGGGGAGACGGGCAGGTCATCTACGCGGGCACTTGCCGGCATTTGACGGCGGAGCAGGCGGCGGAGAAAGCCAGGGTCCGCGCCCCGGCCCTGCGGCTGCGGGTGCCGGACGAGGTGGTCTCCTTTACAGACGGGCACATGGGGCCCTACGAGGAAAACCTGGCCCGGGACTGCGGAGATTTTCTCCTGCGCCGGTCCGACGGCATGTTTGCCTATCAGCTGGCCGTGGTGGTGGACGATGCCGCCATGGGCGTGACGGAGGTGGTGCGGGGGTCGGATCTGCTGGACTCCACCCCCCGGCAGCTGCTGCTCTACCGGCTGCTGGATCTGCCATCGCCCCGGTTCTGTCACTTTCCGCTGCTGCTGAGCCACGACGGACGCAGGCTCAGCAAGCGGGACGCCGACGCAGGACTGGAGGTGCTCATGGGGCGGCTGGGTCCGGAGGAGATCCTGGGCAGACTTGCCTATCTGGGCGGGTTCCATCCTTCCGCTGCTGCGGCGTCCGCTGAGGAGCTGCTGGCAGAATTCGACTGGGCCAAGGTCCCCAAAGAGGACATCCCCATTCCCCAGGGACTGTTTTCCTGAAAGACGCATAGAGATGAAATGAGGCCGCAGGCAATGCCTGCGGCCTCGTTTTGCGTTGTTGTGCAAAGGATCAGTTTCCACCGGGGAGTCTTGCCTCGGGAATGTCTACCTCCGGCATCAGCTCCCGGCTGACCACGGTCAGCATCTCCATCAGCTTGGCGCACTCCTCCGGCGTAAAGCGATCGGCGATGCGGTGCATGACCTCCACCATATAGGAGGTGGAGATGTTGTAGTAGTCGATATATTTCTGGGTGACTTCCAGATGATACTCCCGCTTGTCCTGGTGGGACTGCACCTTGCGGATGTAGCCCTTTTTCACCAGACTGTTGACCTTATAGGCGGCGTTGGGCGGGGAGATCCGCATGAAGGTGGCAAACTCGTTGACCGTGGGAGTCCCCAGGGCCAGGATGGTCTCCATGCAGAAAGTCTCCACCGTGGTAAGGCTCGCCTCCCGGTCCTGGAATCGACGGAAGATCTCCTGGTAGAAGTGGAGTTTGAATTTCGTATACACGTTAAAAAAAGCCTGCTCCAGCATAGCACGTGCGCTCACTTTCCCGCAATTCTTCCCTTTTTCCACAGTATAGCAATCCTGCGGGAAATCCGCAACCGTCATTTTGCGCCGATGGCGAAGGTCAGCTCCGCGGAGGCGACCACCTTGCCGTCCACCGTGGCCTTGGCCTCGCCTACGCCTACGGGGCCCCGCCGCTTGGTGAGGACGCACTCCAGTTCCACCACGTCGCCGGGGGTGACCTTGGACTTGAAGCGGGCGTTCTTGATGCCGCCGAAATAGGCGGTCTTGCCCTGGTACTCGGGCAGGGAGAGGATGGCCACCGCGCCCACCTGGGCCATGGCCTCGATCAGCAGCACGCCGGGCATGACGTGCTCCTGGGGAAAGTGGCCGCAGAACACCGGCTCGCCCACGCTGACACACTTGATGCCCTTGGCCCACTGGCCCGGTTCGCCGTCGATGATCCGGTCCACCAGGGCGAAGGGATAGCGGTGGGGCAGGATCTGGGCGATCTCATTGGAATTGAGCTTGAGTCCCATGCTTACGCCTCCCACTTCTTCAGAAGCACGCTGCCGTTGTGGCCGCCGAAGCCCAGGGAGTTGGACAGGGCATAGCGCACGTCGGCGCTGCGGCCCACGTTGGGCACCACGTCCAGGTCGCACTCGGGATCGGGCACGGAGTAGTGGATGGTGGCGGGCAGGTAGCCGTCCTTCAGGGTCATGGCGGTGAAGATGGCCTCCACAGCGCCGGCAGCACCCAGCATGTGGCCGGTCATGGACTTGGTGGAGCTCATGGCAAGCTTGCGGGCGTGGTCGCCGAACACGGTCTTGACCGCGGCGGTCTCACCGGCGTCGTTAAGGTGGGTGGAGGTGCCGTGGGCGTTGATGTAGCCTACCTCCTCCGCCGCGATGCCTGCGTCGGCGATGGCCATGGCCATGGCCTTGGCGCCGCCGGAGCCGTCAGGCCGGGGAGCGGTCATGTGGTAGGCGTCGCAGGTGACGCCGTAGCCCACGATCTCAGCGTAGATATGGGCGCCCCGCTTGAGGGCGTGCTCCAGCTCCTCCAGCACCAGCACACCGGCGCCCTCGCCCAGCACGAAGCCGGAGCGCTCGGCGTCAAAGGGGATGGAGGCGCGGGCGGGATCGGTGGCCTGGCTCAGGGCCTTCATGGAGGTGAAGCCGCCGATGGCCAGGGGAGTCACCGCTGCCTCCGTGCCGCCGCAGAGCATCACGTCGGCGTAGCCGTCGCGCACATAGTGGAACGCGTCACCCACGGCGTTGGTGCCGCCGGCGCAGGCGGTCACCGGGCAGGTGCACATGCCGCGGAAGCCCGTGTCGATGGCCACCTGGCCTGCCGCCATGTTGGAGATGGCGGTGGGGATATAGAAAGGAGACACCCGGTCCCAGCCCCGGGCAAGGCCCCGGTCGTGCTCAGCCTCGGTGATGGAGAGGCCGCCGATGCCGCTGGAGATGATGACGCCGCAGCGGTCCAGGTCCTCTTCCTCAGTCACAAGGCCGCTGTCGGCCATGGCCTCCCGGGCGCACACCACGGCAAACTGGGTGAAGCGGCCCATGCGCTTGGCTTCGGGCTTGCCCAGGTGGTCCTCCGGCACGAAGCCCTTGACCTCGGCGGCCAGGGACACCTTCATGCCCTCGGTGTCGAACTGGGTGATGGGCGCCACGCCGCACACGCCGTCCTTGACGGCCTGCCAGCTCTCCGGCGCGGTAAGGCCCACGGGGGTGATGGCCCCCAGGCCGGTGATGACGACTCTGCGTCGATCCATAGTGTAACCTCCAAATTCGTTCAAAGTAAAAGCGGTCTTTGCACCGTCTGACGCGGAGCGGGGGGAGTTGAACCCCCGCCCGCCTGTTACATGGCCATGCCGCCGTCCACTGCCAGCACCTGGCCGGTGACATAGGCAGCCTCATCGCTTGCGAGGAACGCAACGGCCCGAGCCACGTCCTCCGCCGCGCCCAGCCGGCCCATGGGGATGGAGGCCAGGGTGGCGGTCTTGGCCGCGTCGGTCATGGCGGCGGTCATATCGGTCTCAATGAAGCCGGGAGCCACAGCGTTGACGGTGACGCCCCGGGTGGCCAGCTCCTTGGCCATGGACTTGGTCATGCCGATGACGCCGGCCTTGCTGGCGGCGTAGTTGATCTGTCCGGCGTTGCCCCGCAGGCCCACCACGCTGGAGAGGTTGACGATGCGGCCGTAGCGCTGGCGCATCATGGGCCGGGCCACCGCCCGCATGCAGTAGAACGCGCCCTTGAGGTTGGTGTCCACCACGGCGTCGAAGTCCGCGTCCTTCATGGTCATGAGCAGGCCGTCCCGGGTAATGCCTGCGTTGTTGACAAGAATGTGGACGGCGCCGAAGGCGGAGATGGCGGTGTCCATGAGGGCCTTGACCTCCTCGGCGTTGGCCACGTTGCACTGCACGGCCAGGGCCTTGGCGCCCAGCGCCTCGCACTCTGCCACGGTCTCGGCGGCGGAGGCGGCGTTGCCGGCGTAGCAGAGCACCACATTGGAGCCGCCCCGGGCCAGCTCCAGGCACACGGCCTTGCCGATGCCCCGGCTTCCGCCGGTGACCACGGCAGTCTTTCCGGTAAAGTTCATATTATCTCTCCTTGATCCAGGCCTTGAGCGCCTCCACGTCTTCCACGGTCTCCACGCTGATGACGGGCATCTCCGGCAGGGTTTTCTTCACAAATCCGGCCAGGGCCTTGCCCGGGCCGATCTCCACGATGCCGTCCACACCCATGGCGGCCATTTTGCGGATGGAGTCCTCCATAAAGACGCTGCTTTGCACCTGACGCACCAGCAGGTCCTGAATGGTGACGGAGTCATCCTTCACATCGCCCAGGCAGTTGAAGATCACGTCGATCTGGGGCTGAGCAAAGTCCACGCCCTGGAAATAGCTCCGCAGGGCGTCGCCGGCGGGGGCCATGAGGGGCGTGTGGAAGGGGCCGCTGACCTTCAGGGGCAGGCACCGGCGGGCGCCCTTTTCCTTGGCCAGGGCGGCGGCCTTCTCCACGGCGGCCTTCTCGCCGCCGATGACCAGCTGGCCGGGGCAGTTGTAGTTGGCAATGACCACGCAGCCAAGGTCGCTGGCCTCGTCGCAGCAGGCCTGCAGCGGTGCCCGATCCAGATTCAGCACGGCCATCATGGCGCTCTCCCGTCCGGCGGCCGCCTCCTCCATGGCGCGGCCCCGGAAGGCCACCAGCTTCACGGCGGTGGCGGCGTCGAACACGCCGGCGGCGTGGAGGGCGGAGTACTCGCCCAGGGAAAGACCGGCGGCCACGGCGGGCTCGATGCCCTCCTGGCGCAGCACGGCGGTGAGGCCAGCGGCAAACGCCACCATGCACGGCTGGGTGTAGCGGGTCTGGTTCAAAATGACGTCGGGGTCCTCGAAGGACACCTTCTTCAGGTCAAAGTCCACCTCCGCGCTGTCCAGTACGGCGCGGAAGGCGTCAAAGGTCCGGTACAGGTCGGCACCCATGCCAGGGTGCTGGCTGCCCTGTCCGGCGTATAAAAAGCCAAGCTTCATTGCGCGGCCCTCCATTCACTCATGATCTGCTCCATCTGGGATCGGACGGTGGAAAGACGGTTGATCTTTCCGGCGCCGGCGCCGCAGAAAAAGAGCCCGTTTTCCCAGTCGCCCCGCACGGCGGCGATGAGCGCCCGGGAGATGCAGTAGGGAGCGGTTTTATAGTCGCAGGCGGAAAGACACTTGATGCACCGCTCCACCGCAGGCTGGGTACCTGCCTCCACCCGCTGGATGAGGGGAGAGCGCAGGGCGCGGCCCGGCAGGCCCACGGGGCTTTGCACGATGGCGATGTCCTCGTCCCGGGCGTCCAGCAGGCGCTGCTTGTAGGCCGGGGAGGCGTCGCACTCCTCCGTGGCGATGAAGCGGGTGGCGAACTGGGCACCGGCGGCGCCCTCTTTCATGTAGCGGGCCATCTCCGCACCATCGGCAATACCGCCGGCCACGAACACGGGGATATCCCGGCCGTACTTGTCCCGGTAGGGGGCGATGGCCTCCAGCACCTCCCGCAGAAGGTCGGAGAGGGACTTGGGATTGCCTGCCTGGGCCTCCCGGGCCTCCTCTTTGGAAAAGCCCAGATGTCCGCCGGCGAGAGGTCCTTCCAGCACCATGAAATCGGGGATGCGGTGGTGGTGCTTATCCCACAGGCGGCAGATGAGTCCCGCCGCCCGCCCGCCGCTGACCACCGGGGCCAGAGCGGCGTCGCTTTCGGGCACCTCTGCCGCGATGGCGGGCAGGTCCCGGGGCAGTCCCGCGCCGCAGACCACTGCGTCCACACCGGCCCGCAGGGCGGTGCGCACGCTCTCGGCGTACTGGGTGGTGGCGACCATGGCGTTGATGGCCACCAGACCGGCCCCGTGGGAGAGCTCCTTGGCCCGGCGTACCTGGGCGGCCAGAGCCCGCAGGTTGGCGCCCTTGGGATCAGTGGCAAAATCGGGCTCTTCGAAGCCGCACATAGCGGTGGAGATGGTGCCCATGCCGCCGCAGGCGGCCACAGCGCCGGCCAGGCGGTCCAGGCTCACGCCCACGCCCATGCCGCCCTGCAAAATAGGGAGGGGCAGATGTTTGCCCCGGATCGTCAGGCCCATTCCTTCGCTGCCGCCTCCAGCACACTGCGTCCGCCGCTGTACAGCTCTTCAAAGATCTGCCGCAGGGGACGGATCTCGTGGAGCATACCGGCCACCTGGCCGCTCATGACGCTGCCGTGCTCCACATCGCCTTCCAGCACGGCCCGGCGGAGGCCGCCCAGCGTGACGGCTTCCAGCTCCTCCAAAGAGGCGCCGCGCTTTTCAAGAGCCAGGTACTCCCGGGCCATCTTGTTTTTCAGCACCCGCACAGGCCCGCCAATGGAGCGGCCGGTGACGGTGGTGTCGCTGTCCTTGGCCTTGAGGATGGCCTGCTTGTAATTTTCGTGGATGGGGCACTCCTCGCTTGCCAGCAGGCACGTGCCCACCTGGATGCCGCAGGCACCCAGGGCGAAAGCCGCTGCTGCCTGCCGTCCGTCGGCGATGCCGCCGGCGGCCACCACGGGCACGTCCACGGCGTCGATGACCTGGGGCACCAGGGCCATGGTGGTCATCTCGCCCACGTGGCCGCCGGATTCCGTACCCTCGGCGATGACGGCGTCCACGCCCAGGCGCACCAGACGCTTGGCCAGCACCGTGGCGGCTACTACAGGCAGCACCTTGATGCCGTGGTCCTTCCAGGCGGGGATGTACTTGCCGGGGTTGCCGGCGCCGGTGGTGACCACCTGGACGCCCTCGTCGATGATGACCTGGGCGATCTCGTCGGCACAGGGGTTCATGAGCATCAGGTTCACGCCGAAGGGCTTGTCGGTCAGCTCCTTGGCCCGGCGGATCTCCTGGCGCAGACGCTGGCCGTCCCAGGCGCCGGTGGCGATCATGCCCAGGGCGCCGGCGTTGGAACAGGCGGCGGCGAACTCACCGGTGGCGATGTTGGCCATGCCGCCCTGGATGATGGGGAACTCCGTCCCCAGGATTTCGTTCAGCTTTTTCATGTTTTGCTCCTCTTACGCAAACTCCACCAGGGCACCGCCCCAGGTCAGGCCGCCGCCGAAGCCCACGACCAGCACCCGGGAGCCGTGGCCCACCTTGCCCATCTCATGCAGCTCGCCGATGACCAGCGGGATACTGGCGGCGGAGGTGTTGCCGTACTCGGCGATGTTCTTGTAATACTTTTCCTGCGGAATGTGGTACTTGCGCACCACCAGATCGATGATGCGGGCGTTGGCCTGATGGAAGACGAAAAAGTCCACATCGTCGATGGTCAGGCCGGTCTTCTCCAGCACCTGGTCCATGCAGTAGGGCACCGCCTCCACGGCGAACTTGAATACCTTCGTGCCCTCCATGGAGATGAGGCTCCGCTCTTCGGTCTCCACGCCAGGCACCCGCAGGATCTGTCCGTCACCGTGGCAGCCCAGCACGGCGGAGATGGAGTTCCACTCCGCCCGGCTTTCCACCACTGCGGCGCCGGCGCCGTCTCCGAAGAGAATGCAGGTGCCTCTGTCCTCCCAGTTGATGATGCGGCTGAGATTCTCCGCGCCGATCACCAGGCCGTACTTGCGCTCAGAGGCGGCCAGCAGGCATTCCATGGTGTGCAGGGCGTACAAAAAGCCGGTGCAGGCGGCGTTGAGGTCAAAGCAGGGAATGTCCATGGGCAGGCCCAGCTCCCGCTGCAATAAGCAGGCGGCGGAGGGCACCAGGGTATCCGGCGTCAGCGTGGCCACGATGCACGCGCCGATCTGGTCGGCGGGAATGCCGGAAGATTCCAGCGCCTTGCGGGCGGCCTGCACGGTGATGGAGGTGAAGGTCTCACCCTCGGCCATGTGGCGGCGGCGGGAGATGCCGGTGCGGGAGGTGATCCACTCGTCGTTGGTCTCCACGATTTTGGCAAGGTCGTCGTTGGTGACGATCTTGGACGGGGCAGCGTACCCGGTGCCCACGATCTTGATTCCGTTCATAGCTCCTCCTTATTGGGAGCGGCGGCCCCCATGCTTCTGAATTTCTGCCAGCGCTCGGCGGCCAGAGCCTTGCCGCTCAGCTTGTCCAGCTCCGCCAGATGGCGGGTAAGCGCCCGGTCCAGCTGCCGGAACGCGATGGCGCTGGCCAGATGGGCGCCGCCCTCGGGCTCCGGCACGATGTCGTCGATGACGCCCAGAGAGAGAAGGTCCGGCGCCGTCAGCTTCATGAGCTCGCAGGCCTCGGCGCTGCGGGCGGCGTCCTTCCACAAAATGGAGGCAAAGCCCTCGGGGGAGAGAATGGCGTACACGGCGTTTTCCAGCATAAGCACCCGGTTGGCAACGCCCAGGGCCAGTGCGCCGCCGCTGTTGCCCTCGCCGGTGATGACGGCGATGACGGGCACCTCCAACCGGCTCATCTCGAAGAGGTTGCGGGCGATGGCCTCGCCCTGGCCCCGCTCCTCGGCCTCCAGGCCGGGATAGGCGCCGGAGGTATCGATGAAGGTGAAGATGGGGCGGCGGAACTTTTCCGCCTGGCGCATGAGCCGCAGGGCCTTGCGGTAGCCCTCCGGGCCGGGCATGCCGAAGTTGCACTGGAGGTTTTCCTCCAGGGTCTTTCCCTTGCGGGTGCCGATCACGGTGACGGGCCGCCCGTGGTAGAGGGCCACGCCGCCCAGAATGGCGGCGTCCTCTCCGGCCAGGCGGTCGCCCCGCTGCTCAAAAAAGTCGGTGAACAGCGCGCCGATGAAGTCGGTGATGTTGGGCCGCTGGGGGTGGCGGGCAATGGCTACCCGCTGGGCGGCGGTGAGAGCAGCGCTCATACGCGGCCTCCTTTCTCGTGCAGCCGCAGCAGCTGGGACAGGGTGTCCCGCATGTCCGTGCGGGGCACCACCTGGTCCACAAAGCCATGGGCCATCTGGAACTCCGCACGCTGGAAGCCCTCGGGCAGCGTCTCGCCGATGGTCTGCTGAATGACCCGGGGACCTGCAAAGCCGATGAGGGCGCCGGGCTCGGCCAGGATGATGTCGCCCAGGGAGGCGAAGCTGGCGGTGACGCCGCCGGTGGTGGGGTGGGTCAACACGGAGATATACAAAAGCCCCTTCTCAGAAAACCGGGCCAGGGCGGCGGAGGTCTTGGCCATCTGCATCAGGGAGAGGATGCCCTCCTGCATGCGGGCGCCGCCGCTGGCGGAAAAGAGGATCAGGGGCAGCTTGTTCTTTGCGGCAAACTCAATGGCCAGGGTGATCTTCTCACCCACCACGGAGCTCATGGAACCCATGAAAAACCGACTGTCCAGCACGCCTACCACGCACCGGCGTCCGCCGATGGTGCCTGTGGCGGTGACGGCCGCCTCGCCCAGGCCGGTCTTGCGCTGGGCGGCACGGATCTTTTCGGGATAGCCGGGGAAGTGCAGGGGATCGCCCGCCGTCAGCTTGGCGTTCAGCTCCCGGAAAGAGCCCGGGTCCAGAATGGTGCTGAGACGGTAATAGGCGCCGATGGGGAAGTGGTAGCCGCACTTGGGGCAGACGGACAGCCCCTGGGCGACCGTGCGCCGCTCGCTCTCCTGTCCGCACTGGGGGCAGGTGATGAGCTTGTCGCCGGGAATATAGTTGTCCCGCATGGCCTTCATGGCCAGGAGCCGTGCCCGGCGCTTGGCGAAGATCGTGTTCATGCCTGCTCCTCACTTTCACTCAGCCGCCGGTTGAAGTCCAGCAGCGACGGCAGGTTTTGGTCCAGGAAGCCCGTGGTGCATGCACCGCGGACAAAAATGGGATGGTAAAGGATCTGATAGCTCAGCTCCGCATTGGTGGGGAAACCCTCCAGGGTGAATTCCTCCAGGCAGCGGCGCATTTTGCGGATGGCCTCCAGCCGGGTGGGCGCGTGGACCAGCAGCTTTGCGGCCATGGAGTCATAGTAGGGGGAGAGGGTGCAGCCATTGTAGAGGCAGGAGTCCACCCGTACGCCGGCGCCGCCGGGGAAATGCAGGAAAGAGACGGTGCCCGGGCAGGGCTGGAAACCCTTGGACGGGTCCTCGGCGTTGATGCGGCACTCGATGGCGTGGCCCTCCAGATGCACGTCGTCCTGGATCATGTCCAAGGCAAGGCCGGAGGCGATGCGCAGCTGCTGGCGCACCAGATCCACGCCGGTGATGAGCTCCGTGATGCCGTGCTCCACCTGGATGCGGGTGTTCATCTCCATGAAGTAGAAATGCTCCCCGTCGGCGTCAAGGAGGAATTCCACGGTGCCGGCGTTTTCATAGCCCACGGCCCGGGCGGCCCGGACGGCGGCCTCACCCATCTTCTCCCGCAGCTCCGGCGTCAGGCACCGGGCGGGAGCCTCCTCGATGAGCTTCTGGTTGCGCCGCTGGACGGAGCAGTCCCGGTCGCCCAGATGGATCACGTGGCCGAACTGGTCTGCCAGCACCTGAAATTCGATGTGGCGAGGGCAGAGCACCAGCTTTTCAAGATACATCTCGTCGTCGCCGAAGCACGCCTGGGCCTCGGCCTTCGCCTCGGCAAAGGCGGCGGGCAGGTCCTCGGGACCGTTGCAGCGGCGGATGCCCCGACCGCCGCCGCCAGCGCTGGCCTTGAGCAGCACGGGGTAGCCCACGGTCTGGGCGGCCTCCAGCGCCTCCTGAACGGAGGAGACAGGGCCGTCGGAGCCGGGGGTCACCGGCACGCCGGCGGCCTTCATCAGGTCACGGGCGGCGGACTTGGACCCGGCCTTGCGGATGGTGTCTCCGCTGGGGCCGATGAATTTGATGCCGGCCTCGGTGCACCGGTCGGCAAAGTCGGCATTTTCAGACAAAAAGCCGTAGCCGGGGTGCAGGGCGTCGCAGCCGGTGGCCTTGGCCACGGTCAGCAGGGCGTCCTGGTTGAGATAGCTCTCCGCGGCTTTGGCGGGGCCGATGCACACCGCCTGGTCCGCCAGCTGGACATGGAGCGCCTCCGCGTCCGGCTGGGAGTAGACGGCCACGGTCTCGATGCCCATTTCCCGGCAGGCCCGCAGCACCCGCAGGGCGATCTCGCCCCGGTTGGCGATCAATACCCGCTTCAGCATGGCTTGTAACGGAACAGGGGCTCGCCGAAGGAGACCAGCTCGCCGTTGGCCTTGAGCACTTCTTCAATGATGCAGTCGCAGGGGGCCGGCACCTCGCTCATCATCTTCATGGCCTCGATGAGGCACACGGTCTGCCCCTTGGAGACCTTGTCGCCCACGGCCACGAAGGGGGGCTGATCGGGAGCGGAGGCGGCATAGTAGGTGCCCACCAGCGGCGCGGTGATGGCGGGGCCCTCCTCCGCAGGCGCGGCGGCGGGAGCGGCTGCCGGAGCAGCGGAGACGGCAGGGGCCGCGGGCGCAGCCACCACCGCGGGAGCGGCGTATACGGGGGCCGGCTCCGGACGGCACAGCTCTATGGAAAAATCCTGGCAGGACAGCTTCATGGATTGCAGCTTGCTGCGCTCGAAGCGGTCCATCAGATCAAAAATCTCTTGATTGGTCATATTGTTCCTTTCTGGACGGAAAGAGTTTCCCCGCCGGGGAGCTGGGCTCACCGGCGGGGGTCACGATCAGTTCTGGTGGGCCTTCAGGTAGGTGAGGATGTCGCCCACGGTCTTCAGACCGGCCACATCGGCGTCATCGATGGAGATGCCGGCGGCCTCTTCCAGAGCCATCACCAGCTCCACGGAAGCCAGGGAGTCGGCGCCCAGATCGTCAGCCAGGCTGGCCTCGGGGGTCACCTGCTCAGCGTCGCAGCCCAGGGTCTCCACGATGATGTCGCGTACTTTCTCGAATTCCATATGAGGTACTCCTTATTTGTCGAAATGTAAATTATTTTAATTAAAAATATTTAACTAAAATAATCGAACTTATTTTACGCAGGGAGTCTGCTGTCTCTTATACACATCTCGAGCCCACGAGACCGGAGCCTATCTCGTATGCC
>URKI01000020.1 GCA_900548505.1 uncultured Oscillibacter sp. | reverse complement strand
GCAGCGTCAGATGTGTATAAGAGACAGGCTTCGTTCTCCGCAGCATCACCGCCGGTGACGCTGCCTACGGCCACGTCCAGCAGAGAAGAGCCCTCCGTCTCCTGCGGCGCCTGGACCTCCGGCGTATCCGGAGTTTCCGGCGTCTCGGGCACAGTCTCCGGCGTCTCGGGCGCTGCCAGCTCCTGCTCCGCCGTGTCCGACGGGGCCTCGCCCCGCAGCACCGCCTGCACCACCCAGCGGGTGGCGTGGCCGTTGCCGGTACAGGTGGAGAGCGTCAGGATGCGGTCATAGGTGTTGGGCACCACGCCCGTATCGATGACGGACTGGTCCATGCAGTAGTCGATGAAATCCTGCCGGGCCTGGGTGTCCGCAAACTGCAAACGGTAGGTCTCCCCTGCCGTGCTGACCTCATAGGCCGCGAAGATCTCATACTGATGGCTTCCGGCGTCGTTGGTGATATACACATAGGGGTGGGACTTCCAATAGCTGAGATCCTTATAATACTTCAGCGAGGCGAACATGGAGCCGTTGTTCATCCGATGCCCGTAGATGACGGTATTGAAGTTGCTCAGGTCCGGGCTGTTGGCGCTCTCCATGAAAATGGCGCCCACCACGCTGGTCCACTTTTTCCAGGTGTGGTTGAGGTAGTATTCGTTGTCGTCCCCCTGCACCAGCGGGTAAGAGAGCACGGTGTTGGGGATGAGGATCCAGCCCAGCACATCGTCGTTGACCTCCCGCAGGGCGGTAAAGTCCATGTTCCGCAGGGCGTCGGCGTAGGGGTCCACATAGACGGGCTTTTCCTCCGCCTCCGTCTCCTCCTCCGGCTCCTGGACCTCCGGCGCGGGCAGCTCGCTCAGGTCCGGCAGCTCCACCAGCGACTCAGCCTCCTGGTAGATCTCCTCGCCCCGGCGGTATTCCATCTGCTGGCGGACCAGCATGACCGCGCTGACCACCAGCACGATGGCCAGCACCGCCATGATTCCAAGTCTTACTTTCTTCTTCATATCCGCTTATCCCATGCGGCGGAGCATCTGATCCGGGTTGTCGGCGTAGTCCAGCGCGGTCTCCCGGGTGATGAAGTCCCTCCGGTAAAGGTCCAGAATGGACTGATCCATGGAGCACATGCCCTCCGACGCACCGGCGGCGATGGCGTTATCGATCTGGTGGTTCTTGCAGTCCCGGATCATGCTGCGGATGGCGGGGTTCATGTGCATGATCTCATAGGCGGGAATCATGCCGCCCCGCTTGTCGGGCAGCAGCTGCTGGCTGACCACCGTATGCAGCACCATGCTCATCTGGATGCGGACCTGGGCCTGCTGGGCGCTGGGGAAGGAGTCGATGATGCGGTCGATGGTGTTCACCGCGCCGTTGGTGTGCAGCGTTGCGATGAGCAGATGGCCCGTCTCCGCCGCCGTCATGGCCACGCGGGTAGTCTCATGGTCCCGCATCTCTCCCAGCAAGATCACATCCGGCGACTGGCGCAGGCAAGAACGCAGGGCAGAGAGGTAGTCGCTGGTGTCGATGGCGATCTCCCGCTGGCTGATGATGCTCTGCTGATCCCTGTGGAGGTACTCGATGGGGTCCTCCAGCGTGATGATGTGGGCCTGCCGGGTGCGGTTGATCCGGTCGATGATGCACGCCTGGGTGGTGGACTTGCCGCTGCCGGCGGTGCCGGTGACCAGCACCATGCCGTGGGTCACGTCCGCCAGGCCCATGACCGACTCGGGAATGTGCAGCGCCGTGTAGTCGGGGATCTCAAATGCCACCACACGCACCACGGCGGCCAGCGAGCCTCGCTGCTGGTAGGCGTTGACCCGGAAACGGGCCAGGCCGGGCACCGCAAGGGCAAAATCGTCATCGCCGGTCTGGCGGTAGCGCTCCATGGGACGGCCCGCCATCTCATAAATGCCTGCGATCAGACGCTCCGTCTCGCCGGGAAACACCTTCTCCTCCGTGATGGGGATGAGGCGCTTGTCCCGCTTTTCGCAAATCGGGCCGCCTGCCACGATAAATAGGTCGGATGCATGGTCCTGCACCACCTGTTCCAAAATATCCAGCAATTCACGCATGGGAATCGCCCCTTTCTCTCAATTCATGGGGACGCCGCCGTCCCAAAGATCCAGGCTCTCGTCCGCCTCCCACTGAGCGGTGGACACCGCCTGCCAGCGCAGCACCGTCCAGTCCGCGCCGTCCACCCGGACGCGCACCTCCAGGGTCTGGGTATCGGAGATGGGGCAGGTATATGCGTACACGCCGTTCTCTTCCTGCTCCACGCCCTCCGGCACCGTGCCCTGCCGCAGCGCGGAGAGGATCTCCTCTGCCCGGCAGTCCGCTTCATAATAGGCAGTCACAGCCTGGGCCGACGCGTCGGAAAGCCGTCCGCCGGCCTGTACGCTGGAAAGTCCCAGCAGTGCGAACACCGTCAGACACAGCACAGCAAAGATCACCAGCAGGGAGCTTCCTCCCACGGCAGGCGGGGAAAAACGATCTTTTTCACCCAACGTCCGTCACCTCCTGCCAAGCCGCGGGGATGGAGAAGAGCATCTCTCCCTCCGCCGTGTATACCGTTACCTGGGCCTGACCCAGCAGGTCCTGTCCGCTCTCCGCCGGCGTCACCAGCACATGGTAGGCCGCCTGGCTCTGGCCGTCGCACAGCTGCCAGTCCCCATCGTAGGAAACGCCCCACATGGAGCCGTTCCAGTCGCCGCCGTACTGCTCAGCCGCGGCGGCATAGTCGCCTCCGCAGCCCTTGAGCTGCTCCGCGGCGTTCTGGGCCGCCACCGCCGCCCGGTCCCGGGCCGCGTGGTTCCGGGACGTCTGGTCCGAAAGCACGAATACCTGCACACACAGTGCCGCCGCCAGGGCGAACACCAGCACCATGACCAGCTGCTCCATCAGCACCAAAGGCGCCTTGCTTCTCATGAAGCCGCCCCCTTTCCGCTGCGGAGGGTCCAATCCAGCCGGGTGATCTCCCCGTCCGCCCCGGTGAGCTCCGCGCTCACGCCGCTGTCCGTCTCAAAAAAGCGCACACCGCCGCAATCGAGCACCGCCTCTCCGGCGTCTTTGTCCAGCTCCGTGCCCTCCTCCGCGAACAGCTCCCGCAGGGCCCCGTCGTACCAATAGACCCGGGTGGTGTAGGCCACGCCGTCGATCTGCTCGGTGAGAAAGAGGGTATCCTCCCCCTCGCCGCCGTCGAACGCGCCCACCCGCACGCCGTCCGCCGTGTCCGCCTGGCGGACGCGGGTGGTCAGGTACTGGGCCGCGGTGCGCCAGGAGTAGGACGCATCATCCCGCTCCGTCAAGACACGGTAGCGTCCCGCGCCCATCAGCAGCACCAACAGCACGCAGGCGGCGAACACGCCGAACAGCAGCAGCACCAACAGTCCTTCCATATGGTGTTGAACCGGTTTTTTTCGCATCATTTCTCGTTTTCCAGCACCGTGATATCGGGCATCAGGTTGGAGGCAAATACCCGGTAGTCCACCGTGTACCGCGCCTCATCCACCTGCACGCCGTAGTGCTCCTCCAAATACGCAAGATCCGGCGGGTAGATCCCCTCCGCCGCATAGCACGCCGCCGACGCGCGGCGCAGCGACTGCTCCAGCTGGGTACGTCCCTCCGTCTGACGGCCGCTGTCCAGGTGGTTCAGCGCCGTGAAAAATGCCAGCACGCCCACGGCGAACACCACCGGCGCCAGCACGCCGGCCAACAGGGCCGGCCAACGTCTCTGCCGCTTCATACGCTCACCCGATGGCCGTCATGATGTTCATGAGGGGCAGCATGACGGAAAGCAGGATGGCGCCCACCAGCAGCGAGGTCACCAGCACCAGCGCCGGCTCCACCTGGCCCACCCGGGTCTCCAGGGCATACTCACTCTCTTCGCTCAGACGGCGGGCCACTTCCTCCATGACGGTATCGCCCGTGCCACTGCGCTGGCCCAGCGCCACCAGGCGGCAGCTGGCCTTGGGCAGCACGCCGGACCCGTTCAGGGCAGAAGCCAGGTCCTCTCCCCGCTCCAGCCGGTCCAGGCAGTCCTGGCAGCGGGCCTGAGCCGCGGGGATATCCTTTTGCAGCTGTCCGGCCAGGGTCAGGGCCTCCTCCAGGGGAAGTCCGCTGCTCAGGCCCATGGACAGCGCCTGGGCAAAGCGAGCCGTCTGCATCATGCGGGAGATGCCCTTGTCGCCCAAGGTGCGGCGCCACAGGGTCATGATCCGCTCACGGAACGAGGAAACGGCGGCAAACGCAGCCAGAAACACCACGATCAGGCCCAGCAGCACGCACAGTACCGGCATGGCCGCGTCCAGGGCCCGGCCCAGGGCCAAAAGCCCTCCGGCCACGCCGGTGAGCTGTCCGCCCAGGGAGGCGTACACCTCGTCAAACACCGGCAGCACCCTGGCAAGCAGGATCACGATCACCGCCAGCATCAAAAGCAGCATGACCGCCGGATACAAAAGGGCGCTGCGCAGGCGGCGCTCCATCCGGCTGCGCTCTTCATAATAGACGGACAGCGCCCGCAGGGCCTCCTCCGTCCGTCCGGAGCGCTCTCCCATCTCCAAAAGGCCGGAGACATAGTCGGGAAAGCGGCCGGAGCCGCCCAGCGCCGCGGCCAGGGACGTGCCCTCATCCACCTGATGGGCCATCTGCTCCAGCCAGGCCCGGTCGCCGCCATGGGACTCCTCCGCCAGAAGGGCCAGGCCGTCTCCCACCCGCACGCCGGCGTGCAGCAGCAGGGAAAGCTCCATGCAAAGGCCCGAAATTTGTTCGTTGCTCAGTTTCTCGTTTTTCATCGTCAGTCCTCAAATCCAAAAAAATGGGCTTGCAGATCAACTGCAAACCCATTTTAAACCAATTCTGCCGGTTCGTAAAGACAAAATCCCTTTAATAGAAGTATTTGGCAGTGTAGTTCTTTCCGTCGCCGATGTACTGCATGATGGCGGCGCTCTGCCGTCCGCTGGAGGCAAAGGTGGGGTCCATCCGCTGCCAGGAGGTGCCGTCAAAGTAGATGGCACCGTTGATCCATCCGGTCTCATCGGACCACACGCTGATCCAGGCATGGTAGGCAGTGCCCGCGTAGCCCACC
This sequence comes from uncultured Oscillibacter sp., assembly GCA_900548505.1. Lineage (GTDB taxonomy): Bacteria > Bacillota > Clostridia > Oscillospirales > Oscillospiraceae > Oscillibacter. The sequence continues at coordinate 36,709 of URKI01000020.1, read as the reverse complement.
ACCAGCTTGCAGGGGACGCCCTGGCTGCGGAGCATGCCGGTCATCAGCGCCGCATAGTCAAAGCAGATGCCCTTCTTGCTGGCCAGAACGGAATCCAACACCGGCAGGTACCCGCTCTGCACCGTGGCCGCCAGCTGCTTGTCGTAGGAGAGCGTGGAGACCACGAAGTCGTATACCGCCTTCACCTTCTGCAGCGGGTCTGTCATTCCGGCGGTCAACTCCTTGGCCTTGGCCACCGTATTGGGCGCGTTTTCATAGTTCACATACTGGTTGGGGCGCAGGAACGGGGCAAACTCATCCGTCATAGTGGCGGAGAAGCTGGCAGAGAGTACAGTGGAGTACTTGGAGCCGGAGATGTTCTCGTAAACGATCACCTGATAGCTGCCGTTCCCGTCGGACAGGGGGAACGTCTCCCATTCCCCGGCGCTGATATTGTAGGTATACGTTGTGGTGGGGCCCTTGAGCTGGGCCTTGAGCCGCTTGGTGGTGGAGGCAGTATACTTGACCATCACATAGCCGTCTTTTATGTTGGAGTAGTCGATGACCGCCTTGCTGTTTTCCTTGGTCTGGGTGCCGGAGGCCTCCGGCATCAGCAGGGTATCCAGCGCAGGCGCGGCAGCCAGGGCCACCGCCTCATCCTCCAGCTCCACTTCCTCCAGCAGGACTTCATCCACATAAGCCTCTTCCAAGTCCGCCTCCTCCGTTTGGGTGAGGTCCGCCCCGGACTGCTCATCGGAGATCTCCTCTCCTTTTTGAGCGCAGCCGCTCAGCAGGCACACTGCCAAGGCCAGCGGCAGTATACGCTTGAAAATCATCTGCAAAATATGTCTTCCTTTCTATATCTACCAAGTGATATCTAAAATTTTACAGTTTCAGTATAGCACATCTGTTTTGGAAGGTAAAGTATTTTTTGCTTTGTTTTCTTCTTTTTCCGCAAAAACTTGTATCCAGACACTTTTACTTGCAAAGTTTTTCCAAGTGTGTTATGTTTTAAATATATATTGGGCGTGTTATGGTTGGAAGATTCCGGAAAAAGGTGGTGATGTCAGATGGCGGATCATGTCCTTGAAGTGCGGATGTTCGGCAACTTTTCTGTCCGCAAAGGAGACCAGGAGATCAATGATAACGACAACCGCTCCCGCAAAGTATGGCTGCTGCTGGCATACATGATCTACTGCCGCAGCCGTTCCATCACCCAGGATGAGCTGGTTGGTCTTTTGTGGAACGACACAGAGAGCAGCTCCAATCCCCTCAATGCCCTCAAGACCATGTTCCATCGGGTGCGCTCGTCTCTCAACCAGCTGGACAGCACCGCCGGACACTCCCTCATCATCCGCCGGGATGGAAACTACACCTGGAACCCGGACGTCCCCTTCTTTTTTGATGTGGACGAGTTTGAGCGGCTCTGCCGCGCCGGCTCCATGGTCCAGGATGATGCCCAGCGGCTGGACCACTATCTGCAGGCGCTGGCGCTGTACCGGGGCGACTTTTTGCAGAAGCTCTCCAGCGAGGCATGGGTCATCCCCATTTCCGCCTATTTCCACAACCTTTACATCCACACCCTGCTGGAAGCCCTCTCTTTGCTGGAAGAGCGCGAGCAGATGGACCAGGCGGCGGAGCTGTGCCGCAGCGCCATCGTTATCGAGCCCTACAATGAGCTCATCTACCAGCATCTGATGCGGGATCTTCTGGCCCTAGGTCAGCAGCGCGAGGTCATCTCCATCTACGAGGACATGAGCCAGCTGCTGTTCGATAACTTCGGCATCATGCCGGCGGACGAGTCCCGGGCATTGTACCGGGAGGCCGTGCGCACCGTCAACGACCGTGCCGTCTCCATGGGCACGCTGCGTGAGCAGCTGCGGGAGCCTGACGGTCTCAGCGGCGCACTCTTCTGCGACTATGACTTTTTCAAGGTCATTTACCATGCGGAGGCCCGTGCCGTGGCCCGCAGCGGAGACGCGGTGCACATCTGCCTGCTCTCCGTCACGGACGCCGCCGGCGAGGAGCTGGCCAAGCGCAGCCTGGACCGGTGCATGGAAAACCTGCAGGAGCTGATCCGCACCAGCCTCCGCCGGGGCGACATCGCCGCCCGGTGCAGCGTGTCTCAGTACATCCTCATGCTGCCCCAGGCCAACTACGAAAACAGCTGCAAGGTCTGCGACCGGATCGTCCGGGCCTTTTTCCGCCAGTATCCCCACTCTCCGGCAAAGCTGCACTTTACCGTACAGCCTCTGGAACCGAACACGTAATAAAAAAGCGCCGCCCGGCCGGGCGGCGCTTTTTTTATTTCATTAGGCAGTCTTTCTGCCGTGGATCACACGAATCACCACCAGCGTGCACAGCATCAGCACGATGGATACCGGCAGCGCGATGAACGCGTTGGGCACCATGCCCGCCACGATGTAGCTCACAAAGCTGACAGCCGCGGCTACAACCGCATAGGGCAGCTGGGTGGACACATGGCTCACGTGGTCACACTGGGCGCCGGCGGAGGCCATAATGGTGGTATCGGAGATGGGAGAGCAGTGGTCGCCGCACACGGCGCCGGCCATGCAGGCGGAGATACACACGATGGCCAGAGGATCGTCCATGGAGAACACGTTCTGGACGATGGGGATCAGCATGCCGAAGGTGCCCCAGCTGGTGCCGGTGGCAAAGGCCAGCAGGCAGCCGATGACGAACACGATGGCCGGCAGGAACATCTGGAAGCTGGCGGCATTGCCCTGAACGAAGTCGCGGACAAAGTACTTGGCACCCAAGGAGTCCGTCATGGCCTTGAGGCTCCAGGCAAAGGTCAGGATCATGATGGCGGGCACCATGGCCTTGAAGCCCTCGGGGATGCACTCCATCATCTGGCGGAAGGTCATGCTGCGGCGGATCATGTAGTACACCACGGTGAACACCAGAGCAAAGGCAGAGCCAAGCATCAGACCTACGGACGCGTCAGAATTGGAGAACGCCTCCACGAAGCCGGTGCCGGAGAAGAAGCCGCCGGAGTAGATCATGCCGGTGACGCAGCAGATCACCAGCACCACGATGGGCAGCACCAGGTCCAGCACCCGGCCCTTGTCCTCGGCCACTTCCTCGTCCATCATGGCGTAGGGGTTGGGGCCGGAGAACAGGTCGCCTGTCTCCTCGGCGTTGCGCTCGAAAATGGCCATGGTGCCAAACTCCACCTTCATCAGCACCATGCCCACCATCATCACAACGGTCAAAATGGCGTAGAAGTTAAAGGGAATGGCCCGGATGAAGAGGTTCAGGCCCTGGCCGTCCTCGGCAAAGCCCGCCACGGCGGCAGCCCAGGAGGAGATGGGGGCGATGATGCAGATGGGCGCCGCGGTAGCGTCGATCAGATAGGCCAGCTTGGCACGGGAAATGCGGTGCTTGTCCGTAATGGGGCGCATAACGCTGCCCACGGTCAGGCAGTTGAAGTAGTCATCGATGAAGATGAGGCAGCCCAGCACGATGGTGGCCAGCTGTGCGCCGGCGCGGCTCTTGATATGGGTCTGGGCCCAGCGGCCGAAGGCTGCGGAGCCGCCGGCCTTGTTCATCAGGCACACCATGGCACCCAGGATCACCAAAAATACCAGGATGCCCACGTTGTAGCTGTCCGAGAGGACGGAGATGATGCCGTCCTCAAACACATGGAGCACCGTGCCCTCAAAGCCGAAGTTGGAATAGAGCAGTCCGCCCACCACGATGCCCAGGAACAGCGAGCTGTACACTTCCTTGGTGATCAGGGCCAGAGCAATGGCGATCACCGGGGGCAAAAGGGCCCAGGCGGTGTTGTAAAACCGGCTGGGGGAGGTCACATAGCCTGCGCCGCCGCAGTTGCTGCACACATTGGTGCCGCCGCAGCTCTCGCAGGCCTCGTCCAGACCGTAGCAGTCCATACAGGCGCCGGAGGTCCCGCAGACAGGGCACTCGATCATCTTGGTGCCCGGCTCCTCCGTGGGATCGGCAGCCAGCGCGGTGACCGACAGCACCGTGGCCACCAGGGCCGCCAGCACCAGCATGGGCAGCAGGCGGCGCAAATTCTTCTTCATGTCGTTCTCTCCTCACATAAAAAAATGAAGCCATGATACAGCATCATGACTTCAGGATAAGCACGGGAAGATCCCACAGGTCATGACAGCGCTCCACCGCGGGGGTGACAGTCCGACGGATATTCTCCGGCGGCCCGGCCTCCTTCCGCCAGGCAGCGGAAAGGCGCCTCGGCGGTCTCCCCTTTCCCGCCTTCCCGGTGCTCTGCCGTTGGAAAGCGGTACTCTTGAAGCCCGCGCCTCTATCATGGGTTTCGTTGCGTGTACATTATATAAGATATAGAAAAAATGTCAACCGTTTCCTGCTCCTTTTGTGGTTTTTCCCGTTTTTTCTCTTCTCCGTCAAAAAAGGCTGCCCCGCGCCAAAAGGCGGGGCAGCCTTTTTTCAGTGCTCAATACCGGCCCAGGGAGGCGGCGGTATCAGAGTTGGCGGACTGGCCGAACTGGAAGTCGTTGCCGGGCAGGATGGCGTTGAGGGCAATGCCGGCAATGGCGGAGATGGCCAGGGAGGTCAGCGTGATGGACACGCCGCCCACATGGAAGGTGAGGCCGCCGGTGAAGCCCAGGCCGCACACCAGGATGACCGCGGCGATGATCAGGTTGCGGGAGTTGGTGAAGTCCACCTGGTTTTCCACCACGTTTCTTACGCCAATGGCGGAGATCATACCGTACAGGATGAAGCTGACGCCGCCGATGATGGCAGAGGGGATGGAGCTGACGAAGGCGGCGAACATGGGGCTGAAGGACAGCACGATGGCGTAAATGGCAGCCAGGCGGATCACCCGGGGATCATGGACCCGGGAGAGCACCAGCACGCCGGTGTTTTCGCCGTAGGTGGTGTTGGCGGGGCCGCCGAAGAGGCCCGCCAGAGCGGTGGCGATGCCGTCGCCCACCAGGGTGCGGTGGAGGCCGGGATCTTCGATGAAGTTATCGCCCACAGTGGCGGAGATGGCGGACATGTCGCCGATGTGCTCCATCATGGAGGCGATGGCAATGGGCGCCATGACCAGAATGGCGGAGATGTCAAACTTGGCGATGGAGCCGCCGAAGTCCGTCACAAAGGGCTGGAAGCCAATGAGATCCGTACCGGCCAGGGCGGTGAAGTCCACCTTGCCGGCCACGAGAGCCACGATGTAGGAGCCGACCACGCCCAGCAAAATGGGGATGATCTTGATCATGCCCTTGCCCCAGATGTTGGCCACCACGATGATGGCCATGGCCACCAGGGCCAGCCACCAGCAGGTGGAGGCGTTGGACACGGCGGAGGGCGCCAGGTTCAATCCGATGAGGATGATGATGGGGCCGGTAACCACCGGGGGCAGGAAGCGCATGACCTTATGCACGCCCACCGCCTTGATGATGAGCGCCAAGATCACGTACAGCGCGCCGGCCACCACGATGCCGCCGCAGGTGTACTGGAGCTTCTCCGCAGGAGCCATGCCCGCGTAGATGCCGCTGTCCATGGCCGCCATGGCCTGGAAGCCGCCCAGGAACGCAAAGGAGGAGCCCAGGAATGCAGGCACCTTCATGCGGGTGCACACATGGAAAAAGAGCGTGCCGAATCCGGCGAAAAACAGCGTGGTCTGGATGGACAGGGGCAATCCGTAGCCCTGCACCAGAATGGGCACCAGCACCGTGGCACCGAACATGGCGAACATGTGCTGCAAGCCCAGGATCAGCATCTTGGGCAGACCCAGCGTCCGGGCGTCCCGGATGGGGGCAGCGTTGTTTTTTGTCTCGTTCATGTGATTTCTCCTCTCGTCACGCACAAATGCGCAAAAAAAATACCGGCAACAATGCCGGTTTCAGAAATAAGAGGGCAAATAGGCCCCGGAGGACACCGCCGCAGACAAAACATACATCGTTTCCATGGTAGTACCTCCCTTTCTCAGTTCGCCTTATTATACAGGCCCCGCCGCCGCTTTGCAAGGGCAGTCCGGCTAAAAAGGCAGGGAAAATCCGCAGGGAAAATTGTCGAAAATGACGGAGGAGCTGCCGTCACTTCAGCAGCTCCTCGATTCTGGATTCTCCATAGACCGGGATGCCCATCTCCGCAAGAAGATCTGCGGTGACGCCGTTCCCATCTGTCAGCGTGCGGGAAAAGGTACCGTCGTATACCTGCCCCTTGCCGCAGGAGGGGCTTCGCTCTTTCAAAACCGCCGCCTGGCAGCCCAGCAGGGTACAAAGGCGCGCGGCCTCCTCCGCGCCCCGGCAGTACTGCTCCGTCACGTCGGCGCCGCGCTCCGTGACCACCCGGTCTCCCTGCCGCTCCGCCGGGGGACGGGGCGTGGAGAGACCGCCCAGCTGCTCCGGGCACACCGGCACCAGCGTGTGCCGCTCCGCCAGGGCCTCCATGGCCGGATGGGGCTTGGCCGCGCCGTCATAGCGGCAGCGGCAGCCCAGAAGACACGCCGAGACCAGCAGCTTCATCGCCGGCCTCCCCGCTCCATGGCCGCCCGCTCTCTTTGCAGCTCCCCGTAGAGCTTCAGGGCGCTCCAGGTACGGTTATGAGGCGTGAGCACCGCCTTCATGCAATCCGCTCCCGCCTGATTCAGCGCCGCCAGCACCGACTCCAGCCGATCATCCAGTCCGCACAGCACCACCATGCGTCCGCCCAGCGTGCCGCCGGCATAGGGCAGTGAGGGCGTCGCCTCCGTGTCCAGTCCGGCCAGGACCCCCATGGGTTTATTGTAATCCCCTCTGGCCACGGGTACCACCTCCGCGTCAAAGGGTGACACGGCGGCGCTCAGCGCCAGAATATTCAGCAAAGAGTCAAAGCCGAACAGCAGGATCGTTCCGCTCATGTTGCTTCCTCCTTTAAATAACTCTCCTGTCAGGTGAGTAAGCGTCCGTTCAGCGCCGCCTGAGCCAGATGCTCGCCCTCATAGCGCAGCTTCAGGGAAAAGAACGGCGCGTCCTCTTCCAGGAGCTTTAAGAAGATCTTATCCCCTTCCCACATGGGCAGTGCCCGCAGCTGCGCTTTTTTGATCCATTGCAGCTCACCTTCATCGCAGGGATGGGGCGTGCCCGTCCAGCCGGTGGCAGTGAACAGGTGCATGAACTCACCCTCCGCCTCATCGGATACGAACGTCACCAGGCCCCGGTAACGGTACTCCGTCAGATGGAGGCCCGTCTCCTCCTCCGTCTCCCGCAGGATGCACTCTTCCGGGCTCTCTCCCTCCAGAAACTTTCCGCCCACGCCGATCCACTTGTCGTGATTCACATCGTTGCGCTTTTTCACCCGGTGGAGCATGAGATATTCGTCTCCCCGCTCCAGATAGCACAAGGTGGAGTTGATCACATCCATCCCTCCCTTTTCCGCCATTATAACCGCTCCAGGGCAAAAAGAAAAGCCCCGGTCATGCCGGAGCTTCTCTTTTCTTGGATTCAGCCCTTGCGGATCAGCTTGCGCAGCTGGATCAGCACCATGGAGCCCAGGGACAGTCCCGCCACGGTGCCCAGCTGACCCATGGTCAGCGGCGCCACCTGGAACAGCGGCTCCAGCACAGGGACCGTCAGCACCGCCGTCAACAGCACCGCGCCCAGCACGAAGGCGCCCAGCAGGAAGCGGTTGTTCCAGAACGCTCTGGTAAACAGCACGGGGCGGCCGGACTTGCAGCTGAAGCCATGGAACAGACGGGAAAGGCACAGCGTGGCAAAGGCCATGGTGCTGCCCACCGCCGCGCCGCCGGCGGCAAGGCCCAGGTGGAACGCCAGGATGGTAGCCGCGGCGATGATCACGCCGTCCACCGCGACGCTGATGAGGAACGGACGGGTCAAAATGCCCTCGCTGCGCTGGCGGGGCTTTTCCCGCATGACGGCGTCAGAGTGAGGCTCCAGGCCCAGGGCAATGGCGGGCAGGGAGTCCGTCAGCAGGTTGATGAACAGCAGGTGCACTGCCGCAAAGGGTACCGGCAGCGCAAGGAGGGACGCATAGAGCACGGTCAGGATGCCCGCCGCGTTGCCGGAGAGCAGGAACTGGATGGAACGCTTGATGTTGGCATAGACGTTGCGGCCGTTTTTCACCGCCTGGACGATGGTGGCAAAGTTATCGTCTGCCAGCACCATGCCGGCGGCGTCCTTGGCCACCTCCGTGCCGGTGATGCCCATGGCCACGCCGATATCCGCCTGCTTGAGGGCGGGGGCGTCGTTGACGCCGTCGCCGGTCATGGCCACCAGATTGCCCCGGTCCTGCCAGGCCTTGACGATGCGGATCTTATGCTCTGGAGACACGCGGGCATAGACAGACACCTTCGGCACAAACTGCCGCAGCTGCTCGTCGCTCATGCCGTCGATGACAGCGCCCTCCACTGCCTCGGTGCCCTCCGTGAGGATGCCGATCTCCTTGGCGATGGCCGCAGCGGTGACCTTGTGGTCGCCGGTGATCATAATGGGACGGATGCCGGCGGCGATGCACTCGCGCACGGCGGCCTTGGATTCCGGCCGGGGCGGGTCCATCATGGCAATGAGGCCCAGAAAGTCCAGACCGTTCTCATCCGCCAGCGTCACTTCCGGCCGCTCCAGGGGCCGCATGGCAAACGCCAGCACCCGCAATCCCTGCTCGGAGAACGTCCGGTTGGCCTCCTCCACCTCTGCACGGGCCTGGGGAGAGATGACGCACCGGTCCATCAGCACGTCCACCGCGCCCTTGGTGACCATGGCATAGCCGCCGGAGAGCTGGTGGACCGTGGACATGAGCTTGCGGTCGGAGTCAAAGGGCAGCTCCGCCAGGCGGGGCCAGCGGCTGCGGACATCCTCCTCGTCAAAGCCGTGGTCCTCACCCAGATGCACCAGCGCCGTCTCCGTGGGATCGCCCACTTCGCCGCTTTCGTTCACGGTGGCGTCACTGCACAAAAGGGCCGTCCGCAGGAGAGGCTCCTGCACGGGGTCGTGGAAATCCGCGTCGGCAACATCGATGATCCGCCCGCCGGCGTAGAGCTTCTTCACCGTCATTTTATTCTGGGTCAGCGTGCCGGTCTTATCCGAGCAGATGACAGACACACTGCCAAGGCCCTCCACCGCCTGGAGCTTGCGGATGATGGCATTCTCCCGGGCCATTTTCTGGGTTCCGAAGGACAGCACGATGGTGACGATGGAGCTCAGAGCCTCGGGAATGGCCGCCACCGCCAGCGCCACGGCAAAAAGGAAAGCGTTCATCACGTTTTCGCCCCGCAGCAGCACGCTCACGGCAAACAGCACTGCGCAGATGGCCAAAATGCCGATGGACAGCTTGCGTCCGAACTGGTCCAGGCTCACCTGCAGGGGCGTTTTCTTCTCCTCGGTGGTCTTGAGCAGCGTCGCGATCTTGCCCATCTCCGTATCCATGCCCGTGGACGTCACCAGGAACCGGGCACGGCCATAGGTGACAAAGCTGCCGGAGAACACCATATTCTTCCGGTCACCCAGTGCCGCCTCGCCCTGGATCTCAACCGTATCCTTTTCCACAGGCAGGCTCTCGCCGGTCAGGGCGCTCTCAGCGCACTTGAGGCTGGCGCACTCCAAAAGCCGTCCGTCGGCGCAGACGGAGTCGCCGGCCTCCAGCACCACCACATCGCCCACGACCACTTCCCGGCCGGGGATCTGTACGGTCTGCCCGTCCCGGACCACCTTGGCCGTGGGAGCAGACATCTGCTTGAGGCTGTCCAGAGAGGCCGCCGCCTTTACTGTCTGCACGGTGCCCAGGATGGCGTTCAGGGTAATGACCGCCAGGATGACCGCCGTGCTCTCCACATCGCCCAGCATAGCAGAAACCGCTGCGGCCAGGATCAGAATGATCACCAGGAAATCCGCAAACTGCTCCAAAAAGATCCGCAGCACGCTCTTTTTCGTGCCAGCCTGCAGTTCGTTGGGGCCATACTTTTCCAGGCGGCGCTTCGCCTCCGCCTGATTCAGTCCGTCCGGAGTGCACTCCAGCTCCCGGAACAAGGTCTCCCTGTCCTTTTGCCAAATATTCGTCTCAGATTTCATATTTAACTCCCTTTCCTGGCCAGACGCAAAAACGGCGAGGCCTTTGCGTCAATGCCATGCATTGCTGCAAAAGTCTCGCCGTTTCAATCCGAAGCGGGGCAGAGCCCGTATTGACGCCAACGGATACACAATATTGTGCCAGCTACTCCCTTTTTAACTATTTGGCATGGTACTCTATTTTCCCCTGTTTGTCAAGAAGCTATGAGGCAATTTGCCCTCTGATTTGGCCTTAAAAAATTTTTTTAATTTTTTTGCAATTAGGGGTTGCATTTTCCAGAAACCCATGCTATTATAAACAAGCTGACCGCGGGAAACACGGCAGCGAACAAAATAACCGGGTGTAGCGCAGTTGGTAGCGCACTTGACTGGGGGTCAAGGGGTCGTGAGTTCAAGTCTCGCCACTCGGACCATCGGAGTGACCAAATTTGGTCACTCCGATTTTTTATATAATTTGATATGATGTCGTCTGATTGAAAAGCCCGTAACCGCCATGGTTGCGGGCTTTTCGTATGTTGCCCGGCAGCGCTGCGCTCCTGCCGCCTTTTTCAAAAATGCGCAAACGGAATTTGCTTTGTGCCAAAAAATACACTTCTTTGATTGGTTGCCCAGAAGCATTTACAACCAGGCGCCCTCTTTTATTGCGTTTTATCGGTGATTTTATATAATAAAAGAAACCACAAAGCCTCTATACAGCAGTATTCTTCAATTTTTCTAGATAAATCTCAATCTCACGTACATCAAGCAAAGGAGGACGCTGCATGGATTCCAGCAAATTTCTTGCACACATTGCAGAGGACGGAAGAAGGCAAACCGTTGCGGAGCATCTGATCAACACAGCCAACTTGTCCAAAGGATTTGCCCGTCCCTTCAACACAGAGGCCCAGGCAGAGCTAGCCGGATTGGCCCACGATATCGGAAAATACTCCGCCGCATTCCAACAGCGGCTGCATGGCTCCTCCATCCAGGTAGATCATGCAACCGCCGGGGCAACGGAGTGCTGGCAGCGCAGGCAGCCTTTTGCTGCATTTGCAGTTGCCAGCACCACGGCGGCAGTCCCACAGACGCACCGGACCAGTCAACTTTTTGTGGGCGGATCAAGCGGAAGGAGCGAGGCCGGCTGGAACCTTGCGAACACCGGAAGCAGAGATCGCTCTGCCTCAGCCTGAAGTACCGGGTTTCTTAATGCAAAACTCCACCCTGGAATTATTCTTTTTCAAACGGATGCTCTACTCCTGCCTGGTGGACGCCGACTTTCTGGATACAGAATCTTTTATGGGCGGCCATAGCCGAGAACACAACGAGACTTGTATGGAACAGCTGTGGAACAAACTCCAAAGCTACGTATCCGGCTGGTTTCCGCCTAAGGGGAACTAAATCGCCAACGCTGTGAGATCCTGGGCAGGGAAAACGTTCTGGATCACCACTCCAACTTACTTTACGATTTGGAACAAGAAGCCGACACCAACACCATCCGCCTGGCTAAGGCTACGAAAAACCGGGATATGCCCGTGGTGGTGACCACTGCTGTGCAGTTTTTTGAGTTTCTGTATGCCTGCCGTTCTTCCCAGTGCCGCAAACTCCATAACATCGCCGGCAGCGTGGTGATTTTTGACGAGGCACAGATGCTCCCCATTCCCTATCTGCGTCCCTGCGTCTGGGCCGTTTCCCAAGTGACCGCCCGCTACAATGTCTCAGCCGTTTTGTGCACAGCCACGCAGCCTGCGCTGGAGCCGGTCTTCCGGGAATTTCTTCCCAGCTGCTCCATCCGGGAGCTGTGCCCGCCGGACATCAGACAGCAGGAGATATTTCGTAGGGTGTCGTTTCAGCACATAGGAAAACTTACTTGGGACGATCTGGCCGCGCAGCTCATGACCCACAGCCAGGTCTTGTGCATCGTCAATACCAGAAAAGCCGCACGAGAGGTATATGGACGCTTGGAGGGAGTAACCATGTGCGGTTAGAAATACAAAAAGAGCACGGCCCTGATCGGTGCCGTGCTCTTTTTGCCCGCAAAGCGGGATCTGCGGAGGCAGTACTCTTATGGACAGGAACTTTCCGAATAACAAAAGTGGTTCTTTCCCATTTTCTTGCTTTTATACAAAGCCATATCCGCCTGACAGATGCTCTCCTCAAAAGAAAAGTTCTCCCCGCTGACAAACGCGATTCCTGCGCTGCAAGTAATGGGTTCACTCTCATCCTTTTGCAAGGCAGACAAAAATGACTGCACCCGTTCTTCCAAGGCAGCGCGCTGAATGCCTCCCTTGATGAATACCATAAACTCATCGCCGCCTAGACGTCCGATCAAATCATCGCTTCGGAACACGCTTTTCAGCAGTTCCGTAACCCGCCGCAGGGCCCGATCGCCCTCCAGATGTCCGAAACGGTCATTGATCCGTTTGAAATTATCCACATCCAGCAAAATCATGATGCCTTGCCGGTTCTGTCCCACATCGGACATGTATTCCTCTACTTCACTTCTGAAAGTGGCACGGTTATACACATGGGTCAGCGGGTCCCGACGGGCTGCATCCCGGTGGGCCAATTCCTGACGCATTTGCAGGTCAATGTTTCTAAGATACAAAAGCCCATATCTGTTCTCGGTAAATTCTTCCCGGAATGTATGGGCCACCAATTCCACCCAGTTCCAACAGCCATCCAGTAGACGTTGGTAGCGCATCCGGTGTGTATCCGGTGGTGCAGAAAGCAGGCCTCGCCAGTTGCTTCCCGGCACATTGTCTGGAGGCAGTTCATCATACAGCCGCACCTGCTCTTTTACTCGCTCCATCATGAAAGCCAAGATATTTTCCCCTTTTGCAAGAACCGCCTTTTCATATCCGGTCCACAGGCCCCCTGCTGCCCGGATCTGATTACTCTCCAAATCCACCTCCGCATAGGCAATGGCATCCGACAAGCTGGCGCGGTAAAAATCCCGGATCCGCATATTCTCCAGCTGCAAAACCCGCTGGGGATCGGCAGCATCCAATAGGACCTTTACAGAAGCACTGTTCCCTTCCTTGTCATTCACTCGATAGATCCGTAACTTGAACCACTCGTAATTTCCACTTTTTCCTCGCAGCAAGATCTCCACACTGTCCGTGTCGGAGTGATGCGGCGCATCCTCAAACAATTCTATAAATCGCTGGGCAAAGTGGGGATGCACGATGCCCTCCTCTACCCAACACTGGGGGAAATTCTCCTGGCGCAACTGACTTCCTTCCACCAGCATCCGCCGGGTATGAAAATAGATGGTGCTTTTGCTCCGATTAAACTCGAAGGAGTCTCCTGCGGCTTCGCCAGGCAGGCTGACTGCACGCTCCATTCCAGAAACAATCCGGTGATATCCTTCCAGACAGATCAAGCCATCGGTGTCCTCGCCTCTCACTCCGATACAGCGCACAATCACCTCTCCCAGCGTCGGATGCATCCAAGGATATTCCAACTGTACTACCCGCCTCGACTCAATCATCTTCTTTAAGGCTCCATCAACATACTCGAACTCACTTTTCTTGATCCGTTCGTACCAGTATCGGTAGCATTCTTCTGGTGGCAGATCTTCTTTCAGCCCCAGAACTCGCCGCATCGTCTCGTCTGCAAATAACTCCCGCCGGCCAAGTTTGGGATTCATACGTACGGACCATAGGCCCAGTTCTGTATTTTTCAAAACATCACGGTAGTGGAGATTCAAGAGCTCGCCCAGCCGCTCTTCCGTCTCATTATGGTGGAAGCGGTTATTTAGAAACAGTACCAGCATTCTGATGAGGCTGTCATCTGCCATGCAATGGCGGGGATTGTCCACACCAAGGAAGCATGTCACGGTCTTCTTCTTCCAGATGGGCGCCGCCAGCAATCGTCGGATCCCCTGCGGGTGCAGAATCTCCCACTCATCCGGCGCAGACTCCTTCAATTCTTCCATATCTGAGATCACAACAGCCTTTTGATGACTGAAAATGTCCAGCCAGCGCTGCAGGACTGACCGGGGAAGCTTTTGCAGGTTCTCCTGTTCAGACTCTACGCCCTCCCGGTTCCACTCATAGGTATTGTTCCAGAAGTTCTGATCTTTCTCGTCCGGCTCAAAGATATAGGCGCGATCCGCTTGGTAAAACTCCCCCACCAGCTGCAGCATATGGAGCGTGGCGCGCTTCATATCCCTATCTTCGGCAAGTACCTGAGCGCAGGCAAGCACACTTTGTGCAAAATCCAGCTTTTCCTGGACCTGCTGGCTAACCATCTCATGCTCTGTCACGTCGATGGCGATTTCAAGACGTGCCACTTTATTCCGCCAGGGAATCAGCTTGTCTTTCAGGATGAAATGACCGTTAAGAAGCTTGTTGTCTCGCTCCCAAATGTAAAACCTATCTTTTCGCAGGCAGTCATTTGTGCAAAACGAACAAGGATCATCCAGCCCCTGGAGCACCTTGTAGCATTTTTGTCCCTGATAATCATAGACCCCTGTCAGCCGCCGACCAGCCGGGTTTAGATAATACAGCTCATGGGTCTCCAGATCACTGACATAAATGACCTCATCCATAGCATCCAAAACGGTCTTGAGCGTCTCCGGTGTGGAAGCCACATCTGCGAGGAAACTGTTCGGTGTCCAGTGGAATCCCCGCAGCTTCTTTTGCATTCTCTTTCGGGAGATATACGCAGGACTTTCCTTTCGAATAAAGCACGATTCAAACTGCTCAGGGCTGTACGGCTTATGGAACAAGAAGCCCTGCAAAATATCCGGGTGAAGTTTTTCCAGGGTAGCCAACTCTTCCCTAGTCTCCACGCCTTCGCAGCACACTCGAATCTGGGATGAATGCGCCAGCTCAATCATATTGTTCAAAAGCCGGTAATTATACGCGCTGTGCTGGATACCGCTGACAAAGCACCGGTCAATCTTGATCTCGTCAACCTCCATGCCTTTAAGATATCCAAGACTAGAATAGCCGGTGCCGAAATCATCCACTGAGATTCCAATTCCCGCCTCTTTCCAACGATAAAATATCTTGTTGAAGTGGGCATAGTCTTGGAGCTGCATGCTCTCTGTAACCTCCAAAGTCAGCGCCTCGCCAGGCAAGCCGCTTTCTTTAACTGCTTCCAACACCGTCTGCGTGATATTTTTCTGTGCCAGTTGCGCATAGGAAATATTGACACTGATGTGCATTTTGGGAATATCTTCGCGCCATACACAGCACTGGTGAAGCGCCGTCTCCAGCACCCACAATCCCACCTGACAAATCATTCCCGTTTGCTCCAGTACCGGGATAAACTCCTGGGGACTGACTGTGCCTCTGCTGGGCGAAGTATAGCGCAAAAGCGCCTCAGCACCGAAGACGTCATAACTGCGGGAATGGATCTGCGGCTGATAACACACATAGAAGCCTTCAAAGCCGTTCAAAACGCTCTGACGGATCTCTTCCTGCAGCTCAATAGTGCTGAGCTTCTCCCCATAGTCCTTTGAAGAGAAGAACGCCAGCGTATCCTTTCCCGTGCGCTTAGCCTTATCCAGCGCCTCCTCTGCATATTGATACAGGGAACTGGGGTCCTCGCTGGGGTGGTTGTGATACGCCACCGCGCCAGCAGAGACAGTGCAGTAGTCTTTCAATAGCCCCCGTACCCGCTCATAAAACGCCTCTACATCTGACCGTTCCAAAACAGGAAAATTCACTGCAAAACAGTCTCCATTGATTCGATAGATCCGCAGGCCCGTATCCACGCATTTTTCTAGCGTATCTGCCACTGTTTGCAGCAGCTTGTTACCGAAATCTCGGCCGCGCCGGATATTGATGTTCTTCAAATTGTCAACACCCAGCAGTACTAAAAAGCAGGCATTTCCCTCCGCCAGCACCACTTTAATATCCTTTTGCAGTCTGGCAGATGTAAACGAGCCAGTAAGCGCATCGACCTCCCCTGCCAAAACTGTATCCGACACACGACCAATCATACGGATGGGGTTTCCCTGCCTGTCCAGCTGGCACTGGCCCCGGCAGCTAATCCAGACCCGGTTCCCTTCCCGATCTACCAGGCGATACTCCATGTTATGCTTTTTGACTTCCCCTCTGCGCAGACGCTCAAACTCGTTTTGCAGCATGGGCAAATCCTTTTCATAGACCACCTTGCACCAGTCATCCACGCTGCAGATGGTCTCTCCCTGCTCCATTACGGCATACCGCTTCCAGATGGGGCCGGGAAAATAAATGCGGTCCTCCTGAAAATTCCAGGAAAACAAATAATCATCGGTACTATCACTCAAAAAACGTAGAACTTCCAGCTGTGTTTGAATGGCTTCTCGGTCTTTTTCATTCGCTTCCAAATGCGACTCTCCTTCCACGGCATACTCAATGCCGCTTATTCTCTCCAACCACCCAGAAACATATTTTTACTGCCCGGATGTCTCGATCAGGCCTTGGTTGCCAGCCTGCTGCGTCAATTCCATCCAAATATGGTTCACTTCTTCCATACTGCTGAAATACAGACTGGTAAGAAGATTTGTTGGGATTTCCAATTCATCGGCCAGTTGCTCGATTCCACTCCAGTCCGCCTGCTCATAGCGCAACGCCAGATCATAGAGCATCCCGCATCGGCCTACGCGGCGAAGCAGTGCCTCTTTGATTTCCTCCCGGACAGGAATCTGCTCCAGAATTTCCGCCATTGGTGCATCAATGAGAGAATTAAGAGTAGAAAGCATACCCATCAGATATGCTTCAGGCCGGGAGATGGGCATGTCTTTGGCATAGTTCATCAGGCTGCTGCAAAAAATAGCCCGCATGAACGACAGCCGCAAAAATTCCTCCGCACCCTCGTCTATCTGACTTTCCGCGTTGCTGGCGCTGAGCAGATACACCCACTGCTTGAGATCCTTGAGACCCACGGTCATAATAGCCTGGCGCACTGAAGTCACCCGCCGGCGCATGGAGAAATAGCGGGAGTTGGCGATCTTCAAAAGCCCGTAGGTCAGCGTGGCATCCACGGAGATGATCCGCTCGATCTCCTCCACGTCCGGGTCATCCGCCAGTACCGCTACCATCAAGCGAAAAAAATTACTTTGCAGATAGCCGCTGTTATGGGTCTTTTGCATCATCTTCTCCGCCACAAAAGAGCCCTCCATGGCATCCACCTTTAGCTTTATGGCCCGCTGGTACAATGCATCGGTGTCGATGCCCACCGCCACGCACCGCTTGTCCATGCTGTGGGCGATCTCGATGATATTTTTGAGGGTGAGCTCCGGCATATTGCCGAAGTTAATCTTGATATAGTCGATGCTGTCCAGCAGAGCCAGATAACGGGGCGCGAACTGGAACTCATTGACCGCGATCTTGTAGCCATCCTTGGCATACTGATGGATCATGTGCATGGCCAGCGGATGGATGATGACGCTGTCGTCGATCTGGATCACCAGCTCATCCTTGCTGAACAGGCGGGGCGTCTTTTTCATCAGGAGCGTGGTGGTGAAGGTCATGAAATTCAGCGTGCCCCGCAGCAGCTTGTCCGTATTGAGGGTAAGGAAATTATAAATGGTATCCGCCGCCGCAAAGTCGTTGGCGTGCTCAGCGGATTCGCCGCCGAACGCCTGGTTTTCCCCGTGGTACTGGATCTCATATCCGATGATACGGTTGGATGGATCCTTGATGGGCTGGCGCACGATGTACTTGCTGCTCACTGGTTCGTACCTCCCTGCTGACTGTCCCTGCTCTTTTTCAAGAGCTCATCCAAAATTTCGATCAGGTGCCCGATCTCCGGCTTGCTCAGCTGCTCGTCGGCTCCCACTTGTTTGCCCTTGCGGCGCATTTCCTCCGTAATGAGGGACGAGAAGATCACCACCGGGATGGAGCGGAACTTGGGATCGGTCTTGATGAGCTTGGTAAGGCGGTGACCATCCATCTGCGGCATTTCCAGATCCGTGATGATGAGCGCCACACGGCTCGTAAGATCTTCACAGTCTTTCAGCTGGTGCAGGGCCTCCCAGAGCTCACTGCCATTGGGGAACATGGTCACATTCTCATATCCCGCCCGGGTCAGCGCTGTCTGAATCATTTTGGTGAGCAGGATGGAGTCCTCCGCCACCCAGATGGGGCTGGTGCTGCGCTCCCGCTTGCCCAGAGCGTCCACCTCGCTAAGCTGGATGCTGGTCTGGGGCGCGATCTCCGCCACGATCTTCTCGAAGTCCAGGATGCTGACCAGATTCCCGTCGCACTGGGCAATGCCGGTGGTCACGCCGTCGGTGCCGCCGGAAATGGTGTTGTCCGGCTTGTGGATGTCCTTCCAGGAGATGCGGCTGATCCCTACCACGGTATGCACCCGAAAGGCCACAAACATCTTGTTGAAATTCGTGACGATGAACAGGTCCTTAGGGCCCTTGGTGCATTCCCGGCCTGTCAGATACTTGGGAAGATCCACTACGGTGATGACAATATCCCGCGGCTTGAAGATTCCCTCCACCGCAGGATGCACATGGGGCATGGGCTTCACCGTATCGGAGAGCATGATCTCTCGTACCTTCGCCACATTGATGCCATAGAGGTTATCATTAATGGTAAACTCCATGATCTCGATCTCGTTCGTGCCGGTCTCCAGCAAAATGCCGTCTTTCTTTTCATTTCCCATAGCTCATCCCAACTTTCTATTGTGTTGTCTCCGGGGAAGCGTCAAAAAATCAATTCGGGCTTTCCATAGCTGCGGACGCATGCCTGCCCGGATTCCGTGTCAAAGAGCAGCGTGCGGGCAGTGCTGCCGCCCACATCCTCCCGCAGCAGGCGGACGCCCTCCTTGCGCAGGATCATATGCGCACTTTCGATATTGCGCTGGCCGATGTTGCCCAGGCTTCCGCCGCCCGGCACATCGAACATTTTGGCGCCGCCGGCCATCTTGACCACGATCCGCCCCCGCATGGCCCCCTGCTCCTCCATCTGCCGCAAGGTCTCCCGGATGCCGGTGTCCGCGTACTTCAGCGGGGATTTCCGGTTGGTCTCCATGTTCAGCGGCAGCATCACATGCACCAGCGCCGCCAGCCGAATCAGCGGATCATACAGGCAAATGCCCAGACATGAGCCCAGCGCATAGGTAATAAGCATTCCCTCTCCCCTGGCCATCTTCATGTCCGCAATGCCGACCACCAATTTTTTATCCATCCAAAACACCCAGCTTCTTCAACAGGAAATTCAGCGAGCGGATATCCGGGGAGAGCAGCAGCCGGCAGGGCACCTTCTGTCCGTCGCAGAGGAAGTCCGCGCCGATGGTCATGATGTAATCCGACTGGCCGCCGAACTCCGCCATAGGCACCGTCAAAATGGCGCCCTGCATATCCACTGCAAACGCAGGCACCGTTAGCCGGGTGGTGATATCAGCCAGGCCCGACAGGGCATTGATGAACGTGGAGATCATGATGTTCCCCACCTCCACCAGTGCCGAGCGGTCCAGCTCTGTCAGTTCCTCGTATCCGGCGACCCGCCGGCCCGCCATTCGCTCCAGCACCAGATTCACAAAGTCCATCTGCTGGACCGAGAGCATGATGCCGTTGATCTCTCCGGACAGCTGCACCAGCACGCCGGCCGTGATGACCTCCGGCCCTCCGATCCAGTCGATGGCCTCATTATAGCCCATGATCCGCACCTCCGGCACGCTGATGCGCACCTCGCTTTCCAGCATGCTGGAAAGCGCCGTGGCCGCGTTGCCTGTACCGATGCTGCCGATCTCCCGGATGGTGTCCAGCTCCAGGCCGTCCAATTCCTCATACGTCTTCATAGCTGCCCTCCGTTATACGTTGGCCAGACCGTTGACCGTCGTCTCCACCTCGTCGGCTGTGGTGACCATTTTCAGGGCATAGCTGTACGATCTCTGGGCTTCGATGACGCCGGTCAGCTCCGTGGCAAGGTCTGCGTTGGAGCTTTCCAGATAGCCCCGCTGGAGCTTGGCGCCGCTGGTCCAGACCGCGCCGTTCTTGTCGTTCATCAAGAACCGTTCGCTGCCGGCCCGCTCCAGTCCGTCCTGATACTGGATATTGAACACGCCCACCGGCAGGTCTGCCGCCGGGTCTGTGACGGCGATGGGATATCCATCCTGCCCCAGCACCTGACGGCCATCCCCGTCGGAGAGGTAGTATTGGGTCTCCACGATTGGCTCTTCCCCGTCATCAGACTGCTGCTCCACCTGGAGGGGCGAGAGGGTAAAGGACCCGTCCCGGGTGAAGGACACCTCTCCGCTGGCGGGATCATAGAGCGCAAAAAAGCCGTCTCCCACAATGGCGTAGTCCAGCTGGCGGCCGGTCTGCTCCAAGGGGCCGGCGGAGAAGTCGCTGCCGGTCAGGGCCAGACGGCTGCCGCTGCCCTTGGGCAGCTGACTGCCATCGGCACCGTCCAGCATCCCGTACATCAGCGCCTGGAACGCAGGGGCCTGGGCCTTATAGCCGTACGTATTGATATTGGCAATATTGTTGGCATGGACATCCATGCTCCGCATCTGCTGCTGTGCGCCCACAGCGGCACTGTAAAAGCCCTGAATCATGGTTGTTCGTCATCCTTTCTTACAGACTGCCCACCTCAGTGGTGGCCTTGGTCAGCAGGGAATCATAGAGTTTGAGCACTTGGGCACCGCCCTGCAGCGTCCGCTGGGCTGTGAGCATCTGCGTCATCTCCCGCAGCATGTCCACGTTGGAGTCCTCCGTGTACTTCCAGAGCACAGTGGGCGTCTGGGCCGCCTGGGCCTGCTGGCCGCCCGCCTGGAACAGTCCGCTCTCTCCCTTGGCAAGCTGGCCGTTATCCGCGAAGGTATAAACGCCGATCTGCCCCAGATAGCTGCCTGAGTCCTGATCGTAGAGCCTGCCGCTGGTGTCGGAACGGATGCGGTCGGAGGAAAGGGTGATGGGTACACCGTCCTGCCCCAGCACCAGCCCGTGTCCGGTCAGGCACAGCTGCCCCTGGTCGTTAAGGGAGAAGTTGCCGTCCCGGGTGTACTCTACGCCGCCCTCTGTCTGGATGGCAAAGAACCCGTCCCCCTGGATGGCAAAGTCCAGCAGCATCCCCGTTTCCGTAAAGCTTCCCTGGGTGTAGTCCACATAGAGCTTGTCCGGCGCCAGGATGTAGCTCTCGCTTCCGATCACCTGGGCGCCGCTTTTGTCCTTGTTTCCGATCCGGCTGATGAGGACCTCCCCAAAGGTCTTGTCCGTATAGGTCTCCGCCTTGTATCCGGCCGTGGATAGATTGGTCATATTGTTGCCGATCACATCCAGGCGCCGGGTCTGGGACAAGATGCCGGATGTCAGATTATAAAACCCCTTTGTCATGTCATGACGCTCCTTTTCACTGGGCCCTCAGCCCTCCAGATACTGCTTCATCCCCGCACGCAGGCGCTGCAACGCCCGGCTGTGGATCTGGGAGACCCGGGCGGCACTCACGCCCATCACCTGGGCGATCTCTTTCATGTTCAGCTCTTTTTCATAGTAGAGGGAAAGTACGATCTGCTCATTTTCACGCAGAGAAGAAATCTGCTGGGCCAGGACGCTTTGCATTTCCCGGTTTTCAAATTCCTCCTGGGGGGAATCCGTCTCATCCGCTTGGGCCAGGGACTTCTCCGCAGCACTGCCGCAGGCGTCCAGCACCGCTTCAAACGACACTAGGCCCGTCACGGCAGTCTCGGACACCAGTGCGTCGTACTGCTCCCGGGTCAGTCCCAGGTACTCCGCCACCTCACTGCTCTCCGGGTCGCGCCCCAGCTTGACGGCCAGCTCGTCCACCGCCCTGCTGAGTCTGGTGGCCTTCTGGCGCACCTGGCGGGGAAGCCAGTCCTGCTTGCGGGCAAGATCCAGGATCATGCCCCGCAGACGCTTGGAGACATATGTCTCGAATTTGACGTTCTGGGAGGGATCAAACTTATCCACCGCGTTCAGCAGAACGATGAGCCCCTCCTGAACGATGTCGTCCAGCTGGGCAAAGCTGGAGTAAATTCCGACCGCCTGGGCCGCCGTTCTCCGCACCAGGTCGGTAAAGCGCAGGACCAGCATCCATTTGAATTCCTGGTCGCCGGTCTTTTTATAGAGGAGCAGCAAAGACTGGTTGTCCAGCTTTTCCGCCTCCTCCCGGGACAAAGAGGGCTGGATATTCTGGGGAAGCTCCCGTATGGCCGCAGTCTGTTCCATTCTCCTTTGTCCCCCTTTCTTTAGGACTGCGCCTTCTGAGGCTGCAGGGTGATATTGCCAATGGCCTGAATCTGCACATTGCTGGTGATCTCACTGAAGGAGAGCACATAGATGTCCGGGTAAAACTGGGCGATCATCCGGCTGAGGTACACCCGGATCACCTGACTGGTGAGCACGATGGGCGTCTGGGAAAGCTCCTGGAACTTCTTACGCAGCTCGCCCAGCTGGGCCATAATCTGCTGCATGACGTCCGGGCTGAGGGCCAGGTAGACGCCCTGATCGTTTTTCGTCAGGGCGCTGAGGATCTTCTTTTCCACCTCGGCGTCCAGCGTCACCACCCGCATCTGCCCGTTTTCGCAGAAGCGCCGGGTGATGGTGCGGCTCAGGCGGCCGCGCACCTGCTCGGTGACAATATCCGGGTCCCGGTTGGGACCTGCGTCCACGATAGCCTCCAAAATGAGCCCTAGGTCCCGGATAGGGACCCCCTCCTTGAGCAGCCCGCGCAGGATCTTTTCCAGCCCACTGTAAGAGATGACCGGCGGAACGGCGTCTGCCACCAGCTCCGGCTCCGTCTTTTTCAGGTTCTCCACCAGCTGCATGGTCTCCGCCCGGCCCAGAAGCTCGTGGGCGTGTTTTTTGATGACCTCCGTCAGGTGGGTAAGCATGACCGTCAGCGGCGTGATGACCGTGTAGCCGTAGATCTCCGCCATCTCTTTGTTCTCCGGCAGGATCCACTTGGAGGGGATGCCGTAGGCGGGCTCAATGGTCTCGATGCCGTCGATCTCTCCGCTGGGGTTAGGAGGCTCCAAAGCCAGATAGTAATCCACCAGCACCTCGCCCCGGGCCACTTCCTCACCCCGGATGCGGATCACATACTGGTTGGTGCCCAGCGCCGCGCCGTCGTGCAGGCGGATGGACGGGATGACAAAGCCCATGTCCTGGGCATACTGCCGCCGGAAAATGACGATGCGGCTGATGAGCTTACCGCCGCTGTTTTCGTCCACCAGGGGGATCAGGCTGTACCCGAACTCCATCTCGATGGGCTCTACCGGCAAAAGGGAGTACACATTGCTGATATCCTTGAAATACTCCGCCTCTCCGCCTGCGGCCTCCGCCGCAGATGCAGTCTGGGCATTCTCGGCGGCCAGCTGGGTGCTCTCAGCGGCCTTGGCCTCCTCCATTTTCCGGCTGCCCACCACGCCGGCGGCACTGAGCACGCCGCCCACCAGCAGCAGCGGCAGCGTGGGGGTGCCGGGAAAGATCCCCAGCAGCAGTAAGATGACACCAGTGGCCAGAATAGCCCGGGGCTGCGCCTTGAACTGGCTGATGACATCGGTATTGAGGCTGCCGTCGGACACGGACCGGGTAACGATCATGCCTGTGGCGGTGGAGATCATCAGCGCCGGCAGCTGGGACACCAGGCCATCACCGATGGTGGCGATGGAGTAGACATTGAGCACGGAGGCAATATCGCTTCCGCCCTGGACCACACCGATGATGAGGCCTGCCACAAAGTTGATGGCTGTGATGATCAGCGACATGATGGCGTCGCCCTTGACGATCTTGGTGGCGCCGTCCATGGCGCCGTAGAAGTCCGCTTCCTTCTGGATTTTGTACCGGCGCATCCGGGCTTCTTTTTCGTCAATCAGGCCGGAGCTCAGGTCTGCATCAATGGCCATCTGCTTGCCGGGCATGGCGTCCAGGGTAAAGCGGGCAGCTACTTCGCTCACCCGCTCAGCGCCCTTGGTGATGACAATGAACTGCACCAGCACGATGATGAGAAAGATCAGCACGCCAATGACGATATTCCCCTGGGTGATGAGGTTGCCGAACGCCTTGATGACGACACCGGCCTCGCCGCCGTCCCGGAGGATCAGGCGGGTGGAGGAGACGTTGAGTCCCAGCCGGAACAATGTGGTCACCAGCAGCAGCGATGGAAAAATGGAAAACTCCAGCGGCTCGGAGATGCTCATGGTGATCATCAGGATCATGATAGACAGCGCGATATTCAGGATGATCAGCACATCCAGCACCGGAGCAGGCAGCGGGATGACCAGAAACAGGACGATGACCACCACCATCAGCGATATGCCATTGTTCAAAATTCGTTTCATATTCCCTCAGCAATCCGTTTTTTGTTACGTCTTGTTATTGAGGCGGTACAGGTACACCAGTACCTCCGCCACGGCGTTATACAGCTCCGGCGGGATCTCTCGTCCCACCTCTCCGGAGGCATAGAGCGCCCGGGCCAGCGGCACATTCTCCACCACCGCCACCTTGGCCTCCTCCGCCACCTGGACGATCCGCAGCGCCAGGGCGTCCTGCCCCTTGGCCAGTATTACGGGCGCGGCATCCTTTTCCGGTTTATAGCGCAGAGCCACAGCGAAGTGGGTGGGATTTCGGATGACCACGTCCGCCTCGGGTACACTCTGCATCATACGGGACTGGGCCATTTTCCGCTGGAGCTCTTTGATCCGTCCCTTGACCTGGGGGTCGCCCTCGGTCTGCTTGAATTCCTCTTTGATCTCCTGCTTGCTCATCCGCAGCTGCCGCTCGTAGTCCCACCACTGGTAGAGGAAATCCGCCGCAGCCAGCACGGCATAGGCCACAACGATCCGGATGGCCATCTGGACCGCCAGATCCATCAGATACACGCCGCCGGTGAACACATCCGTGAACATCAGCTTGGGGAAAGTGTTCACCACACCTTTGAGGAAGCTGTAAATCAGGTACAGCAGCGCCAGGATCTTCAAAACGCCCTTGAGCGCCTCTATCAGGCTCCGCATGGAAAACAGGCGCCGGAAGCCCTGAATGGGATCGATCCGGCTGAACTTGGGCCGCAGTGCCTCGCCGGCCACCAGCATTCTGGTCTGCAAAAATGTGGCCGCGATGCCAGCCACCGTGGAAGCGCCCAGCAGCGGTCCGGCCGACCAGGCCAGCGCCTTGAGAAACTGCCCCGTCAGCTGACCGGTTTCGGAGAGCTCCCTGCCCTTTTCAGATCCGGCCATGGAGATGCACATGCGGAAAAAGCGGCCGATCTCCTCGCCCGCCTTCGGCGCGCTCAGTGCCAGCACCGCGACTCCCACGATGAGCACCGCCACGGAGACCGCGTCGTTGCTCATAAAGACATTGCCCTTCTTGCGCTCGTCCCGCCGCTTTTTTGGAGTCGCCTTTTCGGTTTTCTGGCTGTCCGCCACCGCTCGTCACCTCCTGCGGTACCTGCGCCGCTTATCCGGCACCTGCAATCACCTGCAGCATCCCGCCCAGGGTGTCCAGCATGTTCTTCTCCACGTCCAGCAAAAATTCGTTGATGGGCGTGAGGAACGCCAACAGCAGCATCAGTCCGATGATGATTTTCAATTCCATATTGATGACAAAGGCGTTGATCTGGGGGATCGCCTTCATCAAAATACCCATGCCCAGCTCTCCCAGCAGCTCCGCCGCCAGGATGGGAAGCGCCAGCTTCACCGCCAGCACCATGCAGGAGGCAAACACCTCCACTATCCCCGAAACCACCGCCGATCCCAAGGACACGGTCCCGTAGGGGACCACGCTCCCGGAGGTGAGAAAGATCCGCAGCAGCGTGTAATGCCCGTTTTCCGCAAAAAATATCAGTACCAACAGCACATTGAGCAGCGAAGTCGTCACCGTCATGTTCACCTGGCTGCTGGAGTCATACACCTGGGCCATGTTCAACCCCATCTGTGCGTCGATCACCTCGCCGCCCAGCTGCACCACGGAGAAAAAAAGCTGCATCACAAAGGCCAATATCATTCCCACGCACAGCTCCAGCAAAAGGCGCACCACCAACTCCACCACCGTGGCAGGTACCGTCACCGAGGCATCCTCCGTGGTCCAGGCAAAGACGGAGAGCACCAGTGCAACCCCCGCCTTTACCAGGCTTGTCAGATTGTTTCTGCCAAAGAGCGGGTTTGTGAACACAAAGCCGCTCACCCGCATGATAATCAGCTCAAAAAGATACAGGGCGTTCCAATCCATGCCGCAGGCTCCTCACATCAGCGTAAACAGATACCGGGTGAAATCCTGAAGGGTCTCCAGCATCCAGCCGCCGCCCGCCAGCAGCACCAGGATCACCACCAGCAGCTTTAAAACAAAGGAGAGGGACTGTTCGTGGATCTGAGTCACTGCCTGGAAGATAGCTACCAGGATACCCACCATCATGCTCAAAATCAGCATGGGCGCACCCAGCTTCAGTGCCACCACGACGCCCTCCCGCAGAATATCCACCGTTTCCATGCCTATCCTCCCGCATTATTGGAATCCCTGCACCAACGTGGAAAACAGCAGGTTCCAGCCGTCCAGACTGATGAACAGCAAAAGCTTGAACGGCATGGAGATCATGGACGGCGGCAGCATGATCATGCCCATGGACATCAATGCAGAGGCCACCACCACGTCGATGAGCAAAAAGGGGATGTAAAGATAAAAACCGATCTCAAAGGCCCGCTTGAGCTCCGTAGTCATAAAGGAGGGCACCACGATCCGCAGCGGCAGCGCCATCGCCCCCTCCTGGTCCTCCGGAACACTCCGTCCGGCCAGATCGCAGAAGAGCTTCAGGGAGCTTTGCTCCGTGTTGCGGAGCATGAACTCCTTCAGCGGCACCTCTGCCCGGTCCACAAACTCCTCCTGGGTGATCTGCTCATTCACATAAGGCTCAT
This sequence comes from uncultured Oscillibacter sp., assembly GCA_900548505.1. GTDB lineage: Bacteria > Bacillota > Clostridia > Oscillospirales > Oscillospiraceae > Oscillibacter. Next base: position 9,905 of record URKI01000020.1, on the reverse strand, counting down.
AGGCCGTGGTCTGGATCTCGCTGATGACCGGAGACATGGTAAAGAGCGTGAGAAACAGCGCCATGCCCACCAGCACCATGTTGGGCGGGTTTTGCTGCAGTCCCATGGCGGAGCGCAAAAAGGAAAAGGAGATGATGTACCGGGTAAAAGAGGTCATCATCACAATGATAGAGGGCAGCAGCATCACCAGCGTGGTAATCAGGAGGATCTGCAGCGTCTGCACATTGTCCCCGTTTACATTGATCAAGCTATTACTCAACTTCCTGCCTCCTTACGGTCTGCGCTGCTCCAGTACCCGGCGCAGCGCCTCTCCGAACCGGAGCGCCTCTCCGCCGTTTCCGCCGGTCCCCTGCTCCGGACCGGGCGCAAGCCAGTCCCCGGCCTCCTCTTTGGTCAGCACCCGCAGACAGGAGATGCTGCCGGATGTCACTCCCAGCAGGTAAACCGTCTGGCCCACCCGGGCCAGCACCAGGCGCTGATCCCGCCCCAGGGGCAGTTGATCCAGCACCTCCATGCGCCCACCCATTTTTCGTCTGAGTGTCATATGGCCTGCTATATGGCGGGTAGACCAATAGGCCAGCACCAGCACGCCGCAGGTCAGAAGCAGTGCCCAGAGCACCTGGCCGATCGCCTCCAACGCTTTCACGTCCGTATCCTCACGGGTTGCCCACGATGGAGCTGACGGTTTTGAGCAGCCGGTCCGGCTTGAAGGGCTTGACGATGAAATCCTTGATGCCCGCCTGCACGGCCTCCATCACCATGGACTCCTGGCCCATGGCGGAGCACATCACCACATTGGCGTTGCTGTCCTTGGCACGGATGGCCTTGAGGGCCTCCAGACCGTCCATGTTGGGCATGGTGATGTCCATCAGCACCAGGTCGGGCTTGATCTCAAAGTACTTTTCCACCGCGTCATTGCCGTCCACTGCCTCGTAAATATCCGTATAGCCGCTCTTGGTCAGCGTATCCCGGATCACCTTTCTCATGAAGGCCGCATCGTCCACAACCAGAATCTTAGCCATGCTTTTTCATCCTTTACATTTTTGTATTAACGGGCTCCTGCCCAGGGTCAGTTCTTATTGAAAAGTTCCGTGCGCTTGAGCACCTCGGTGATCCGAACGCCGAAGTTGTCGTCGATCACCACCACGTCGCCCCGGGCCACGCAAAGCCCGTTGACAAACAGGTCCACCTGGTCTCCCGCCAGCTTGTCCAGCACCACCAGCGATCCTTTGGACAGTGCCAGGATGTCCTCCACCTTCCGGCGGGTACGTCCGATCTCCACAGAGATCTCCAGAGGGACGGACATGATCATCTCCAGGTTGTCCGCCTGCTCCTTGCCCAGTCGCTCCTCCGCATCCAGGGGCGAAAGCTGCACCGGCTTGGTGCTGATCACCTTGGGGTCCGGCGCATAGGCGGGCTGTGCCGGCACATAGGCAGGCTGCACAGGTGCGGCCTGCGCCTGCACGGGGGCGGGCGGTGTCGCGGGCTGCGCCGCAGGCTGGCCGGCACCGGAAGTGCCGTTTGCAGCCAAGAGCCGCTCAATCTCTTCCTGGCTGAGCACCGTCCCACTGCTCTGGGAACTCTGGGCCGCCTCCTGTTGGGGCAGAACAGGGGCAGGCTGAGGCGCCCGGGTCTGCTCCGGAGCCGGAGGCTCTGCAGGAGCACTCTTGGACGGGGCTGCCGCCGCTCCGGCGCTGCCCTCCTTGGGGTCACCGAAATTCATCTCAAATCCCGCCAGCAGCTCCCTTGCCAGGTCCACGGACATCACATTGACAAATTCGCTTTTGAGGATATTCTCGATGCCCAGCATGAACCGGACGACTACCAGGTTCCCGGACTCCGCAGGGAAATGCTCCTTTTTGAACTGCTCGATATCGTCCAGGGCAAAGGACTGGGGGGTGGAGATATTGACGGGGTAGCCCAAAAAATCCGACAGGGCGGTGGATGCCGCGCCCATCATCTGATTCATGACCTCGCATACGGCACTGATGGTCAGATCGTTGAGCTCGAACTCGTCGTCCGGCGTCTCGCTGCCCATCAGAATGTCCACGATGGTCTTTACGTCGCTGCGCTTGAGCAGCATGATGTTGCTGCCCTCCAGTCCGGAGACGTACTTGATCTCGATGCCGATGGCGGGCTCCAGCTCCCCGATGCTAAAGTCCTCCACAGAAACCACCTGCACCTTGGGTGTGGTGATATCCACCCGGTGATCGAGCATATTGGAGACGGCGGTAGCCGAGGAACCCAGGCTGATATTCATGAGCTCGCCGATGGCGTCAAGCTCCATCGAATTAAAGACTGTTTGACTCATGCTCCTTATTTCTCCTCTCTTTTCTGGATGTGACAGGTCTCCGCGATCTTAACTGCCATATTTCCGCCCTGGGTCCCCAGCTTGCCGCTGAACCAGGGCTGATCGCCGATATAAAGATAGATGGGCTCCTGGGTGGAGTGTCCCAGGTCGATCACATCCCCCACATTCAACTGATAGATATCCCGCAGGGTGACATCGGTGCGGCCCAGTTCCGCCGTGATCTCCAAATCGGAGTCCCGAAGGATCCCCATGATCTCCTCGGTGTTGTTCTCGCCCGATCCGCGCCCCACCTGGTTCATGGCGGCGATCTTTGCAAAAATCGTTGTCAGCATGGTACCGGGCAGGCAAATGTTCATACGCCCGGAGCCATTGGGGAATCGCAGGTTGATGCCGATGATCACCACCGTCTCATCCAGCCCGATCAGCTGCACCAGCGTGGGGTTTGACTCCACCCGGCGATAAACGAAATTCAAATCAATGTAATTTTCCCAGCTGCTCCCCATCACGCTGATAAAGTCCTTGACGATATTTTCGTAGAGCTTCAGCTCCACCGTGGTGAAGGTGTAGCCGGAGGGGACGGCGTCGCTTCCGTCGCCGTCTCCGCCCATGAGGCGGTCCATCATGTTGAGCATCAGAGCGGTGCTGAAGTGCAGCAGCACAGGTGACTCTTCGCTCTGGGTTTGCCCGTCCATTTCCACATCCGCCAGCGTCAGCACGTCGCCGTCGGACAGGGCGTTGGAAAATTCGTAGTATCGCTGCTCCTCCACGGACTCCACCGAGATCTCGCAGGTGGTATGCAGCAGTCCGTTGATCCGGGAGTTGACGATGCGGGTGTAGTTCTCAAACACACCGCAAATCATCTTCAGCCGGTCTTTCGTAAACTTCCGCGGACTGTAAAAGTCGTATTTTCGGTATTTTTTCTCTGTACTTTGTTCTTCCTGGCCAAGCTTCATCTCACCGCTGCGGGCAGCGCTCAGCAGCGCGTCGATCTGGCTTTGGGACAATACTTCCGCCATTGCCTACTCCTCCTGGCCGGAGCCGGTCCGGGTGCTCTCCTGGCCCTCCTGGCCGGCGACCCAGCTGACGCCCTCGCCCAGCCCGCTGTCCTCTCCGGACCGCATTGTGTAATACTGAGTGATGTCATCTCCGATCCCGCTTTGAAGATCCAGTCCCGTCACTAGCAGCTCCACCCGCCGGTTCTGGGCCCGGCCGTCGGCGGTGGCGTTGTCCGCCACCGGGCGCCACTGCCCGTACCCAACGCTCACAAGCCGCGCCGGATCAATGATGTTCTTTTCCTGAAGATAGACCGTTACCACCGCCGCGCGGTTGGTGGCCAGGAATCGGTCCACCTCGGGTCGGTTGGGTTTTTCGGCACTGGCCTGGGCCGTATGGCCCAGCACCCGGATCTCGTCTATGGACTCGCTGACGCCAGCAATGGACTGCGCCACCTGATCCAAAATTCTCTTTCCCTCATCCAGCAGCACATAGCTGTCGCCGTCGAAAAACACGGTATCGTCAAAGGAGACGAACACATAGCCGCTGCCGGCGGTAATACTGATCTGGCTGGTGAGGTTTTCCTGCTGGATGTATTGCTCCATGGCCTGGTAGAGCGCCTGGATGTCGGCGTTCACCTGCTCCTGAGTCAGCTGACCGGCACCCGCGGCACCGCCGGGATTTTGCTGGGCCTCGGCATCCGGATTGAACGACTCTACCAGAGCCATCCACTTTTGCTGATCCACGGAGGACATGGAGTATAGCATGACAAAAAAGCACAGCAGCAGCGTTACCATATCGCCGTAGGTATCCATCCAGTTGGCACCGCCGCCTCCGCCATGTTTTTTCTTCATCTTCACACCTCCCCCTCTGCAGGGCCAATTTTTTACTTGCCGCGCTTTTTCCGGCGGCCGCCGCTATTGTCGCTCTGCGCACCGTCCTCTCTGTCCTTTTGGTTCATGAAGGTCATCAACCGCTCCCGCAGGAACTTCGGATTCTCACCGGACTGAATGGCCATGATGCCCTCTACGATGATCTGACGGCACAGTACCTCTTCTTCGTCCCGGGCCGTCAGGTTGGCTGCAATGGGGTTGAAGATGACATGCGCCAGGAAGGAGCCGTAAAAGGTGGTGATCAATGCCACGGACATGTTGGGTCCCAGGGAATCCATATCGGCGCCGTCCAGTGTTTTCAGCATATTGATCAGGCCGATCAAGGTTCCGATCATACCGAAAGCCGGGGCGGCATTGGAACCCCGCTCGTACATGGCCACCACTTCCTGGTGGCGGGCGGAGGTCTGCTCGATGTCGTTTTCCAGAATGCTGCGCACCCGGTCCGGGTCGTTGGCGTCCACGATCAGCATGATCGCCTGCTTGAAGAAGGGATCGGACTGCTCGTTTGCCTTCTCCTCCAGTGCCAGCAAGCCGTTTTTCCGGGCGATCTGCGCCAGCTCCACCAGCTGATCCACATACACGGCAGGATCAAATGCCTGGGCATGGAGCATGATCTTGATATGCTTGGGAAAGGACTTGGCCAGCTTGGGATAACACGCGATCACGACCGCCAAGGTTCCGCCCACGACAATCAGGATGCTGGACAGATCAAAGAAATGCCAGAGGCTGTCCGGCGTGAAGCTGAAGGTAAACATGGGACTTTGCCCAGGGTTGATGCCGATGTTGACGATGATGCCGAACACGGTAAATACCAGCGCCAGGGCAATTCCGATTAAATACACTACGTTCATACGATGATCCCTTCTATCTTTTTCCCGCAGGGCGGATCGAATCAGCGCCGGTCAATGACGGAAATCTCCCGGTGGATGTCCTGCACCTTGGCGTTATAATCCGCGATTTTCTGGATGATCTCCTCCACAGTGTCCCGCACGATGTAGTAGTCGTGGTTCATCATCACGATCTTGCACTCCGGGATCAGCTCGATGCACTCGATCTGGTTATGATTGATCAAAAACCGTTCGTTGTTCATCTTTTTCAGTACGATCATGAGGCATCCTCCTCTCACACGCCCCGCCCGGGGGTCCCGGGCGAGGAAGTCCGCATTTTATCAGCGCTTGATATTGACCAGTTCTTCCAGCATGGAGTCGGTGACGGAGATGATTCGGGTATTAGCCTGATAGCCTCGCTGATAGACGATCATATTGGAAAACTCCGTTGCAAGATCCGTGCCGGACCCCTCCAGATAGGAGGTCATGATGCCGGTGCTGCTTTTGGCAGAGAGCATGGTGTCCGGATCGGTGTTGTTGTTTCCATCCTGGATCTTGCTGTTGTTCAAATAGCCGGTGACAGCACTGTTGGGCGCGCTGAGGGTGATGTCTCCGGCGGCATCGCCGGCGGTGTAGTAAGGACCGTCGGTGTGGAGAAGTCCGTTGGGATTATCCACATTGGCCAGAGCCAGGTATCCCACTACCACCGGGTCACCGGTATCCTTGTTGGTGCAGGTGATCTTGCCGTTGGCGTCGATGCTGAGGTTTTCGTAGTCGATGTAGCCGTCCACATCCGTGGTGGGGTCCACGTTTTTGCCGGTGTCATTGTCCACGCCCACGTACACGGCGTCACCCAGCGTATCGGCGGCAGTGGACTTCATGGGCAGCCGGATGGGCACCAGTGCCGTGCTGGTGTTGCCCACGGTAGTTCCTGCATCGCCGCCCGCAGTGGGGTCGGTCAGGGCGCTGGTCAAAAAGCCGTAGACCACACTGCCGCTGGTCTTGTCCACCAGGTATCCGTCCCGGAACTCAAAGTTGCCCACCCGGGTCAGCGACAGCCCCTTGACGCTGTCCATATTGTCGATGTCCGTGCCCTTGGCACCCACCAGGAAGAAACCGTCACCCTTGATAGCGCAGTCCGTGGACAGACCCGTGGGACTCAGATCGCCGGTGGACATATCCAGGTCGATGGTGCCCACACTGCAGCCATAGCCGATCTGCTGGGGGTTGGTGCCGCCGGTGGTGGTCGTGGCACCGGAACCGGCGCTGAGGGTATTGTAGATACTCTCCTTGAACGTGACCCGCTGGGCTTTATAGCCGTATGTATTGACGTTGGCAATATTGTTGCCCACAACGTTGAGCGCCTGCATATGTGTCTTCATGCCGGAAATGGCCGCGCTCATTGCTCCTGTCATAGACATGGTATATTTCGCTCCTTATCTTAGTCTTCAAAAACGTACGCCGCCGGGAAACCGTCATTCCGGCGGTCCCCAGAGCCTCCTTCCGGTCCTGCCCTCTGTGCCTCACAGGAACACGGCGCCGTCAATATTGGTAAAAATACTCTCTTTCATCTCGTCTTCCGACAAAGCGGTGATGACCCGTCCATGGGGGATGTTGACGATAAACGCCAGGCTCTGGTCCAGGGCCAGGATGTTCTTGGCCCCCTTGGCCTCCGCCCGTTCCACGGAATCGTTCAGCCGGTCCAGCAGTGTGGGCGTCAGTGTGATCCCCCGCTCCTCCGCCCGGCTCAATGCATGCTTGGAAAATTCCACCGTCTTTGCCCGTGCCTGCTCCAGCTCCTTTTGGAACACCGCGCCAAAGCTGCCATCCGCCGCGGCCGCGCTGCGTCCGGTGCCGCCCGGCACCGTGGAGCCCGGAACCGGTGAATGGACCGATCCGACCATCGGAATCCCTCCTTTTGGTTTTTCACAGAGCCTGGGCGGCCTCTGCTCCGGCCTGGGAATCTCCCTCGCCAGGCTGCGTATCTCCGCCGGTCTGTGTACCGTCTCCGTCTCCCGTATCGGGGACCTGCGGCAGCGTCCCCACCGCCATGATGCTGTTGAGGGGATACATCTGGTCATTGACGAAGATCACCGGCGTATTCTGATAGGTCCCGGTACCAGTGACCGTGCCCACGATCTCCTGTACATTTCCCTCATCGTCATACGTTCCCACAGTGACCGTTTTGCCTACCAGGGAGGCAGCATAGGTCATCGTGCTGGCAGCCGTCAGGTTGTCCAGGCCAGTCTTTACAGTATTCATCATCTGCACCACGGACATCTGCACCAGCTGGTTCACCATATCCGAGGGGTCGGCAGCGCTGTCGATGGTCTGGTTCTGCATCTGCGCCACCATCAGCTGCAGGAAGTCTGTAAAGCTCAGTCCCAGATCCTCACTGGGATCGCTGACGGTATAGCCCATACTCTCCAGCTCTTCCTTCGACACGCCACTGCTGTCGGATGCGTAGGTTCCGGATGCGTAGCGCGTGTCCAGCGAAAGAGGCATAAACTCACTGCTCATGGTTTTCGTTCACTTCCTTACATGATCTCCTCCGTCCCTGCATCCACAAGGCCCAGCCGCAGCTGGTGGAGGAACGCCTCGGCGTCCTGTTGGGGCGCGTGCCGCTGCTGTTGCTGTTGCTGCTGGCGTCCGCCCTCCTGATTTTGCTGCTGCCAGGACTGCTGGTCCTGCCGGGGCTGTGGGACCTCCACGCGGACCTGTCCGTGATTCCCGTCCTGAAGCAGCAGTCCCAGGGCACCGGCGTGATCTTCCAGCAGCTTGGCTGCCTCAGGATTCTCCGCCCGCAAAACCACATGGAGCGCGCCTTCCGGGGTGCGGTCAAATGCCGCTGTCACCGTGCCCAGGTGCTCCGGCGAGAGCCGGATCTCCAGGTGCTGCTCCCCGTTTTCCAGTCCGCGTTCCAGCGCTTTTCCCAGGGACTGCTCCAGTTGGGCCGGGGGCGCGGCGGTATCTACCATGACGCTCTCGCCCACCTTCACCGGCATCTGCTCTGTCTGAGGGAACAACGGCGCCTGCCAGGTACCGGTGCGGTCTGTCACCTGCACAGCCTCCCGCCGGTCACTTTGTCCGTCCTGCCGGTCCCGGGACGCGGCAAGCGTGCCGTCTCCGACTTCAGCAGAACTGTTCTGCTGCGCCGTTCCCTCCTCGGGAGCCTGCACGGCCGGGGCAGTGGGCTTTGCCGCGGGGACAGCCTGTACCGTATCGGCGGCGGGCTGTGCCGTTGGAGACACCGCCGCCTGATCGGACAGGCCCGATGCCGCAGCATCTGCCGTACCCGCTGTCACGCCGATGTCTGTACCGGCAGCGATCAGTTCCACAGCGGCCTGGACGGTCTGCACCTGCGCCCCGGCGGCCGTACAGGTGGTCTCCGGCTGGCTCTGGCTCATTCCACCTGCCAGCATCGCCGCCCCCAGTGCCATCAGATCCACGGTGATCGTCTGGCGCTCCTTCGTATTCTCTTTCTGGGGTTGTGTATCCTCCGCAGAGGTCTGGGTGTGGTCTGTGTCCGTTCCGTTGTGAGTCGAGCACGCCTGCCGGAGCAGGGTCTGGAACGACGTTCCCGTGTCCTGAACGGGGTTTTTCCCGGAGGATGCGGCCGGTACGTTCCACCCGGTGCCGGCTGTCTGTGTCAAACTCTGTGCTGCATATGTCATCTCATCTCACCTCCTTTCATGGTATCCTGTTGTGCGCCGTCAAACGGCAGCCCGGCGGCTGGAGGAAACCAGTTCGTCGATGAACAGCTCGTCGCTCTTCTGCACGCTTCGGTTGTAGTCCTGCCACTTCTTCTCCCGCAGGTGCTCCAGCGCAGCTTTATCAATGTGGGCTCGCATCATCTGCTCCCGCTTTTCCTCGGCAGCCCTGCGGTAATCCTCCAGAAGCCGGCTTTCCCGGGCGATCTCCTGCTCCAAAAGCCGCAGACCTCCCTCATACGTCAGGGCGTCAGCCGCGGTAATGCCTGCGGCCGCTGCATCCCGAAACTCCCGATTGAGCTTGGCGTAGCGGTCCTCCGCATCCGCCTTGCGGGCCTCCTGCTGGCGGACCTGGTCCAGCGCCTGGGCATATTCACCCTGGCAGCCATCCAGGACCTGTCGGCGATAATTCAGCACGCTGTCCAAATTAAACTGAAACCTTTTCATGCTTTTTTCACTCTTTCTTTATAGAAGCCCTCGCATAGCCTCCAGATCCTGGTCGTAGGTGAACGACTCGTCCACCCCTTGGGTCAAAAACCGCTCTATGCCGTCGATCTTGCTGAGGGCGTAGTCCAGCTTGGGGTTGGTCCCCGCCTTATAGGCACCGATGGACACCAGATCCGCGTTCTTTTCGTAGGTCCCCATCACGTCCCGGATGCGGGACGACAGCATCCGGTGCTCCGGGGAGACGATGTCTGTCATGAGTCGGGAGATACTGGCACTGATATCGATGGCGGGAAAGTGGTTGCTGTTGGCCAGCTTCCGGGAGAGCACGATATGCCCATCCACGATGCCCCGGACTGTATCGGCAATGGGCTCGTTGGTATCGTCGCCCTCCACCAGCACCGTGTAGACACCGGTGATGGAACCCTTTTGGAAATTGCCGCTGCGCTCCAAAAGCTTGGGAAGCTCCGCGTAGATGGAGGGCGTGTAGCCTCTTGCCACAGGGGGCTCTCCCACCGCCAGGCCGATCTCCCGCTGTGCCATGGCAAACCGGGTGAGGGAGTCCATCATCAGCAGAACGTCCATGCCCTGGTCCCGGAAATACTCGGCAATGCCGGTGGCCACGGAAGGGCACCGCTTGCGGAGCATGGCCGGCTGGTCGGACGTTGCCACCACCAGCACCTGTCTCTTATACACATCTCCGAGCCCACGAGACCGGAGCCTATCT
>URKI01000019.1 GCA_900548505.1 uncultured Oscillibacter sp. | reverse complement strand
AGCCCAAGGTTTGAAGTCGCACTCATGCCCATGCCTCTCCTTTCACGCCATCCCAAGACCGCGTCCGCAGCTCATCCCACGTGTGCTGCGCAGTCTCGTTCCAGGTATTAAAAACAATCACATAGTCCCAGGCCAAATGCGCCGGCAAGATCTCCCGCAGGGACTCCGTCAGATCCTCCAGATTGGGGGGGATCCCTACAGTCCCCACAAACTTGATTTCCAGCCGGCAGGCTTGTGGATCCTCCGTCACGGCAACATCGCCGTTGGAAAAGCTCTCCGCCACCGACTCGATCAGCGCCACCGTAGTGACGCCGGATCCCCGCAGCTTGGAGCGGATCCGGCTGCGCCGGTACTCCAGCGCCTTCTCCTGTTCCACAGGGATCCCCAGCGTCTGCTCCCAATACCGAAGGCCCCAGGTGGCGGTATTCACACACAGCTGATCCATCAAACCGTCCCGGACCGTCCAAAGCGCCAGGGCCTCCGGCTCCAGCGCATCCTGCAGATCCACAAACTCGGGCGAGCCTGTGTAGAAGTCAGGATAGCGGGAAATCAGTGCTCTCACGATACCCTCACCTCCGTCAGTACCGGCACTGCATCCGCTGCCACGGAGATGTTCTCCGTACCGCCGCCCACCAGCAGCGCCGTGTGATCCACCACACCGGGGATCATCAGCAAGATGGCACTGATGCGGTTATAGCTGACGGTATAGGTTTCCATCTCCAGCGTGTCAAGCTGCCCGTCCAGGTTCCGGGAAAAGGCGGTGGTGACCAGCGAGCGAAAATATGCCCCCAAGGCCCCCGCGAAGGCCGTTTGCACCTCCTCCCGGGTGGTGGTGCCGTCGATGGTCACCGTGGACGAAACAGGCAGTTCCAGCGGCTTCGCGGCCTCCACGGTGACGGCGGCCCCCACGGGCCGCTGCGACTCAATGTACGCCCCGCAGGCCTCCACCGTCTCTTCCGCTGCCGGCTCCATGTTGGGATCCGTCAGGATGACCTTCACCGTGCCGGGGCCATCCCACTTTGCAATGACCCGGGACGCACCCACGCCCGCCACGCTGTTGGCCCACTGCTGGTAGTGGTAGGGGTTCCCGGAGGTCGGAGTTCGCCGCATACGATCCAGATAGCGGGAAAGCAGGGACGCATCGCTCTCCGGATCTGTACCGCCGGACGCCTCGCCGTTGGTGTAGCCGGTGATACCTGAGAAGTTCTTCAACGTCTGGGTGATCTCCCCGGCGCCGATGTTGTAGAGGTCGCCCACCTCCGATGCATCCAGCGTGCCGGCAGCTGTGCCGTCCTCCACGGTCACGGTCTCCCGCAGGGTAAAGGCCAGGCCGGCAGTGGTGTAAAAGGGCGTTCCGGCGGGCACCCGGGCTCCGTTGGAGCCGGTGAAGGTAATTGCACAGGCGGCCTTGGTACCATGCTTCCGGGTAATGCCCACCACAGCGGCCTGCCGGTCGATGTATGTTCCGCTGGCCTCATCCAGATAAAAGGCGGGCAGCAGGGCGTCCATGCTGTGATAGACCTCCGTGATTTCTGCCGCCGCCGCAGAGATCACGTCATTGGTATAGCTTCCCTCCCGGGTCTGCAGATTCGTGGTGATCCGCTCCAGGATCCGATGCTTGATATCCTCCACCGTCAGATTTTCATACATATGCCGTTACCTCCGCTTCTCCGTAAATGGTGGATACCTGGCAGGAGATCTCCAGCCCTGTATCCTGAAAGGTCACATCCACCTGCCGGACGTCTGTGATGTAGGGGTTGGGTGCCAGGGCCTCCCGAACATACCGGGCCGCCTCGCTCTCTTTCACCTGAGCGGTGAAGGCTCTGCCGATGAGGCTCTCTGCCTCGCAGCCGTAGTCCCAGGTGTAAATATCATGGCGGAATCGGGCGGTTTTCAGGGCCTTCCATATCCATACCCGCACGGCCTCCACGCCGGTGACCTCCACCGGACGGCCGCCGGCATAGACGGGAACGCCCCGGTCAAAGTCCCAGGCCACCTCCCGGCACAGGGGGAGCTGCGCCTGTACGGGCGTTTCCGCCTCCGGCTGGATGATGGGAAAAAGATTCATCATGTCGCCCGCACCACCTTGTCGATAAGATAAAACGTCTGGTCGTCATCCGTCAGCAGGAGGACCAGATCGCCCGCCTGCAGCAACGGCTCCTCCAGCGTCTGGACAAGCCGGGTAATCTGTACGGTCCCCGGATCAACGGACACCCCATGAGAACCGCTGTTGGCGGTAAAGCCCCCGGCTCCGCCGGTGAGCTTGATGTTCTCCGTATGCCCTGCCAGCAGACGGCAGCTGATATAAAACCGATCCGCCTCCTGCTCTGTACCGGCCACCTCCACGGAAAGCGGAGAGACTGCGGTTACCGTCCCCAGCCGCAGCCGGAGACGCCCGGCCCGCGCGCCCTCGTCTCCGGCTTTGCGCATGGCTTCATAAATACGAGCGTATCCATCCAATGTGGTTCCTCCCGTGTCCGATTCGGACACATCATTCTGTCGGCACGCTGCCCGCCTCCTGTTTGTCCATCAGGTTGCGGAAATCCAGGGTAACCGTCGTTTGATAAATTCCGTTTGCCGTGGTGTGGCTGTCCGAAAGGATCCAGAACAGGCCGTCCGTGCCGGTGACCGGCTCATGGACCACCACGGCGTTTCCTGTGATGAGCTTTGTATTTCCCAGGCATTTTGCGGTAATGGTGGTCTTGATGCCGTTCTCCTCCAGGATCTGCCGGGCAGATTGGGCCGGGTCCTCCTTGTCGCTGGCACGGATAGCCTGCTGCATGAGACCATATAGCTCCCGCAGCCCCTGGGTGCTGTCATAGGTGGCGAGATGGCGGTATTCCTCGTCGTAGACCGCCACGCTTGTCACCAGGTTTTCAATGGACTCGCCGCTCTCGCAGGAGAGCAGGTTGCTGCCCGGGATCAGCCGCAGCGTCTCCGGCCCCCGGGCCTTTTCCACCACCTCCAGCGCGTCGGAACGGAAGCGGATCTGGTACTGCTTCCCGGTCTGCTCCGAGGCCAGGGTGTACATGGTCTGGATCACCTGATACAGGGTCGCCGGCAGGAAATTCCGGGACAGCTTCACGCCGGTGTCTGCCAGCGTCCCGGTGGGGATGCCGAATTCCGCGCACAGCTGCGCCGTCACCGCCTCCGGCGTCTGGCTGCGCACCTTGCGGTAGGTCTCGTTTTTCTTCAGATAGATCCCCCTGTCGTAGGCGGTGACGGAAAAGACGTCCTCCAGGGAATTGCGCCGCCGGGCGAATACGGAGCCGGAAAACAGAATGTCCGCCTCATGGTAGAGCCGGACCCGGCCGCCCAGCTCGCTGAGGGCCTGGGGCAGGGCCGTATAGGTAAGCTTCCTGGCACAGTCCTGATAACTCCCACTCCAGGTCTTGTTTTGGACCAGCTCCGTGATATGGGAGGTTTTGCTTCCGTCCCTGGCCCAGGTGCGGATTTTCAGAAGATCATCGAAAGCCATCTCATCACCTCACAACAGGGATCTGTCCGGAATGGTGACTTTCTGCCCTGGGTAGATCAGGTTGGCATTTGGGATGCCGTTATAGGCTGCCAGCTTCCAGGCCAAGGTGCCGTCGCCATAATATCGCCGGGCAATGCCCCACATGGTATCGCCGCTGACCACGGTATAGGTGGCGGCGGGTTTCGTTTCCGGGGACTGCGTGCGCCCGGCGTTTCCGGTGGCCGCCTGCTCCGTGGTCTCCGCGGCCAGTTCCCGGTACTGGCGCATGGTCAGCGTCACATAGACATCTCCCGTGCCATCCTGCTCGCCGTAGCGAACAGGGGCCAGCAGGATCGGAAGATTTACCGGCGTATCTGTGACGATCAGCCGCAGCACATCGCCGGATCGGCTCCACCGCGTCAGGGTATCCACGATCCCATAGGGGTTCCCTCCATATCCTGCCGAGGTATAGTTCCGGGCGGAGGACGGCAGCAGGAATGTCTGCTGTTCGTTGAACAGCGCCTCCAGGCCGGGCAGATTCACCTGCCCGGTCTGTGCCATGTCCAGTTGCGTCACCGCCCGGCCGGTTTCCACACGGAATTCCGATGGTGTCACCGGCATGGTCAGCTGCTCTCCGGTTTTGCTGTTCAAAAAAATGATGTCCACACATTATCCTCCATAGGCCAGAGCCCTGGCCTCAAGCTCCTCCGCCAGGCGGACGGCAATGGCATCAATGTCGGAATCCTGGCGGACCGTCACCGGGCCGGTGATGGTCACGGAGACACTGTCGGCTGCCACGCGGCTTTTCCGCCGGGCCTCCTCTGCAGTGAGCACCTGCTCGCCCTGGTGCAGCAGAGCAGGATACCCGTCATACGGCACATACTTGAGGCCATATGCATTGCTGTTGCCTGTATCGGCGTTGTAGCTCCAGTCTCCCGGAAGGGATTCATATTCCGGAATGGACCAGCCTCCGATGTGGGCGGCCAGACCCTTTGTGAACCACTGTCCTTTTTCATATCCCGCGTCCCAGTAATCCTGGTTCAAAGAGGTGTCCGCCCGGATATTGTCCACCAGCGCCTTTTCCGCCGCCAAGGCCTCCTGAGCGCCCTCGCTGGCATTGTAGTCGTTCATGCCCTGTACCTTGGCCTGCATGATCAATCGCCCCATTTCGGCAGCGTCACCGGCAGCCTTGGCCGTTTGGTATTCATCCGAGGCCATCATGGCATCCATGGCATCCCGGATATATTGCTCCTTCTGGTTCTCCAACTCCGCCTTCCAGGCACCGACGGCCCGGTTCGCCTCTTCCACGGCCTCGCCGCTCTCCCCAGCAAGCCAGTCCATCTGGGCCTGCAGGCCGGATTTACGCCCCTCGTTATAGCCCTCACCCATGGCGGCATCCAGCTCTGCCTCATAGTCTCCCAGATTGTCCACCATGGCGTCATAGGTGCCAGCCAGCCTTTCCGACAGGCCGCCAAAGGTTTTCTCGATGTAATCCAGGATCGCCTGGGCAGCGATGCCGCCGGAGATCTCGCCGCCAGATACCATATCGGCAATCCGGCTCTTGTCCGCCCCTGTTGCGTCAGCCAAAGCCTGGTAGACATCGAGACCCCGCTCAGAAAAGTAGTTCAGATACTCCTGGGTGACTTTTCCGGTAGTCCGCATTCGGGAAAGACCGGCAATCCACAATTCATTGTCAGAACCGTTGAGATTCAGACCGGCCGTGGCATCGGAGAGCTTCATCAAAACATCCAGCGTCTCATCCGTGCCGTAACTGTTGAGCAGCAGCTTGGAATACCCGGTAATCTGGTCATAGGTGTAGTTGGTACTCTTGGCCATCTCCTTCACCTGACCAAGGTAATCAGCGGCCGCTTGATCTCCCCCCAGTTTCTGGGCAAATGCCATCAACGTTTGCTCCCGACTGCCCGCGATTGTGGAGCCTGATGAGAGCGCATCTGCCTGCTCCTGGGTAACAGTATCGTAGGTATTCTGGACGTAGCTCTTGAAAGCATCATCCTGTTGTTCAAAAATCCGGGTGCCGCCGCTGATTGCGCCCGCAATACCGCCGCCCAGGGCGCCGATGGCCGCACCCACAGGACCTGCAATTGCGCCTGCGGCCGCACCGGAAAACGCACCGGAGAGGGTGCTGTTGAGAGCGGTGGCCACGGGCTGACCCACGGCGCTTTCCAATCCGACGGTAGCCGCCCCGGTCAGGCTGGATCCGATCTCCCGGATCACGCCGGAGGCCGCCAGCGCCCCGCCCAGCGTTTTCCCGAACGTAGAGGTCAGAAATCCTCCGCTGCCGCCCCCGGCCCCATCCTCCAATTTCCGGGCCTGGTCATACGTCTCCCGCATGGCCTTTTGGGTTTGCTTTGCCTCTTCAGCATAGGTCTTGGCTGCATCGGTCAGAGCCGTGTACTCTTCCCGCAGCTGCTGAAAACGAACCTGATCGGCCTCATCCCCCGTTTTCTTGAAGGATTTTGCCGCCTCGTCCATGGCCCGCTTTACGTCCAAAGCCTCCGCTGCCGTTTTGGCGGACATCTGGTTGAAGTCGGCATACCGCTTCCCCAGAGCGTCCGCCCGGTTCTGCAGCACCTCAAATTCCTTGGAGACGCCCTTGGACGTGCTGGCAATGCTCTTGAGTTTTCCGCTGATGTCATCGTTCATTTTCATGACGATGGAGATAGAATCCGCCATAGGCTCCTCCTTCTGAATTGACAGCGATCAGATGCTCATGCTATGATAAATAAAAGAGAAACACATTCCAGGGAGGAGATGAGAAAGCATGTTCGCACTGACCATGCTCTTGTTGGTGATCTCAATGATATGCGTGCCCATCGGCGTGATGAAGTTCCCCTGGACCATGAGAAGCTACGCTTCTCTTTCTTCCTCGGACCGCTCCCGCTTTTGGAACAGCCTGGCGCTTATGATGATTCCCCTAATGCTGACCGCCCTTTCCGTGTTTGGGATGCTGCTTTGAATCTTGCTTACCACCCCGCCTCTCGGCGGGGTGGTCGTTATTTTCGGCCCCAGTTTGGCCAGAAAGGCCATTTCTCCGCTTCATAGGCGGAAAACTCCCGGATCAGCTCCTGCCATGCATCCCGGCGGGCGTACAGGTCCTGCAGATCCGCCGCCGTCCAGTTGTGGACGTGGAACAGGTAGAAAAGGAGCGTCAGCTCCGGGTCGCTCCCCGCCTCTAATCGTTTTTTACATCACGCAGCGTTCTGCGCAGATATCCGGAGAGTTTTTGGATCTCCCCATAAAGCTCATCGATCTCTCCGCTCATGAGCCTGGCCTTGATGGCGTCCAGCGGCGTGACGATACTCTTTTCGGGGTCCAGCATCCGGCTATCCTTCCAGCTCGGGTCCGCGCAACCGTACAGGACGCCATACAAGGCCTGCTCGCTCCGGGGCTTGTCCTGGATCTCCCGCACTTTGTCATAGGTCAGCGCCCGCAGAGTGAATACCACGGGCCGCCCGACGGCCTCAGACAGCCGGGGGATCTCCAAACGCTTCTCCGGCAGGGCTTTTCGCATGTCGGGGGTCTGCATTCCCAGCAGGATATCCAGAACGCCCGTCTTTTCTTCCGCCGCCATCTCTTACGCCTCCACTTTGTCCAGATACTCCACGCCGGTGGCCTGGAAGGGAATGGTGATGCTGCCGGACTTGGCTGCCGCCCAGTCCATCAGCGTCTGCTCATCGTAGCTGACGCCGTAGGCGGCCACCCGCTCGGCGCCGTAGGCGTCCGGGTCCGCCAGCTTGCCCACCAGGGTCTTGCGCAGGTCCCGGCCTGCCAGTGCGGCGGTCACCGCATCCGCCCCCCGGGTGTACACCTTGTGCAGAGTCATGGAGCCGGTGATCTTCACGCCGATGAGCTTGCGGTCCTCGGCCATCTGCCGGCAAAGATTGATGCTATCAAAGTTGTTGGTGACCTTCAGCTGAAAGGCGGAAACCTCCGCGATCTCCGTTCCGTCCTCCCAGATCTGGCCGAATGTCCCGTTCATCACACGGGCCGCGCTTTCCAAAGCCATAAAGTGCCTCCTTTTTAGAGATAGATAACCACGGCAACATCCTCCATGGCGTCGATGGGCGTCACAAAGAGCTGCAAAAACACATGGGTGCCGGTATTGGCCTCCTTGATCTCCTGTTCGCTCATATCCACGGTGGATACGCCCTGCTCCTGAAGCCAGGCGTCCTGGGCGTCCACGTCGATGCCTACCGTGAAGCCGTCCTCGATGAGGCCGTCCTTTGCCAGGGCCTGCAGGTAAACAGAGATCGCCGTCACCAGCTGGAGCTTGTTGTCGTAGCTGTTGGAGACCTTGCCGATGTAGTTGTCCTGAATGGTCAGCCGGATGTCCTGCTGGATCATGTCCAGGATCTCCACGATCTTGATCTTTTTCCACACGTCGCTGCGGCCGGTGACGGTAGTCAGGGAATTGACGCCCCGGCCGCACTTGACCTTCTCGCCGTCGTGAAAGAGGACCAACTTGCCCTCGCCCACCGCCTCGTCCAGTTCCGCCTGTGTCTTACGGTCAATATCCTCCACCTCCGGCAGCGCCGCATAGCTGATGGACTGCGTCATGGGCGTACCGGCGATGAGCCCCGCGATCCGACCACAGTAGCCGGCAGCGGTAAAAGTCTCGCCGTCCACTAGGATGCCGGAGGCGGAGAAGTCCACGATGGCCTCGCTGTCCGCCGCCAGTTCCGGCAGCACCGCCTTGTAGATGGCGCAATTGTCACTGCGCTCCTTCACCAGCCAGGTCTTGATGGCTCCTGCCTCTTCGGCACTCAGATCGTCAGGTCCGGCCAAATAGTCGAACTTCTGCGTGGCCAGCCAGGTCAGCGCCGCCGCTTCCGCCGTAACGGTGTCTTCGGCCCCCATGACGTACAGCAGCACCTTCTTGGGGGGATTCCCGTTCCCCAGGAAGACCCGTCGGATGGCGGCCTGATTGGCAGTCCCCAGCGTCTGGGGAATCTGCGCTGCGGACGTCAGGGTATACTTGAGATCCGCATCGTCCGCCGCGGCGTCCCGGATCAAAAGGGCCACGACGCCTTTTTGACTTCTGGCCACAGAAGTGCTGGCCCGCTGCTTGAATGCCACAGTCAACGTGGGCATGGTCAAATTGCTCATGATTTACAATTCCTCCTTACTTGTGATGGTTTTTGTGGAAAGCTCCTGCATGATGGGCAGCAGCTCCGCCGGCTGGAAGTCTGCCCGATCCACGGTCAGCGACAGCGTCAGGTGGACCTCCACCGCGTCGTACAGGCCGCTGTCCGCCCAGCAGGCGGCCACCTTCAGTGCACGGTCCCCCACCTTTACATATCCGCTCCCCAGCATTCCCAGGATCATCATGCCCCGCATGTCCAGGGCAGGGAGATGGGAAGCGTGCACCGCGTCGGTCTCCACAAACGTGGTGATCTTGTACTGGTATCGCAGGCTCACCGCCGCCATACCCAGGCTCTGGGAATCCAGGTCCATCCGCTCCAGCTCCAGCAGATTGCTGGGCCGCTGGAAATCACGGGGCGTCAGATTGTCGTAGACAGGCTCCCCCGGAAACGTCTCCTCCAACCTTTTATGGAGGGATTCCAGAATCATATTCGGGGTAATCGTCATCGTCTCATCCCTCCACCAGATAATCCGCAAAAATGTCCGTCAACTGATCCATGGCCCGGTTGGCTTCCTCCAGGGCGATCTTCTGGGCGTCCTGCTTGGCCCAGCTGTAAAACATCCGTCCCGGGACATATGTCCGATGGCTGGCGATTCGGGGCACACAGCGCCGGGCCCGACCGCTGGGCGTTGGAATCCCATGCCCCCGTTCCAAGTAGCGGGTCGCATCCTTTGAGGTGGTCTTTTCTCCAAACCGGGTCACCTGGACGATTTCATCTGGCGACGGGGAGACGGCCACATAGCCGCCTTTGCTGCCCATACGCATCTCCTGCCAGCGGGCCACACGGCCCTGCGGGTCGTGGACGCCTCTGCGGGGGATCTGTTCCCGGACCTCCTGCAGCACGGCCTTGCCCATGGCTTCCAGGGCTTCCCGCTTGAGGTCCGGGATCCGCTGGATGGCCTCCTCCCAGAACCGCCAGAAGGCATCCCAGTCTTGTTTGTCAAACCACTGACGCTCCATCAGCAGTCCTCCCTGCGCCGGATCTCATACTCGTTTTTGTACGGGTCCAGCAGATGGGGGACCTGTACCCGGTAAAATGCATCGTCCACCGTGACCCAGCTGCCGGGGACCAGGGAAATCGTCTTGGGCGTCACCAGCACATAGTCGGTGGTCACTTCGGAATGGAGATCCGGCTCCTCATGCTTCACATACTTCTCCGTCAGGATGCCGGGGAAGATGCCGCCGGCAGGCGTCAGATCCGCATCCTTCCGGCATGTCCTCACTTCCACCAGCGCCGCCTTGACCGTGAGATACCCGGGATGTTCATGGGGCAGGATGGCCGTAAGGAAGCAGTGCTGCCCGTGCCAGGAAAACGCGTCGTGCAGGGTCAGGCCGGAATGGTTCCGAATCACAAATGTCACACCCCTGGCGCCGATTCCCACGGAAGAAAACAAATTGCTGCGGGTGTCCAGTTCTGCGTCAGCCCAGAGTCTCCGGCTTTCGGTCCACTGGTATTGATCGTTTTCTTCCTGGAATTGAAGATTCAAGACCCCGATCCGCTCCCGGAGATCTCCTGCGTTGATACTTGCCATAGCTCGTTCCTCCCTAGCCCCGCCCGGAACACTCCGGGCGGGGCCATGCTCATGTGTCAGAATCGGACACCGGCAGCTCCGTCAGCTTGAGCTGGGTGAGCATCCGGCGGAGCACGGGGTTATCGCTGACGCTGCCCTCCGTCTGAGCGCCCCGCCGGTCGTAGCCGTCCAGCACCAGGGCGCAGATACAAAAGTCGTATTGCGCCCGCCGGGGCGTCCCCTCCTGGGGCTCCCGGATGCCCGCCTGAGTCATGTAGCTCACCGCCGCGTCATGGAGCCCCTGGAGGAGGAGCTCCTCCCCATCCTCCAGGGTGTCGATCCGGCAGTAGGCCATCAGGCGGGCTTTTACCGCATCATCCATGACTCACCTCCGGCATCAGCCGCCGATGGTGCCTACCACGAAGCCCTTGTCCACGATCAGGTTGCCGCCCACAAAGACGTCGCCCAGGATGGCATACATCCGCTCCACCGCCTTGACGGACTCATCGATCCGGATGGTGTAATCGCCGAACAGGCCCACCTCGAAGTTGAACGGATCACCGTAGAGGATCTTGGTGTCGCCCACCGCTTTCACCAGATCGTAGGGCAGCACCACGCCGCCGTCGGTAATGACGCCGCTGTTGGGGTTGGTGGCGTCAGGGGTAATGGTCAGCAGGCGGCGTTTTTCGTTGGTGCCCCGCAGAGCGCCCAGTGCCTTCAGGTTTGCCTTGGTCAGCAGCAGCCGGGCACCGGCGCCCATGGCCTCGTCGCTGCCGTAAGCAAAATACAGGGTGTCCAGGGTATTCACGTCAATGGCGCTGCCCAGGGAAGCCTCAGCAAAGATGTTTGCAGCAGCCTTGTTTTTTGCATTGGTAATGCCGAAGAACGTGGGCGTGGAAGGATCATCGCCGTTGACGATCAGTGCCGCCAGATTCCGGCGCAGGGCCCGCATGGCCATGCCGGAGATCTTGTCGTAGTAGCTGGCAGGAGACAGGCGAGCGATATTGCGGTCCACATAGGAGGTCACGCTCAGCTCATAGGGCTTGATCTCCGCCACGCCGAAGGTGGGATCGGTGGAGGCCGTGCGGGCCGTGCCGGCCGTCTCGCTCACCTTCCCGCCCTTGGCATCCAGCTCCGTAATCACATAGGGCTCCTGGAAGGCGCCCATGCCGGTCATGTCCATCACCCGCACCCGGTCTACGATGGAAGGGACCACATTGCCCAGAGGATCGTGGATGGTGGAGCCGGCGCCAGTGGGCTCCACGATGGTGCCCGTGGCCAGGGTGATCTGGTTCATGGCCCGGCGCACCTCCGTGGCGCTGAAGGTCACGCTGTCTCCCCGCATCAGTGCGGAGACACGCTCGTGGGCCATGTCCTCCAGCTCAGATCCGGTGGGGCCGGGAGCCGCCATCATCTGACGGTCCTGCTCGTCAACCAGGGCCTGCACGTCCTTGATCTCGGCGTTGAGATTGTGGATCTGCTCCATGAGGCTCTGGTACTCGGACTTGTTTCCCGCATCCAGAGCTTCCTCGGCCTTTTTCAGCAGGCCGGCGCGCTGGTTGATGAGGTTGTAGAGCTTCTGCTTCATTGTTTTGTCCTCCAATCAAAATCTGTTTTTTTCCAGGTCCAGACGGGCAGCAAGCCGCCAGTCCGTTCCGGTATTCTGAGGTCTGCGCTCCGGCGGTGCCGATGGATTTGCCCGGTCGTAGGCTGCCCGCAGAGCGGTGATATCCGGCAGGCCAAAGGCGTTGGCCAGGCTGCCGGGACGCATGGTCTGCCCGTCCTCCTGGCCCAGGATCTCATCCACCAGGCCATGGTCCAGCGCGTCCTGGGCGGTGAGCCAGGTCTCCGTGCTCATCATCCGCCGCAGCTCCGCCCGGTCACTCTTGCCTTTGGCCTTGAGCTCATAGGCGTTGAGGATGGCCTCCCGGGTGGCGTCCAGCATACCGATGGATCGCTGGTGCTCCGTACGGTCTCCTTCCGTGGTAGTACTGGGCAGGTGCATCATCATCTGCGCCACCGGGGAGATGGCCACCGTGCCGCATCCAAGGCACAGATAGCTGGCGGCAGAAGCTGCAAGGCTCTGGATCTCCGCCCGTGTGGGGATGGAGCAGCTGCGCAGGATGCTGTACATCTCGCTGCCGGCAAAGACAGAGCCGCCGGGAGAGTTGATCTCCAGCACCAGCTCCTCTCCCTGGGGATTTTGGGCAATGGCGTCCCGCACCTGTTCCGGGGAGAAAGCCCGGTACCCAAACCACTCATAGATCCACCGGTCCTCGTCCGAGGACACGATGCCATTCAGGGTCACTCTCATGTCGTTCCTCCGTTTCGGTTCAAACTCAGCTCCACCCACTTGGAGAGGGGCACATAATTCAGTGAGGCCAGACGCTCGTCTCCGCCCTCCACATCCGGCATATCCTCCAGCCGGTTGATGTCGTTGACAGAAAAGACGCCGATCTCCCGCATGTTCTTGTACCAGGCGCTGCGGGCGGCATTGTCGCCCCGCAGCTCCGCCATCATGTTGATCCGCAGCTCCAGGCCGGCAGAGATCTGATCGGTGAACAGCATCTTCCAGGTCTGCTCCTCCTCGTACTGGGTAACGATGGGGTGCAGGGTGGAGACCACGTACTCGATGGCGTTTTGCTCATTGGAGCTGTATGCCTGCTTGCCCTCCTGGAGCTTGTAGAGGGGGATTCCGAAATACCGGGCAATGTCCCGGATGGCTACCTCCTGGCTCTCAATGAACTGGGCATCCTTGTTGGTGAGGCTCACAGGCTTGTATTCCAGGCCGTAGTCCAGGATGGCCAGACGGTTTGCATTGGTAGGCCCGGCATGAATCCGCTCCCACTCCCGCCGCAGGAGATCCTTCCGGCCGATCATCTTGTCCGGGTTTTCGGGGTCCTGTACCCGGCCGGAAAGATCCGCCTGTGTCTGCAGCACGCCGCCGGGCTGTGCTCCGTTTTCGTAATAGCGCAAGTCATGCTGCTGCCTTGCCCTGGCCGCAGTAATGACCTCCGCCGCCCGCTGCAGCACAGAAATGCCGTTCACTCCATCGCGGGACGCGCCCTTGTAGTGGTTGACATCGGCATCGGGGAGCGTGAACACACTGCCGGCCACGGGATCGCGCACATTGTGCCATACATGCCCGGCAGTGTCCCGCCAGGTGTAGACCAGCTCCCCGGGCAGGGGGATCAGCTCCACGATCTGCGCCGTATAGGGGTCCCGCCGAATCCAGTCATAGCTGTTGCCACGGGCCAGGCGGCTGGATTCCAGCAGCTTTTTCCGCACGGACGGCGTCATGGCCTCGTTGGGCCGGACGTTGAGCAGCCGCAAAATCGGCAGGTCCACCCGTTCACGGGTCACACGGTCCACGCAGTAGGTGGGGAGCTTGGCCATAGAGTCCGAAAGGATCTCAATGCACCGGTCCACGGCGCTGAGCTTTCTGGCTGCCGTCTCGCTGGTATCTGCTGCAGCGGGGGAATATCCGGCCGCTGTCAGGGAGCTGACCGTCACGGCGTTGCGCATGCCGGAAGGCGACCGGGCCACCGCCCGCAGTCCATCGCGGATGCTCATGCCTTACCACCTCCCAGGCAGCTGAGAACGGCCCCCGCCAGCAAAAAGGTGCCTGCGGCAATGACGCCGGCCGGCAGATAGATCATCCCGGCGCCCAGGCTCACCAGAGCCGCCCCGGCCGCCATCATTAGCTCCGTGGCGTAGGCCGCCACCCCGTCTTTCAATGCCTTCATGGATCTCCTTCCTGTGTCCGATTCGGACACGCTATAAGCTGAATCCCGGCCGCGCCATAGCCTCCGCCAGATCCGGCTTTTGATTCCGGTCGATCATCCACACCGCCATGGCAATGATGGAGGCCACCGTGGGGTCGATACGTCCGGTGGATTTGTTTTTCATCGGCTTGCAGTTGCCGTTGCCGTCCACATAGCAGCGCACGTTGCCAAACGTCCAGCGGAAGCAGGTATTGTGTACATGGAGCAGCTGGTGCCGGATCATAAGGTCCTCTGTCTCCTTCATGGCCGGCGACAGGTTTTTAAGATCCTGGGGGATCTCCACAACAGGCACGATAGGCTCCAGCCGCTGGGTGATCGTCCGGCTCAGGTATGGGTCAAAGCCCACCATGCGCAGGTCAAAGGTCTCCCGCGCCCACCGGATGGCATCCTCCACGTCCGTGTAGTTGATGATGTCCCCGTCACAGAGGGCCAGGAACCCCGCTCGCGCCCAGTCCCGGTATGGGACGTGGTCCCGCCGCTCGGCCTCCTCTGCCGTGCCTCCAGGCCGCCAGATCATCGGAAGCAGCACCGCCGTCTCCAATCCCGGCTGGGGCGGGAACAGCAGCACAAAGGCCGTCAGGTCCTTGCTGGTAGAGAGGTCCACGCCGCCGTAGCAGAGCTTTCCGGCCAGGTGTTCCATCACCCACGCCTCCCGCTCCGCCTTTTTGCTGGGTCCGCACTGGGTCTTGTCATAAAGGGTCAGGGCGATCCACCCCACCGACTTGACGGAGATCCACTGATTGAGCCGCAGCCAGCGGAAGAGCTTTTCTCCCGCCTCGCTGCGCCGGGCCTCCATGGCCTCCAGCCGCACCGTGCGCAGCTTCAGGTGTTTGCCTAGGGACGGATTGCACAGGTACCAGAGGGCCTCGTCCCAGATGTCGATGTCCTTGAGATCGTCCGGGTCGTCGCCGAACATGGCGGTCAGGCCGTAGAGCACCGGCAGCCAGTTGGGAAGATCCCGCTCCAGAAGATCGCTCTGGGCCTGCGGCATGTCCTCGTCAGACACATGCCGCAGGGAAAGGACCTGCCGGGGATCTCCGCCCTCGTCCAGGATCTTGCGCAGCCGCCGGGCATCCCGGACGCCCACGGCCTTCTCGTGGATCTCCCAGCCGATGGAGCAGCGGTCCGGGTCATCGCCGGCAGTGGTCAGTACAATCCAGACCGGCTGACGGCGGCCGGAGCCGGCGCCGAAGGTCATGACTTCCCACAGGTCCCGATTGGGCTGGGCATGGAGCTCGTCGAAGATCACGCAGCTGGGCTTATAGCCGTGTTTGCTGTACGACTCGGACGAAAGCACCGCCATGACGCCCAGTACGATCCACTTGTATCCGCCGTTCCCGGTTCTGACCCGCTGGCGGTATTCCACCCGCTTCCGGGATTCTATGATTTTGAGCTCGCTCCGGGCGATCATCTTGGCCGTCCAAGGCGCCGTGGTCAGCATATACACGGCATCATTGAACACGATAGAGGCGTTGTCCTTATCCGCCGCGCAGATATAAACCTCCGCGTTCAGCTCGCCATCTGCGAACAGGTGGTAGATCCCCAGGGCCGCCGCCAGCTCGCTCTTTCCGTTTTTCTTTGGGATCTCCAGGTAGAGGTACCAGTACTTCCGCAGAGCCTCTCCCGTATCCTCGTCCGACTCCATGGTGCTGTAAAACTGCATGAGGGCGTCCAGCTGCCAGTCATAGAGCGAGAAATTCTTGCCGGTGTCCGTGGTAGGCAGCCGGGAGATAAACTGGCAGACGAACTCTCCCGCCTCCCGGTCCGTGAACACGCTGGATCTTACCGGCATGGGTTATTCCGCCTCTGCCAAAGCCGCCGCCTGCCGTGCCCGCAGCCGCCGGGTGAACTCGTCCGCCTCTTCCCCGGCCGGTGCTTTGGCAGCGTTCTGGATGGCAGAGGGCACCACGATCCTGCACCGGGCGGTAACAGAGAGGCCCATTGCCTCGGCGCACTGGCGCGCCTGCTTGAAGTAAGTGCCCTGGACGCCGGTCCACTCCCGGGCCAGTTTTTCGTCCCCCGCCCGGATGGCCGCCCCGGCCCGCTTATCAGCCCGGAGCCATCGCTCCCGGGAGAGAAAGTACTGCCCCAGCACGTCCCGGTCCAGCTCGGCATACAATCCGGCCGCACGCAGGATCTCGCCGATCTCATGGTATTCTTCGTGGAGCCGCTTGGGCAGCCACTTGGGCGGGACCGCCGCGTCCGGGGGCGGCACATGGACCTCCCGGTCCAGACGCTCGTCTATTTCAGCCTGGGTCAGGTGCTTGCGGCCGTTGGCCTCCACCACCGCCGTGGGCTGTCGTTTTCCGGGCATACCACCCCTCCTTTCCTCGTGTCCGATTCTGACACCGCTGCACAGTCGCAGCGCAGGATCCATATTTGCAGCACCCTCGCAGCCTTCCGCACACTCCCCGTGGGGAGAATTTCTCGCGCGGAGGGGGGCATGCGGTCTTGCGCCGTCCGGGCAAAACTTTTTTGACCCCGGGGCGGGTCCCGCAAGGAATCCCCTCCGCGCATCCGCGCAGGCGCGGCGCCATGCGCATGCGCCCAAAGCTGCGCCCTATCGTCCCCGGTACCGGCTCCGCAAAGTCTCGCTTTTTCCACGGATTTCCGCCATGGTCTTACGGCTGTGGCAGGCGTGGCAAAGGCTCTGCAAGTTTCCACGATCCGTGAACACAGCCCAGTCCCCGTTGTGTGGGACGATGTGGTCCACATCCGTGGCCCGGGTGCGTCGGCGCGGGTCTCCCGGCGGGTACCGCCTGGCACACTCCCGGCAGAACGGCTCCCGCAGAAGCTGCGCGGGCCGCAGATCGTTTATCCATTCCGGCGTGAGGTACATCCAGTGCCAGGACTTGGACGCCTCGCTGCGCCGATCGCTGTCCTTGGGCTTATGGGCTGCGCAGTATCCATCCGGCACCAGGACGCAGCATCCTGGGTACCGGCACGGCCTCAGCGGCTTTTGTGCCATCGGGCTATCACCTCCGGGCAAAACAAAAAACGCCGGAGCCAATGACCAAACCCGCAATGGGCGATCATGGGCTCCGGCGTTTAACGCTCCGGCCTCTTTCGATATCCAGGATGATCTCGGCCTTGCAGTCCCGGCAGTACACCGGCAATCCCGTCGCTTCCGTGTCCTTGTCGATCCGCAGCAGCTTGTGGTTGCGGTGGCAGTTGGGACAGGTAAGCCATCCATCCTTTACGGCAAGTGTATCACGCCGTTCCATCTTTTGCAATGCACTTTCCTCACTTTCTTTCGGATGTCCACAAAAACCAACTAGATTACAAGTATTGAAATCTTATTCTAAATATAAAGCGCTGTTTTTCTTTGGCACGATCCAGGAGTGATAATAGTAGCTGCCGAACTCATTGCTGAAGCTCTGCGGCCCGTCCAGCGAGCTGGCCCACAGTGTGCAGCGCGGGCAGTGGATCACACCGGATTTATCCTCCCAGATCTCCGGCTCCGGCAGCTTGGCGGTGAGGGTACGGCTGCAGCTCCACTTGTGCCGGCCCAGCGGTAGGAACCACCCGTCAGATGGCTCCTTGTTGAAATATTTGGCAAGTCTCCGGTATCCTCCGTGCTTGAGGAGCACCGGGAAGTCCTGCACCTCTCCCTGCCGCCACAGGTACCGCACTTCCGCCGGTGAGAACTCACTGTCCCGCAGGACAAGATGGACATGGTAGCGGCAATGCTGCGAACCGTACTCGATGGCATACACGTAATCAAACGGTTGATTGTGCCGCCACCGCTTGCACCGTTTGAAAAACGCACTCAACACTTTGCGCACCCCACCGAACCGCGCCGGCAGATGCTCCTCGTCAAAGGAACACTCATAGTGCGTGCCCTCAAAGCCGAAAAGCGCCAGGCACAATTCCAGACGATCCACCGGAGTCCGGCACACAGCCGAGCGGTACCGTCGCCGAAATTCCGCCTTTTCGCTCCGGGCGTATGCGTCATCCTGGGGCGAGAATCTGGGCCGCAGCGCCCGGCACTCCTTAACCAGCGGTCCCGCTCTTTGGCGGGTGCAATACCAAACTGCACTCATATGTACCGCATCATCTCCTCTACGCTGCGGAAATATTGGCTGCTGTACAGCCCTCCCTCACGGCGCTCCAGCCGCACCAGCATGTCACAGCCCCACACAGCTGGCGCCGGCGACGTGCCGGCTCTCACCAACACATCGCCCAGCGTCCGGGTCAGGGAGATCTCCTGCCGGTCCTCCATGGCCTGCCGCAGATGGTTTAGGTCATTGGGAGATAACAGATTAATCTTATTTGCCATATCTGATCTCCCTCAGATAAGGATACCTCTCTGGGAACGGGATCAGCTCCTGCTTTCCCCGCATGATCTCCAGCAGGGCCCGGTCCAGGTGCTCCTGGGCCACGTCCTGCTCCGGTCCCCGCTCCACCGCTCCGTGGAGCTGGTTGTACACCTTGGCCCATGCCTCGCTGAGGGCCTTGATCCGGTCAAAGCCCCAGCCATACTCCGTGTGAAGCGTGATCTGGAGCGTGTCCAGCATCAGCTGCCGGGCTGTCTGATCTACGGCGTCAATGATGGCCTGCTCCCGGGCCGCCTGTCGTTGGAGATAGCCGGATTGTTTAGGCATCAGCCCCACCTCCATCCATCGCCCCCAGCACCCGGTCCATGCACTTGTTGGCAAGGCCTAATAGCCGCAGCCGTTCCCGCTGCGCGGCGTTCATAGTCTTTTCCAACCTTGCGCCCTGGTCGAGCACATCTTTGGGGAGCAGCCCCAGCGGCTTTCCCAGATAAGGGGTCAACAACGTCTGATAGGATTTCAAAGCCTCGTCATACTGCTCTCCGCATTTATCAGCTTTCTCCATGTACACGTCATGCCGGTGCCGCATAATATCGGCCTCAAACTCACTAGGCCGAAAGGAAAGCGTAAAGGAGTGCTCCTTGATCCACCAGACCAGCTCCTCCTTGGTGGCATCTTCAAGTTTCATTCCCACGCACCTCCTCCGGCGGCTCCGGCAGCGGCATCCAATGGGTAACGGGGTACGGGCTGTCCTCACCGGGCCAATGCTCCTGAGGGATACGGTGGAAATACCCGTTGATATCGGTGTACGCTTCGCAAACAGTCGGCCCGCAGCACGCCAATACCCAGACGCCGGGCTTAGGACGCTGGTCCGCCAAGCTGATCCACTTAGGGGTCTCACTCAGAGCTTCCACCACCTCCCGGATAATGGCACAGCCATGGACGCCGCAGTTATGCTCCTGTCCACAGCCCAGGCATACCAGGCTCCCGGTCTCCACCTGCATCCTCCGCAGGGCGGCAAGCAATTGATTCCGCTCCATCAAAACGGCAGCTCCCCTTCCTCGCCCTCAGGGATCTCCGTGATCTCCCCGGCCTGGCGCGTGTCCGAATCTGACACCGTCCTCTTTGAGTCTCCAAAGTAGATGTTCTCCGCAACCACCTCGGCGCTGCGGCGACGGCCGCCGTCCTTATCTGTCCAGTCCCGGACCTGGAGCCGGCCCTCCACCACAGCCATACGGCCCTTGGTAAAATACTTGCAGACAAACTCCGCCGTGCTGCGCCAGGCCACGATGTCGATGAAGTCCGTCTCCTTTTCGCCGCTCTGGGACTTGTAGTCCCGGTCCACGGCCAGTGTCAGCGAGGCCACAGCGGTGCCGCTCCCCGTGTGGCGCAGTTCCGGGTCCCGGACCAGGCGGCCCATGAGCATGATTTTATTGAGCATTACGCTCCCCCTCTCTCCTGCGGCGGGTTTTCCGCCGGTTTACCGCATAGTCGTTGTAGATCCGCTCCCGGTCGATGCGAGCACGCTCCGCCGCGTGATGCTCCTCCAGAGCGGCCTGATACCTGCCCCAGGCGGGGCAGGTATCTTTGTTATGGCAGCCGGGCGCCCGGCGCTGGCACTCCCGGCACGGCGGCATGGGCTTGTCTCTCACAGCCCCACCGCCCTGGCCGTGACGGTGAGCAGGGCCAGGACAGCCACCAGCCACACCGCCAGGGCGATCCGCGCTGCCGCTTTTTGCCGGCGCTCCCGGCCGGTATAGTTATGTCGTGTCATTGGTCTCCTCCCTGATGTTGGCTTTGACGACCTTTCCGTTCACCCGGATCTCACAGCCACCTCGCCGGAGGGAGCGCTGCTCCTCCGGCGTCGGCACACAGCCTATGTAACGGCACTTGGGGCGGCCATCCTGCCAAACAACGATCTCCGCCATCAGGCCACCTCCCGGCCCAGCTCCTCCAGGATGGTCTCCACGGACTCCTGGAGCTCCAGGCCGGTGACGTCCACCCTGCGGGTGGAGCCGTTTGCACAGCGGATGATGACCACCTCGTCGCCGTTGTCGTGGAGGTGATACTCCAACCTGACCACCCCCGGGCACATCTCCGCCACGCAGCGGGAGAACGTCTTGGCAATAAAGTTCTTTTTCTGGTCAAGCATTGGGTCTCTCCTCCTTTTCCGGCAGCGGCATCCACCAGTAGCCCGCCTCGTAATCGCCGTGGGACGGCTCGTTCAGCTCGCAGCCCACATCCGTATCCTCAAACGGATAAATGTCATGGTAGCCGCCCACACAGCGGGCAGTTGCATAGCACATTTCTCCCAGTCCGTTATTAAAAGCCAGGATTACCAGCTGCTCGTCCGCTGGCCAGTGGGCCTCGTCCAGGGGCTGCCACTGCGCGGGAGCGTGCCGGGGATCGGGGTCATCGGTCAGGCCGTAGAGGTAATCCGTGCTGACACCCAGGGCCTTTGCCAAGCGTGGAAATGCGTCCGAGCCTGGCAGATTGCCGTTTTCCCATGCGGAATATGTTGCTTTGTATTGGCCGATTGAGTCAGCAAACGCTTGTCGGTCCATGCCGGTCTTTTCTCGCAGCTCCCGCAGTCGGGCAGAGAACTGCTCCCTCTTTTGGCTCCAGGTCTCGTGTGTGTCCTCCACCCGGTTTTCCAGCTTGGGAGGCGGGGCAATGCCGCCCGCACCCTCCTCCGGCTCGTGTGGCCGGGCAAAGCTGCAGGCCGCCGGACAGGTGTCCTTCTTGTTGCACTGCTGGCAGCAGCCGGCGCCGTGCCACACGCCTCCGTGGAAATCCTGGTCATAGATATCCTGGGCATGGGGGCAAAATCCGCCGGTCTCCGGGCACTCTTTACGACAGCCGCCCCACATCACGGCGAACTTCTTGACGTCCCGCATGGAGTAGCTGTGGTGCCCGTCGATCACCCAGTCCAGCAGCCGGTACTGGGCCTCTACCGGCAGCCGGGCGATCTCCAGCGCAGCGGCCTCCGGGATCTCGTCCCGCTCCCATTTTGCCATGATGCCCGGCACCTTGATGCCGTTGCGGATGGCGTTGAGATTGGCCAGCTTGGTCTTGGAGATCTGCATGGCCTCCGCCACACGGTCCCGGATGCGGCCGGGGAGATTCTCACCGGCGCGCTTGCGGGCCATGTACGCCTGCGTCAGCTTTTCCGCCTCCTCCGCCAGCAGGGCCTGCGTCTTGACCCGCTGTCGGTTGGCCTCGATGATCGCGGCCAGCTCCACATGCTCGTCCATGGCCGGGAGCACCAGACAGGGCACCCCGTCCTCGTATTTCGCGCCGTGTATCCGCCGGAGGGCCGCGAATCGGTTATGGCCGGAGATCAGCCGATAGCCGCCGCTCTCGTCAGGGACGACCGTCAGCGGTTTCAGCAGTCCGTTGGCCTGGATGCTCTCCTCCAAATCCTCCAGATTTTCCACCCTGGGGTAAAAATTCCGGGGATTGGGATGGATCTGAGCCAGCGGGATCAGCCGCACCGGCGTGTCCGAATCGGACACCTTTGCCAGCTGGCCGCCCAGGATGGCGGCCACGTCCACTTTATTCCTCGGCATTATCGTCCCCTCCCTCCTGGGCCATGTACTCCTTGACGAACAGCCGATAATCCCGGGCCGCCGCACAGTGGGGGCTAAACTGGATCAGCGGCACTCTTGCGTAGGTAGCGGCACTGACCCGCTCGCTGCGCCGGATGGGCCACTTGTATACCGGCAAACTGGACTGGTGGAGGTATTTGAGGGCCTCGATGGACTCCTCCGTGTTTGTGTACTGGGTCACCAGCACGCCCGCCACCTGGAGCCGTGGATTGACCCGCTTCATGTTGGTGATCTGGGTGATGAGGTCCGCCATGCCGGCCGTGGAAAAGGCGTCCAGCCGGATGGGGATCACCACATCGTCTGCCGCCACCAACGCCGCAGCGGAGGCGGCCGAAAAGGCCGGCGGGCAGTCGATGAGCATGTAGTCATACGCCGCCGCCCGGGCATCCTCGTCCGGAGACTGGGCATCCTCCTCGATGGAAGCACGCAGCTCCTCCATGGAGTGCCGGGAGGTAAACCGGCCCTCGTAGACATCCACATCCGCGTACAGCAGCGTCATGTCCGACGGGATGATATCGATGGCCACGTCCGGCCGGGCCGGCGTCACCCAGTCGGAATAAACCGGCTCGTGGGTACCCTGGAGGAGATCCAGGGTGCTGGCCCCCTCCTGGGCGCTGACGCCGAAATACTGGCTGAGATTGCCCTGGGCATCGGCGTCGATCACCAGCACCCGCTTGTGGTATTGGGTGGCCAGGATGTCGGCCATGGCAGCCGTGGTGATTGTTTTGGCCACACCACCTTTGAGGTTAAAAATTGCTGTCGTTCTCATGGTTGCTCCTCCCCGCGCCCACCGGCGCGGTCGTTAAAATATCTCGTTTCTCTCCAGGTCATGCCGGTCAGCTCCGCTTGGAACTCCACGACGAAAAAGCGTCGCAGCGGGTGGATGTATACCACCCGGCAGGGCCTGGGCTGTGTGTCGATCAGATCAGACCCACCGCCGAACACCGTGGGCCGCAGCATCAACTTGTCTCCGATCTGCATGGTGTCCTCCTAAAACGGCAGGTCCTTGGCATCGGAATCCGGCAGCTCCACGATCTCCCCGATCCGCTGCTGGCCCGGCGCCTCTGCCGCGTTCTTCGCTTTGGCTTTCTTTCCGGCATTGACCAGCCGGCGCATGACATTGTGGCCGGATGTGTCCGTCACCACGGAAAATGTCTGGGTATCCCCATCGAAGTACAAAGGCCAGCGCCCCCGCTTGTACTCCTTGTTCTTGGCGATCTTGAGGATGCGGTTTTTCTCCTGGTCCAGCTCCTCGTCCTTGGGATTGGGCCGGAACAGCAGGAAGATCATATCCGCGTCCTGCTCAAACTGGCCGGACTCCTTGAGATCGTGCATGTCCGGCTCCCGCCAGCCGCCGGCGCGCTCCTGGCGGGTCAGCTGGGCCAGCTCCACCACCATCGTGCCGGTCTTTTGCGCAAAGGTGTGCAGCGCCATGGAGACGCCCGCCATCTGCTCCTGCCGGTTGGCCCGCCGGTCAGACTCCGGCGCCACCAGCTGGACATAGTCGATAAACACCACCTGGAAGCCGTATGCCTGGCTGGTGGCCTGGATCTCCGTGGCCGTCATGCCGGAGGCTTGCAGCACCGTCAGGTCCCGCTTGGCCATGTCGGCAGACTTGGCCGCAAGGGCCGTCCAGTCATCCTCTGAGAGCTTGCGCAGCTTGATGTCCCGGGCGCTGATCTGGGCCACATGGCTCACCATGCGGTCCCGCACCTTGCGCTTGCCGGTCTCCAGGGAGAAAAAGCCCACTTTGTACTTGGCCGCCATATGATAGGCCATCATGAGGGCCAGGGCCGTCTTGCCGTCGGAGGGATACCCGCCGATCATGACCACGTCGCCCGGCTCAGCAAAGGAGCCCTCGTCCACCTCGGTCATGCCGAATGTGATGTACTCCGGCGCCGGTGCGGCCGGGTCCTGGGCGGCAAAGAAGTCGTCCAGCATCTCCCGCATGGTCCAGGCGTCGGTCCTGCGGCCGTCGGTCAGCAGCTGCCCCAGGTCGGCACACAGCGGGCGGCAGTCGTCCAGCGTAACAGTCAGCTCCAGCTTGCCCGCCAGCTCCTTGACCCGGCACAGCGCCGCCTGCTGGTGCATCATGGCGGCATACTCCCGCCAGTTGGCACTGGTGGGCGTGATCTCCATGAGCTCCATCATGTAGCCGTTGTAATCCGTACCGATCCGGTCCCGGATAGTCACCGCGTCCACGGGGCTGCCGGTTTGGAACAGCGCCCGGGCCGTCTGAAAGATCAGCCGGTTGGCCGGATTGAGAAAGTCCTTGACGTTTACGGTAGCCAATACATCCCGGACGATATCCGGGTCAATGAGCATGGACCCGATGACGGCCCGCTCCGCATCCAGCTGGTGATCCAGCTTGTCCTGGCTGCTCATTCCCATCCGTAGGCCCTCCCCTCCGGGGTCGACCGGGCGGGGAGCTCATCCGGCCGAAGCTTGTACACCGTCTGCCAGTTGCGCTCCGTGGCCTTGTCCAGCATGGCGATCTCGACCTCCCGGTCATTGACCATACGCAGCCGGTTGATGATGGTGTTGATTGCCCGGGCAGTCTTGACCGGTTTACGCATGGCGATCCGGTTTGCCAGGAATCCATCAAAAGCCGCCCGGTACTCCGGGTCATCCCCTATGTAGCGGTCAATGGCGTCATAGACCTCGTTGGGGACTTTAGGGGTATTTGTTAATCTTTCTTTTGTTAAGTCTTTATTTTGTTGTGTTGGATTTGCCGCAAACGGTAAAGCCGTCGACGGTTTTGCCGTAAACGGTAAACCCGCACACGGTGCCACCGTAGTCGGATTTTCCGCACACGGTGCCTCATCCTGGAGGACGTAAACGCTGCTCGCAAACCGGCCGCTCTCTCCGTGGGACTGCTCCTGGAGCAGGTACCCCGCTTTTTTCAGCTCCACCAGTGCGGCCCGGATCACGTCCTTTCCGTAGCCCGTGTATGTAGCTAGTCCGCTGATGCTGAACTGCCAATCCTCCGGCAAAGACGCCATGATGGCAAACAGCCCCTTGGCTTTCAGGCTCAGCCGGCGGTCCCGGAGCATAGAGTTGTAGAGCACCGTAAATTGCTGTTTCCGCCCCGAGCGGATCAAGCTCTCGCCCATATCCTCACCGTCCCTCAATCAAATCAAGCACCCGGAAAAGGCCCTTGGTGGCAGTCCAAACGCCAACCAGGATAAACGCAAACTCCCAGCCCGTCATAAGAGGGTCACCCCCTCCCTGATGGTAGTGGTGGGCTTGCTTTTCCGGGCAAAGTGTGTTAATATAACTTTGCTGTTGTTCGCGGATGCAAGTCCCCGAACCGAACGCCTTGAGGTGGCCGCCTCGGGGCGTTCTTTTTTTATGCGTTGCTTCATGACGCCACTCCCATCATCTTCGCAACACCTTCTGCGTCGATCTGCAGCAGGCAGATCAGCCGGAAAAGCTCCGTATACTGCCAGTCCACCACGCCATTGAACCGGCGGCAGACGGCAGCCCGGTCCATCCCCATAAGCGAAGCCAGCTGCGTCTTGGAACGGATGCCCCGGTCCAGCATGGCGTGCTCCACCACCCGGTTGAACACCTTTCGGCGCTGGGCCGGTGTCGTTGTAATCCCGCCCCCCAGTTTCACTCTTGGCATATTTCAAACCTCTCTTTCTGTCGCGGCCTGCACCTCAAAGCAGACCTTGCTCAATGTACGCAGCTCCTCCAGGATCTCGTCCAGGATGGGCCGCTCCTCCGGTGTGATGATCCCGTCCTCCGCGATCCGCAGCAGCTTTCGGTCCGGGTGGGCCTCCACAAAGTCCATCACGGTGTTGTAAAGCCGCATGGCTGCCGTCTGCAAAGACACCGGCTCCACCGCCGGGATGATGCTGGCCGCCAACTGGCTCACCAGGCGCAGATGCTCCACCGCCAAGTACTGGCTGTTATAGAGCCGCACCATGGCATAGGCCAGATCGTCCGGTACCTGAACCTCCCCGGCCTCGTACCGACTTAGCTGCCGCACGGAGCAGCTGAGCAGCTCCGCCGCCCGCTCCTGGGTGTAGCCGGCCTGCTCCCGGCAGATTTTGTAAATGGTCTTGTCCGCGTCCGTCATGGTCTTTTCTCCTTCTGTGCGGTATGCTTTGGTCATCGGGTAACCTGGCGCTTCATGCGCCGATGGGCTTCCGGCCCAGGATCTCGTCCACAGTGCAGCTGAAAATATCGGCCAGCTTCAAAAGGTTTGCGGCGCTGGGCATGGCCGCCCCGGATTCCCACGCGGAGACCGATGCCTGCTTGACGCCCATACGCTCCGCCAGCTCATATTGCCGGAGCCCGGCCGCTTCCCGAATTCTTTTGATTTCCATTCTCTTCCTCCTTTCCCCAATACTTGAAACACCTGTTTGGCTGTGATATTATAGTTAACAACTATAATTCTGCGGAGGCCGTCATGACAGATACCGTCCTGATTTCTCTGATTACGTTTGGGTCTGGCTTTGTAGGGGCGCTGTTTGGCTATCTGACTGCCAGAATGTCTGCAAAGGAACAGCGTAAACGCGAGGCAGATGCGACTTTGTTTCAAACGCGTCTGAACGCTTATGCAGAGTTTCTTGAAGCCCTCGAACAATGGGCGCTTGCTCCGTGTGATCTGGAGCTGAAAGCACGGCTTTTCCGAAAAACATCTGAGGCCGCGCTGACAGCATCAGATGAATGCATCCAATATCTGGATTTGATCCAGCGCTATGTTTTGCAGCGAAAATCCACCGTATCACAAAGCGACCAGGAAGAGTTTTTGAATAATAAGGCCTCCCTGTTGGCCGCCATGCGGCAGGATCTTTCTTTACTCAAGAAGCAGAAGAAAACTTGAAATAGATCCACACGAAAAGCAGCCAGAACGGAGTGTACAGCAGCAGCCATCTCCAAAAAAATGACCAGAATCTTTGAACTTCTTCACTTACGTCCGAGAGATAGCACCTGATTTTCTGTTTCCAGTTTAATTTCCTGCACTTTCCAGAAAGCGGAACGTAGTTGATCGGTTCTTGGTTCTGCTCGTTTTCCTGGTTCATCCCATCCCCCCTTTTCTGCCTTGCGGCTTAGCTTGTATTTGTTTAGCTTGTGGTTATAACTATAAACACGATTTTCGTGTCTGTCAACACAGTTATTGTGTTTTTGGCTAAATACATAAATCACGTTTTTTGTGTTTGTGCATATTTGTCTAAAGTAGGTGATTCCAGTGGATATCTCCCAGCGCATGTTTGAGCTGGCTGAAAAGAAATATAGTCAAAAAGAATTTGCTGAGATACTCGGGGTAAAACCTCAACGTATAAGTGAGTGGAAGCGTGGGCTTTCTAGTTCTTATCAAAAATACCTTCCCCAAATTGCCGAGGCCCTGGGCACCACCACGGAGTACCTGCTCACCGGCAAAAAAGAACCCGCCGGCCAGCAGGCCGACGGGAAGCAAGAAGAGTTTATTCAGCTGTACCAGCAGCTCACGCCCCAGGAGCAGGCGTTTTTTCTGGCCCAGCTGCGAGGCTACGTAAAAGATCGAGGAACATCGTCTGCTCCTCAGGAGTGAGCTGGTCAAACAGCTCCAGGGCTTCTGTGAGCCGGTCATTCTGCGCCATGGAAGATCCTCCTTTTCCGGCTCATGGCCGGGCATATCCGCCGTTGGGCGGTCTACCCAGTGGCACCAAATCAGGAATTGGTGCACGTCCGCGTGCATCAAAAATAAAAAGTGTCCGAATCGGACACGTTAGGAGATGATTAAACATGGTCCTGTTTTCAAAAGGGGGATGGCGAGGTCTATTACTCATATCTGCAATTATTTTATTGTTGGCTGGCTGCGGAGCCAACCGAGAAGTTCCACGTATGACTGCAGATACTTACTTGTCCCAGTTATGGGCCGCATATGAATCAGCCGGCTATGAAGTTAATGAGTTGGATGATGGCTCAAAAAGCAGCGGCACAGACACTGATATTGGAGAATATGATTATACTGGTCATATTGTCAGTGATGGCGTATATGTCGCAACTTATGAGAGAGATGGCGTTTTGCTACGTGTACAAGTATGGATGGATTTAACTCTAGCGACGGATCCCGACGTAGAGCTTGGTGCTTTTGCTATGGGGAACCTGCTTAAATACGCTGATCCGGACAGTTATGAGGATCTTATCACATCCCTCGGCCTAGATACCATGACCGAAGGCGTTTATGAAGCCGAAGGAAGCGCAGGCCGCTACAAGGTATTGATGGGACCAATGACGACGCAGAGCATTTACATAATTTATACACTAAACCCGCCATCTGAAGAGTAAAATCCCAATCTTTGCCCCTGGATTGGCACAGGTATTCGCAAGGCCGTCTGCTGGTACACCCACGGCAATCTGGCAGCAGCCTTATACACGTGATTTTCCGCCAGCGTGCGGATAAAAAATAAACGTGTCCGAATCGGACACGGGGAGTGTGTGTTATGGATTTTATTGATCAATTGAGACAATTTTCAAAGCGTGTCGACTCGTTAAAAGAGACTCTTCAAACAGAAGAGGCCACCAAAACCGCACTGATTATGCCTTTCTTTTCGATGCTTGGGTATGATGTTTTTAATCCTCAGGAATTTATCCCTGAGTTTACGGCTGATGTAGGTATCAAGAAGGGTGAAAAGGTTGACTACGCCATCATGAAAGATGGAGAGCCGGTCATCCTGGTGGAGTGCAAAGCTATCACAGAAAAGTTAGATCGACACGATTCTCAGCTTTTTCGCTACTTTGGAACCACCTCAGCTAAGTTTGCCATCCTGACCAATGGTCAGCTTTACCGTTTCTACACAGACTTGGATAACCAAAACAAGATGGATGAGGACCCCTTCCTCACTATCAATATTCTGGATATCCGCGAAAATCAGGTTCCTGAACTAAAGAAATTCTGCAAATCCGAGTTTGACATTGATTCCATCTTCAGT
The DNA here is from genome assembly GCA_900548505.1 of uncultured Oscillibacter sp. GTDB lineage: Bacteria > Bacillota > Clostridia > Oscillospirales > Oscillospiraceae > Oscillibacter. The sequence continues at coordinate 13,445 of URKI01000019.1, read as the reverse complement.
ACAGCCTCTGAGTTGAAATATGTTCATGAGTTCAAAGATGTCTTTACCCAGCAATTGAACCAACCTTCAGATGACTTTATTCGCTTCTTCCTCCAGGGATGCTACTCCGGCCCCAAAACCCAAAACGTCCTTGAAAAATTCCGCCCGGTTTTGCGCAAGGCTCTCAATGACTATATCAGCGAAACCATGAACGATAGAATTAAGACTGCCTTGGGTGGCTCCGGCGGCAGTGTTTCCGTCCAAGAGGCAAAGCCCTCCGAGATTCAGTCTGAGGATGCTCCTTCCAATGACATGGCGGGAAATGAAAAGCGATCTCCCAACATTGTCACCACCGAAGAAGAACTCGAGGCCTATTTTATTGTTAAGAATCTGCTGTGTGACATCGCTGATCTGCACGATATTACATACAAGGATACGGAGTCTTATATCAACATTCTCTATAAGGCCAATACCCGTAAGTGGATATGCCGCCTTCGCTTGACCGATAATATGAAAACACTCATTATCCCAGATGAAAACAAAAAGGAGACGAAGTATTCTCTGACGGATATCTATGACCTCCAACAGTACAAAGATCAATTAGTGGAAGTCTTGCAACGGTATCTATAATTAAAAAGCCGCCCCTGGCGGGCGGCTTTTTCTTAGCGGTGCAATCGAACAAATGTTTTATTTTAAAGAAAGAGGCGGAAATGAAACTTCCAGAGCCACGTAAACTGCCGTCCGGCAACTATTTCATCCAGCTGCGCCTGGGCGGCGAAAGCATCTCCGTTACGGAGGCAAACCGGGCCGCCTGCATCCGGGAGGCCCGGGCCATCAAGGCCGAGTACCTGGCCGGAAAGCGGGCCAAAGCAGCTCCGGAGGCTCCCACCCTGACGGAGGCCATCGACGCCTATATTACCGAGCGCAGCAACACCCTCTCCCCTTTGACCATCCGGGGCTACCGCACTATCCAAAAGTATCGTTTCCAGACCACCATGCCCCGCCGGCTGGATCAAATCGACGACAGCGAATGGCAGGGCATCGTCAACACAGAAGCAGTCCTGTGCGCGCCTAAAACGCTCAGAACGGCCTTCTCCTTCGTTCGCGGCGTGGTATGGCACTCTACCGGCCACCAGCTCCCAGAGGTCTCTCTGACGGCTCCTGTGCCCAAGGAAAAGCCGTTCCTGACACCGGAGCAGATCCGGGTGTTTGTGGCAGCTGTAAAAGACACTCGATATGCCGTCCCGGCGCTGCTGGCGCTTTCATCCCTGCGGATCTCTGAGATCCAGGCTTTGCAGTGGGAAAATATCCCGGACAATCCTGATTTCATCCGGGTACAAGGCGCGGTGGTCCTCAACGAGAACAACAAATACCAGCGGAAGGCGCAGAATAAAAACGCCACCTCCACCCGCAACGTGCCGGTCATGATCCCGGAGCTGACAGCAGCCATCCGGCGGGACCGCAAACCGGCAGGCCCCGTGCTGGACATCACCCAGAACAGCCTTCGCTGCGCCATTAAAAAGATCTGCCGGGAAAACGACCTGCCGGACGTAGGCGTTCACGGCCTGCGTCACAGCTTCGCCTCCCTGGCCTATCACCTGCAGGTGCCGGAGCGTATCGCCATGGAGATCGGCGGCTGGGCCGACGCTACCACCATGCACAAGATCTATACACACATCGCCCAGTCCGACATACAGCGATACCAAACCGCCATGACCGCATTTTACGCTGGTGCAGACGGCAATGTTCAAAAGGAGAAAGACCATTAGCAATGTCATTAGCATTTTGATGCTCTGATTGTGCTAAAAGTGGTCGTATGATGAAACATGCGTTTCATCACACGACCACTTCATAAATGCCGCAATCCATTGAAAACAAAGAAAAAACCTCGGAACCATTGCAGTTCCGAGGTTTTTCATCTGGCAGCGGGTGAAGGATTCGAACCCTCACATACAGAGTCAGAGTCTGCTGTGCTACCTTTACACAAACCCGCTAGGTCCGTTCGCTGTTGTTTACCGCAGCGAACAGATATTATTATACACAAAGGGAGATTTTTGTCAACAGGTTTTTCAAAAAAATTTCATTATTTTTTGAATCCCCATCCGCCGCCCAAATGCCAGCGTCTTCGGCGCAGTCTGGCCGCACACTCCTGGGCGTCCTTGTACTGCTGCTCACCGGCCTGTTCGTACAGTTCCGCTGCCCGTTCCCGGTCCTTTGCCACGCCCTTGCCGTGCTCATAGCACCAGGCCAGGTTGTACTGGCCCCGGGCATAGCCCTGTTCCGCCGAGCGCGTATACCACTGCACGGCCTGGCTCCAGTCCTGCTCTACCCCCACGCCGCTTTCATAGAGGTAGCCCAGGTTGCAGGCAGCTACCCGGTCTCCCTGCTCGGCCGCGGCACGGTACAGCTCCGCTGCCCGGTAGACGTCCTTCTTGATGCCGGTACCGAATTCGCAGCAGACGCCCAAGTTGCACTGGGCACGGGGGAACCCCTGGGCCGCGGCTTTTTCATACCACGCCACTGCCTGGGTCATATCCTTTTCCACACCCCGGCCGGACTCATAGAGATAGCCCAGATTGCACTGGCCAGCAGCGTCTCCCCGCAGCGCGGCCCGCTCATAGAGCTCCGCCGCCTTGGAAAGGTCTGCCGTCACGCCGTCGCCGTTTTCATAGCACACGCCCAGATTGCACATGGACGGCACAAACCCGGCCTCCACCGCCTTTTCGTACCACTCCACCGCACGGCCCAGGTCCCGGGGCACGCCCCGGCCCGTTTTGCAGCAAACGCCCATGCAGTGCATCCCTCTGGGGTCGCCCTGCTCCGCCGCCCGGCTGTACAGCCGCACCGCCTCCTGGAAGTCCTGCTCCACACCCTTGCCGTTTTCATAGCACCAGGCCAGGTTGCACTGGGCACGGGGCATATCCTGCTCTGCCGCGGCGCGGTACCAGCGCACGGCCTGCTCCCAGTCCTGCTCCACGCCCCGGCCGATCTCATACAAAAAGCCCAGGTTGCACTGGCCGGGCGCATTGCCCGCCTGTGCCGCCGCCTGATAGAGCTCCGCCGCTTTGGTAAAGCTCTGGGGCACGCCCTCGCCCCGCTCGTAGCAAACGCCCAGGTCGCACATGGCAGGTGCCGAGCCTGCATCCGCCGCCGCCTGATACCAGCGGGCCGCCTGGACGGCATCCTGTTCCACGCCGATGCCGTAATCATAGGCCCGGCCCACGCTGAACATGCCCCGTGGGTCCTCCTGGGCCGCCGCGGCACGGTACCAGCGGAACGCGGAAACCGGGTCCTTCTCCACACCCTTGCCGTACTCATAGCACCAGGCCAGGTTGCACTGGCCCCGGGCGGAACCCAGAGAGGCGGCCTTTTGATACCACTCCACCGCCTGCTCCCAGCTCTGCTCCACGCCCTCTCCGGTCTCATAGAGGTACCCCAGGCAGCAGCAGGCATCCTCTTCCTCCTGTTCCGCCGCTTTCCGGTACCAACGGGCCGCGGCGGTCAGGTCCTTGTGGATTCCCATGCCCCGCTCGCAGCAAAGGCCCATGTTCAGCTGTCCTCTGGGATAGCCCTGGTCTGCCGCAGCCGCGTAAAGCGCCACAGCCTTTGCCGGGTCTTTCTCCACGCCCTTGCCGAACTCATAGCACCAGGCCAGATTGCACTGGGCGCGGGGAAAGCCCTGCTCGGCGGCCTTTTCATACCATTCCACCGCCTGCTCCCAGCTTTGTTCCACGCCCTGGCCGCTTTCATACAGGTAGCCCAGACAGCACTGGCCCGGCGCATGACCGGCCTCCGCCGCCGCGCGGTACCACTCCACAGCCTTTTTCAGGTCCTTCTGGATGCCGGTGCCGAACTCCAGGCAGCGGCCCAGCTCCGTCTGGGCCGGCGGGGCGCCCAGCCACGCGGCAGAGCGATACCACTTCACCGCCTCCGCCGCATCCGCTTCCACGCCGTATCCCATGCGGTACGCCTCGCCCAGCAAAAACTGGGCACGAGGCAGGCCCTGCTCCGCCCCCTTGCGGAAACACTCCAGCGCCTTGGCGTAATCCCGCTCCACGCCGATGCCGTATGTATAGCAATAGCCCAGGTTCACCAGGGCCGGGTAGTAGCCCTCTGAAGCCGCCTGGGCGTACAGGATGACCGCCTGCTTGGGGTTGGGCACAACGCCCACACCGGCTTCAAAGCACCAGCCCAGATTCGTCAGCCCCGGCGCGTCTCCCAGAGCCGCCGCCCGCTGGTAGCAGGCCAGGGCGTCTGTATCCCGTTCCTCCTCCACGGCCTGGTTGCCCAGATTCACCCAGTCCGCGCCGCCCAGCTCCTCTTCCAGCAGCGGCGCAAAAAACGTGCCGCCGCACAGGGGGCATGTATCCGGCTCCTCCTGGGCGATATAGCCGCAGTCCGGGTTTTCACAACGATAGTACTCCATAACCTTGCCTCATCTCACGGCTGCAGAAAGCCCGCCGTGCCGTCATAATCATCCAGAAAAGAGTAGGCCTTCCCCCGGTACTTGAAGCCGGGGAACGTATCCAGCTGCACGCCGTGGATGGCCCGGAAAATGCTCTTTTCAATGTTGGGATTCGTCTTTTTCAGCTGCCGCAGCAGCACTTTCATCTCCTGGCGCTTGCTCTCGCCCACGCCGTCGCCGGAGGCGTCCCGTGCCTCGGTGAACCGGCAGGCACACTGCAAAAACCGCAGATTGTTGTAGTTTTTCCAGGCGATGATGGCGTCCTCATGGACGCAGTACAGGGGCCGGATCAGCTCCATGCCGGGGAAATTGCGGCTCTTGAGCTTGGGGGGCATGGCCTGCAGCTGAGCGCCGTAGAAAAGGCCCAGCAGCGTGGTCTCCACTACGTCGGAGAAGTGGTGGCCCAGGGCGATCTTGTTGCACCCCAGCTCCTGGGCCTTGGCATACAAAAAGCCCCGGCGCATCCGGGCACACAGGTAACAGGGGTTCTTTTCCACCTGCACGGTCACGTCGAAGATGTCGCTTTCAAAAATCTGCACCGGGATGCCCAGCTTCTCCGCGTTTTCCAGGATCAGTGCCCGGTTGGCCGGGTTGTAGCCCGGGTCCATGACCAGAAACGTCAGCTCGAAGGGCTGCTCCGTATGGCGCTGAAGCTCCTGCATGAGCTTTGCCAGCACCATGGAGTCCTTGCCGCCGGAGATGCACACGGCGATCCTGTCCCCCGGCTCCACCAGCTCATACCGCTTCACGGCGGCGATGAAGGGGTTCCACAGGCTCTTGCGGTAAGTTTTGATGAGACTGCGCTCGGCCGTCTCCTGGATGGTCAGTTCTCTGGGCATAGATACCTCCGGCTCCGCCCGGTGGGGCGGAGGAAAAAATCAGAATACAGCCGGGCCTTACAGCCAAATGGCGCCCAGCTTCAAAAGGGCGGCAAAGGTGCGGCGGTACCAGGGCCGCTGCTCCCACTCCGCCAGGGTATAGGGGGCACTTTGCCCCATGAGCTCGTCCAGATCCTCCAGCAGCTCCTCCACCACCGGCATGTGGTAGAGCAGCACGCCGCACTCATAGTGGAGTTGGAAGGTCCGGTAATCCATGTTGGTGCTGCCGATGAGGGCCACCTCCCGGTCCACCATGACGCTCTTGGCGTGGAGGAAGCCGGGGGTATACTTGTAGATCTTCACCCCGTGAGTCATCAGCTCGCCCCAGTAGGTCTCCGCCACCATATAGGTAAACTTGTGGTCCGGCACGGCGGGCACGCACAGCCGCACATCCACGCCTGCGTCCGCCGCGATGCACAGGGCCTTCTGGATGGACTCCTCCACGGCGTAATAGGGCGTGGTAATATACAAAAAACGCTTGGCCGATGCGATCAGCTGAAGATAGGTGTCCTCAATGGGATTTTCCGGGTTATTGAGAGGGCCGTCCGTAAAGGGCTGGCAATAGCCTGTGCCCGTGCCGCTGCGGCGGGGGCGGTAATAGTCGTCCTCGTTGGGCAGGGTCTTGCCGATCATCTTCCACATGTGGATAAACTGGGCCGCAAAGCCCCAGGCACCGTCTCCGTCGATGCGGACGGCGGAGTCCTTCCAGTGGCCGAAGCGCACCACCAGATTGGCGTACTCATCGGCCACGTTGATGCCGCCGGTATAGGCGGTGGAGCCGTCGATGACGGCGATCTTCCGGTGGTCCCGGTAATTGAAGTAGATGCGGTTGACGTAGCGGTGGACGGGGTTGAACACCTCCACCTCGATGCCTGCGTCCTGCATGGCCTGGAGGGTGGCGTCCGACAAGCGGGTGAGATTTCCGAAGTCGTCGAAGATGATGCACACCTCCACGCCCGCCGCGGCCCGCTCTTTCAGCACGGCAAAGATCCGGTCCCAGATCTGGCCCTCCGCCAGGATATAGTACTCCAGAAAGATATAGACCTCCGCCTGCCGCAGATGATCGATGAGATCATCAAAAAAGGCGGCGCCGTCGGGGAAATAGTGGGCCGTGGTATTGCGGTAGAGGGGAAAGCCTTTCTTGGAAAGGAAAGAGGCCGTCCGCCCCCACTCCGGCGACTGACGGCGCAGGCGGGCGATGTTGTTCTCACTGTCCATCCAGACGCTCTCCCGCTCCCGGATGGGCGCGATCTTCCTCAGACTCAGGCTCTTGGCCTGGTGGGTGCCGCCCCACAGGCAAAAGAGGATCATGCCGGAAACCGGCAGTGCCAGCAAAAGGCACATCCACACCAGCTTATAGCTGGGGCTGCCGGAGCGCAGATACACCCGGATGGCGGCCACCGCGCCGGCGAACTCCAGAATCGCGTAAAAATAGCCCACCTTTTCCCGCAGGAACTTGGTCAGCAGCAGCGTCACGGCGATCTGCGCAATGACGGTAAAGGCACACATGGAAAGGCTGGTAAAAGCGGAAATGCGCCGCTCTGTGCGTTCCGGTGTCTTTGTTCGGTTTCTTCTCATGCAACGCACCTCCCGAATGAATCTTTTTCATTCATTCAAGTATTATACTCAAATCCTGCATACACCGCAAGCGGCATTGTGTAAACAAACCGCCCCCGCCGCAAGCGGCGAAGGCGGTTTTCTCTCCTGATGGGGCGCGCTGCGGCAGCCTTACCGCTGGCTGCGCAGCAGGGCCTGTTTGATGTCCCAGAGCTTCTGGGAAAGATCCACATAGTAGTTGTGGGGATTTTCAAAACGCTTGACCTCGTCCCAGAGGGTGTCCACCTGGGTGCGGCAGTAATCCTGGATCTCCTTCAATCCCGGACGGCGGTATACCAGCTGGCCGTTCCGGAACACCGGCACCTGCAGCTCCCGGATGATGAAGTCCGTGTAGGTCTTGCGCTTCCAGGTAGCCTGGGGATCAAACAGCTCCAACGGCGCGGACGCGTCCACCTGCTCGTCCCACACGGCGATGTAGTCCGCCTCCGCCTTGCCGGTCTCCCGGTCGAAGATACGGTAGACCTTCTTGAAGTGGGGATTGGTGATCTTGTCCACGTTCTCGCTGACCTTGATCTTGGGAATGATATTGCCCTGGGCATCCTCTACCGCCGCCAGCTTGTACACGCCGCCGAACACCGGCTGGCTGCTGGCAGTGATCATCCGCTCGCCCACGCCGAACAGGTCCACCTTGGCACCCTGGCGCAGCAGGTCCCGGATGATATACTCGTCCAGAGAGTTGGACGCGGAGATCTGACAGGACTCCCATCCGGCCTCGTCCAGCATCTTCCGGGCCTCCCGGGTCAGATAGGCGATGTCGCCGGAGTCCAGACGGATGCCGCACTTGGTGATCCCCTTGGGACGCAGCACCTCGTTGAAGGCCCGGATGGCGTCCGGCACGCCGGACTTGAGCACATTGTAGGTATCCACCAGCAGCGTTGCGTTGGTGGGGTAGATCTCACAGTAGGTCTTGAAGGCCTCATACTGGCTGTCGAACATCTGCACCCAGGAGTGGGCCATGGTGCCGCCGGCGGGCACGCCGTAGAGCTGGTCGGAGATGGTGCAGGCCGTGCCGGCGCAGCCACCGATGTACGCGGCCCGGGCGCCGGAGATGGCGCCGTCGTTGCCCTGGGCGCGGCGGGAGCCGAATTCCAGCACCGTGCGCCCCTCCGCCGCCCGGACGATCCGGTTGGCCTTGGTGGCGATAAGGCTCTGGTGGTTGATGGTCAGCAGGGTAAACGTCTCAATGAGCTGGGCCTCGATGGCGGGAGCCCGCACGGTCACCACCGGCTCCCGGGGGAAGATGGGCGTGCCCTCGGGGATGGCCCAGATATCGCCGGTGAAGCGGAAGTGGCGCAGATAGTCCAAAAACGCCTCGGAGAACAGCCCCTTGCTGCGCAGGTACTGGATGTCCTCCTCGTCGAAGTGCAGGTTTTCAATATAGTCGACCAGCTGGTCCAGCCCCGCGCACACGGCGAAGCCGCCCTTGTCGGGCACGTCCCGGAAAAACACGTCGAAATAGGTGATGCGGTCCTGATAGCCCGCCTGGAAGTAGCCGTTGCCCATGGTCAGCTCATAAAAATCGCAGAGCATGGTCAGATTCAGTTTCTGTTGGGAATTCATAGCACACCTCGGTTTTATTTCCAGTGTCTTGTCACTTGACTTGATTATAAGCGGCCATGCCTTGAAAAGCAATCATTTTTCGCAAATATGTCAAAATTTTGTCAAATCCCCGTTGACAAGCGTCCCGCCCCCTCTTATGATGGGACTGACCATGATACATCCGGGCTTTGCCCGTTCAAGAAAGGATGCCAATATGGATATCGTTTTGGGAATTGACATCGGCGGCTCCACCACCAAGATCGTGGGACTGCGGCGAGACGGCAGCGTGGTATCTATGCTGCGGGTACGGGCGGAGGACCAGGTCACCAGCCTGTACGGCGCCCTTGGCAACTACCTCACCAGCAACGGCCTCTCCCTGGGAGATGTGCGGCGGATCGTGCTCACCGGCGTGGGCGCATCCTACGTGGATGGGGACATCTACGGCCTCCCCACCTGCAAGGTGGACGAGTTCTCTGCCAGCGGCACCGGCGCCCTGGCTCTTTCCGGCCAGTCCTCCGCCGTGGTGGTAACCATGGGGACCGGCACCGCCTTTTTGTGGGCGGAGGAGGACGGCTCCGTGCGCCATCTGTGCGGCAGCGGCATCGGCGGCGGCACCCTGGGCGGCCTGTGCCATAAGCTGGTGGGCATGGAGCGCTTCGGCCAGATCAAAAAGCTGGCAGAACAGGGCGACCTCACTCAGGTGGACCTGACCATCCGGGACATCACCCGCAATCCCGCGCCTACCCTGGACCCCACCCTCACCGCTGCCAACTTCGGCAACCTGGCGGAGGATGCCGCCCCTGCCGACCTGGCCGCCGGCGCCGTGAACCTGGTGCTCCAGGCCATCGGCACCATGACGGTGCTGGCCTGCCAGTGCTGCAAGACCCAAACCGTGGTGCTCACCGGCTCCATGACCTCCCTGCCCCAGGTAAAGACCAACTTTGAAAACTTCGAAAAGCTCTACGGCATCCACTATATCATTCCCGAAAACGCCTCCTTTGCCACCGCCATCGGCGCAGGGCTTTACAGCCTGAAAAAGCAGGCGGTGGAGGCCAAAGACTAATGGACACATTATGGCCCGTCTATCACCGGGACATCCCGCCGTTTCTTTCCCAGCTGGCGGCCGCGGCGCCCATGCAGCGATTGCAGCAGGTGGGCATGAACTGCGGGTGTGAGTACACGTCCTTTCCCCGGTTCCGCCATCTTCCCTCCTACTCCCGCTATGACCACAGCCTGGGCGTAGGGCTCATCGTCTGGCACTTCACCGGCGACGCCGCCCAGGCGGCGGCAGGGCTTCTCCACGATGTGGCCACGCCGGTATTCGCCCACACGGTAGACTTCCTCCAGGGAGATCACCTGCACCAGGAATCTACGGAGGGTCCCACTGCCGCTCTCATCTCCGCAAGTGAGGAGATCCGCGCCGTGCTGGAAGCCCACGGCATCGCCGTGGAGGACGCGTGGGACTACCACCGTTATCCCATTGCCGACAACGATCCCCCCGGCCTCTCCGCCGACCGGCTGGAGTACACCCTGGGGAATCTGGTGAACTACGGCTTTGCATCATCAGCGCAGGCAGCGGCACTGTACGCCGACCTGACCGTGGGAGAAAACGAGCAGGGCGTACCGGAGCTGGTGTTTTCCACGCCGGAACGGGCGGCGGAATTTGCCCTTGCCAGCCTGAAAACCAGCCGGGTCTATGTGGCGGACGAGGACCGCTTTTCCATGGAGCTTCTCTCCCGTCTGCTGCGTCTGGCCCTGGAACGGGGCACGCTCACCCAAGAGGACCTGCAGACGACAGAGCCGGAGGTCATCGCCCGGTTGGAGTCGGACCGTGTATGTGCCCCCATGTGGGCGGCGTTTCGCGCCTGCTCCCAGGTGCGCAGCGAGCCGGACCGTCCTGCACAGGGACAGTGGCTCCAGGTGCCTGCCAAGCTGCGGTGCATCGACCCTCTTTGCCGCGGGCTGGGGCGGGTATCCGCCTGGCATCCAGGATTTTCCCGGGAGCTTGCGCAGTTCCGGGCTCTGCCGCTGGACGGCTGGCTGGGCCCCTTCCCCTTTTAAAAAGCGAAAAAGAAATCCCCCGGCGCATGGAGCACCGGGGGATTTTTCGTGTGGATTATTCCTCGCCGTCCTCGGAGGAATCCTCGTCGTCCAGGCTGGTCAGATCAAACTCCAGCTTTTCGCCGCAGTTGGGGCAGATGACCTCGCCGTCGGAGAGGATGGAGTCGTCAAAATAGATGGTCTCCTCGCAGGTGGGGCAGGTGGTGGCGTAGCAGTCCTCGTCGTCCTCGTCGAAGTCCTCTTCGTCGTCCTCGTCCTCATCCTCGTCCTCGCCGAAGATCACATCTTCCACATCCTCCAGGTCATCGCTGACAGCGTCCAGGCCATCGCCCAGCTCGTCGGCGTAGTCCTTCATGTCCTCCAGCTCCAGAGCGATGTCGTCCAGCACGTCGATGATGGCGGCAAGCAGCTTGCCCTCCTTCTTCTCGGTGTCCAGCTCCATGCCCTCCATGAGGCCCTTCAGATAGGCGACCTTCTCGGTGATTTCCATAGTAATGGCTCCTTTCACTTAAAAGTAGCGTTTTTACACATATTCCAAAGGGGGGACAAAAGTCCCCCCTTTTTGGCAATTATTCCTTGCAGCGGCCCAGATACTCGCCGGTGCGGGTATCGATCTGGATCTTCTCGCCCTCGTTGATGAACAGGGGCACCTTGATCACAGCGCCGGTCTCCAGCGTGGCGCTCTTGGTCACGTTGGTAGCAGTATCGCCCTTGACGCCGGGCTCGGTCTCGGTGACCACCAGGTCCACGAAGTTGGGGACTTCCACGGTGAACACGCTGCCCTTGTAGCTCAGCAGGGAGCACATGGTGTTCTCCTTGACGAACTGGAAGGCATCGCCCAGCACGTCCTTGTTCAGGGGGACCATGTCATAGGTCTCGGGGTCCATGAAGTAGTACAGATCGCCGTCGTTGTAGCTGTACTCGGCGTTCTTGCGCTCCACAGCCACCTGCTCGAACTTGGCGCTGGGGTTGAAAGCCTCTTCACGGACGGCGCCGCTGATGACATTCTTGTACTTGGTACGCACGAAAGCTGCGCCCTTGCCGGGCTTGACGTGCTGGAAGTCCACGACCAGCATGGGCTTTCCGTCCATCTCAAAAATCATTCCCTTACGGAAATCGCCGGCAGTAATGGTAGGCATAGGTTTTCCTCCTCATAACTCTTACGAGAAAAGGGCCGCATGTCGGTCCTTTCTCTATTTTCAATATACAGTAAAATTACCAGAGATAATTTTACCGTATGTTGCCCGGTAATGCAAGCATTTTTCAGCTACTTTAAGGTTTTTTTCCGTCTCAGCGGGCCATTTTTCTGCGGCAGGCCGCTTTGAAAGGCGCCTGCAGGGCGTGGAGCACCTTCTGCCACGCCGTGACCGCGCCGCCCACCGGCTCCACCATCAGGCTCAGGACTCCCGCCCGGCGGGCCGCCAGCACGTCGGTGAGCAGCTTGTCCCCCAGCATGGCGGTGTGGGCCCGGTCCGCTCCCACGCGGGCCATGGCCGCCTCCAGTCCCCGGGTGGAGGGCTTGCCCGCATGGCCCTGATAGTCAATGCCCAGGTCCGCGCAGAATTCGTCCACCCGCTGCCCGGAGCGGTTGTTGGACACGATCATCACCCGGATGCCGCTACGCTCCATCTCCGCCAGCCAGTCCCGCAGCGCCTGGGGCGGCCGACGGGTCTTCTTTTCCGCCAGCGTAAAGTCCAGATCGCTCAAAAGCAGCGTAACGCCGTGGGCGCGCAGCAGCTCCGGCGTGATCTGGTCATAGGCGTCGAACAGGCGGTCCGGTATCAGGGAAAAGGGCATAACAGCATCCTCTCTTGCATAGTATTGCTCACAGTATAACAGTTTTTGCATCCGCACACAAGGGGGAAGCGCTCATGCAGATCTACCTGGCGGTAACGCCCGGAGAATACCAGTCCGCGGCAAAATACAGCCGTCTTTTCGCCCACGTGGCCTACCGCATCGGCCCGGAATCTCAGCTTCTGCGCCAGAGCCTGCTGCTGCAGACCCACGGCGGCCTGCTCACACTGGGCGACCGGGACGCGCCGCCCATCTCCGCGCCGGAAGCCCTGTGCGCCGGTATCCTGCGGGAGTGCGCCCGGCGAAGCTATACGGGCGTGCTGCTGGATTTTGAGGCCCGGCCCGCCGCCGACCGCAAGGTCTTTGCAGCTATGCTGGCCCAGCAGCTGCGCAAGACGCGGCGCACCCTCTATGTGCCCGAATCCTGCGCCGTATCCGGTGCCGTGCCCCTCATCTGCACCGCTCTCTCCGGCGGCAGCTTTCCACAGCGGCTGCAGGAGGCCGCCCGCCAATTCGGCGGCGCAGAGCATCTGGGGCTGGACGTACAGCGGCTGCGGATGGACTTCACCCTGCCCGCCAAAAGCGGCGAGGGGCGCCCCCTCTCCGCTGAGGAGTTCCGCGCCCTTGTGGAAAAAGAATCCCCCGCCGTCTTTTTTTCCCAGGAGCTGTGCGCCCGCTATTTTACCTACATGCAGGACCAGGAGACCCACTTTGTCCTCTTTGACGATGCTCAGACCATAGCCAAGAAGGTGGAGATCGCCCGGCAGCTGTCCATCCCCACAATTTTAGGCGCGTGGTCCGATCTGCAGGACGCCGTCCCGGCTCTGGGACTGTCCTCTTCTTTCCCCAGCCGTTCCCAGATTCTTCGTTGACGAACCTTCTCCATACCTTTATAATAAAGCCATCTAAATTTGACAAACGAAAGGATGTCCCATCATGGTTCGTCACATTGTTTCCTGGAATTTCAAGCCTGAACTGACCGAGCAGCAGCGCAAGGAGCTGGCTGTCCAGGTCGTGGAGCAGCTCAACGCTCTCCAGGGACAGATCCCGGGTCTTGTCCACATCTGTCTCTTATACACATCTCCGAGCCCACGAGACCGGAGCCTATCTCG
>URKI01000018.1 GCA_900548505.1 uncultured Oscillibacter sp. | reverse complement strand
GCGAGACCCAGCCCCCCGTTGACGGCGGCGAGACCCAGGCCCCCGTTGACGGCGGCGAGACCCAGGCCCCCGATAACGGCGGCGAGACCCAGGCCCCCGATAACGGTGTAATGCTGTTGATGGACACCAAGATGTCCCCCGCTCCGGTGGAGACCGTGGAAGTCCCCGTCACCTGGAACTGCGATTCCTATAACGGCTGGGAAGCGGAAAACTATACCTTCGAGGCTACTCTGGCCAGCGGCTTCGAGTATGAGGGCACTCTGCCCACGATCACCGTAACGGTGGAGTCCTCCACGATTCCGGAAGATTACATCATCACTCCTGAAACAAAGGACCCGAACGCTGTTTTGAAGCAGGCTGCCACAAATGCGCAGGATGCGCTGATCCTGGCTGGAACCTATGAAAAGGGCTTCACGGTGGATGGGATCACCCTGTATGTGGCCGGAGAGGTCTCTGTCAACAGCGGACTCACTCTAAAGAACGCCATTTTGACCGGCTATACCGGCAACGATGTGCTGAACATCAACGGAACTTCTGAGACAACGGTCAAGACCGCTGAATTGAACTCCCTGACGGTGAATATCACCGGCAGCGTTCATAATTATCTGCTGCACTGGGCATCCGGCAACTTTGAGCTGAACGACGCAGTGCTCTCCGCCAGCGGCAACAATAAGGGCTGCGGCCTATATGTGGGCGGCGGAACGGCAGGGTCCAGGTTCATTGCCAACGGCAGCGACGTCAGCTTCTGTGACAACGTCCAGGGCAACGGCGGCTCCGGCATCTGGGCCAATGCGGACGGAAATTCGAACCCCGTGTTTGAATTTACCGACAGCTCTCTGAAACTCAACAACAACGGCCTGAACGGTTTCATGGGCGCTCCGGCCCCGTATTGGGGCGGCACGACTCCTCTGCCCACTTTCACCTTCATCAACACCAATGTGGAGGCCATCGGCAACGGAAGCTCCACAGACGACGGTGAGGGCGATGGCTTCAGCTACGGATACATCACCCTGGAAAACACGGATGGCGGCAACTATACTTTCAATGTCAGCGACAATGACAATAACGGCCTGGACGGCGGCAGATCCAACAACGCCGCCCTCGATGCGAAAGGCTATCACATCATTGCCAACGATAACGGAAATTACGGCATCTGCATTTCCAAGCTCAACGCGGGCAAGGCGGAGTCCACCATCGAAAACTGCACCGTGGAGGCCAACGGAAACGGCTCTTACGGCATGTATGTCCAGCAGCCGATGCAGGTGATCAATTCCATCATTTTCGCCAACGAAAACGGCTCTAGCGGCATGTATGTCCAGCAGTCGATGCAGGTGATCGATTCCATCATCTCCACCAACGAAAACGGAGCACGCGGCGTTTACTTCTTCTCTTCTAAAGGCACCCTGAGCTTCGATGAGACCTCTTCCCTGATCGCAGGTGACAATAGCGGAAGCGGACTCTATTTCTACGGAGCATCTCTGCTTGCCAAGGCCGGTTCTGAATTCCAGCTGTGCGGGAATCACAGCAGCGGCCTGAATATCGCCAAGGGCGAAGCTGCTCTCCAGGATTGCAAGGTGACCATCACCAACAACAGCAACCTTGGTACCTCCAGCTATTCCAAGTACTATGGCGGCGGTATCTATAATGCGGGAACTTTGTCCCTGTCGGCAGATGCAGAGGTTTACAATAACCATGCCTCTACAGCCGCTGATGACATTTACTGCACGGATAAGGCCTCTCTGGTGTTTGGTCAGGTCGGCTCCACCTGGAAGCTGGATGACTGCGGTGACGCCATCGACGGTTGGTACGACGACAGCACGAACGCCCGCTGGGAGGCACATAAAACACCTTCTCACGTGCAAGAATTTGACGAGTTTGACTCTTTGACCGGGCTCGCTTCCGTGCGCGGCAAAGCACTGTTCCTCAAGGCCGCCCACAGCATACTGGAATTCGGACAGACCGAGTGGCAGGTCTCCAAGTCCAAGACGGCCACCAATCTGGAAAAGCAGACCAATAATACGGAGCCCAAGGTGACCTACACCTCTGAGGTGACGCTGGGCCTGCCCTCCGCGGAAGTGGCTCCTGTCACCGACGTGGTGTTTGTACTGGACCGCTCCAGCAGCTCCAAGGCCGCAGCCGCCAAGGAAGCGCTCAACGATATGCTGGATGAACTGGCCGGCACCGTTGGAAGCTCCGCAGCCACGATCCGCGTCGGCGTCGTCGGCTTCGATTACACGGCAGATGTTGTTTTGCCGCTGACAAATCTGACTGCGGAGAATCTGGATGCCATCAAGGTTGCCGTGACTGACAAGACCAAGAGCGGCACCAACATCCAGGCGGGCATTGAGGCCGGTGCGGCCATGCTTGCCGCGGACAAGACGATCTCCGATGATCACAAGTATCTGGTCCTGCTGACCGATGGTGTCAGCCACGCCTGGAACGACGCCGACGGCCTGCAGACAGTCTGGGGCGAGGGCCATGCAGACTATCAGGAGATCTTCAACGGCGCCAACTCCTATCTGTATTTCGACACGGCCAAGACCTCCTTTGCAAGCATTTATGCGCTGGACGCGGACGATCCGGCTCTGAATTCTTCCTATGAGGTCCCCGTCTATAAGGACGACGGCACGGAAGTGACAGCCGCAGACCTGAACGGCAAATACATTCCCGAAAACGAATACGACCTTTACCTCTCCGGCACGGAGAAGGGCGTCTACATGGCGGCCCACACATACGCCGAGGCGGCAGCGCAGTACCGCTGCATCAGCGTCTACTGGAACAACCGCACCGATGACGGAAACTACCCTGTGGCTGAAGAGTTCATGCGCTGGACCAGCAGCCAGGGCAGAGCCTATGACATTACGTCCAGCGACATCGGCAAGGTATTTGAGGACGTGCAGAAGGACATCCTCTACGTGGTGGACAAGGGCTCCGAGATCGTGGACGTCATCGGCTACGGCAAGGATGACCAGAACAACGACTACAACTTCGACTTTGTGAACGACCTCGATCGTCTGACCCTGACCGTAGGCGGTCAGGAACTGGATAAGGCCGAGCTGATCGATTCCCAGATCAGCGATCACAATGCCACCAGTTCCTATGGCTTCGGTGCCAACGAAACCGGCTACGATTTCGTTGTTACCTACTACGCCAACGGCCGGGACGGCAATTCCGATGAGTGCTTCGTCTGGACGATCAATGTTCCCATCACCAACGCTGCTCCCGTGGAGCTGACGTATGTGGTAGAGCTGATGAATCCCCAGACAGCTGTGGGCACCTACGGCACCTTCGATCCTGATGGCAGCAATCCTGACAGCACCAGCCTGCTGACCAACCTCAGCGCTACGCTGTATCCTGTGGACTCCAACCAGGAAGAGGGCTCTCCGGAAGTCTTTGCCCGTCCCACGGTGAGCTACACTGTCAAGAGCAGCGGCGGCGGTGGCGGCGGCAACACCGGCGGTGGCGGCGGTACCGACATCCCCGATGAAAACACGCCTACCACGGACCTCCCCGAGGAGCCTGAGACTCCGCCGGAGGAGCCCGTAATCGACGTGGAAGACCCCGATGTGCCTCTGGCTGAGGTGCCCAAGACCGGCGACAGCTCCGCCATCTGGCTGGCTCTGTCTGCTCTGTCCGGCACGGGCCTGGCTGGTGTGACGCTCCTGGGTCGGAAGAAGAAGGAGCAGGAATAAGCCTGCATCTGCCTGAAACACAGGCACAACGCAAACTCTATCGCTCCACAGCCCACATGCAATGGAGCTAAAACGAACAGGGAGCTGCTTTACGCAGCTCCCTGTTCGTTTTTTGATAAGTCCTGCCAGGGCGCTTGAGCCGTATGAACTGCATCTGCAGACACGGCATTCTCTTCGCCCGGGCTGCGGCGGCAGATTCCCAGAAAGCTGCGCCGGGCTGCGGAAAGGCAGGGATCGCGTTCATTGATATCCCGGTTTCTGTAAGCACTGCGGCAGGATGACGGTCCGCTGCACCGCCCCAGTTCAAAAAGCGGAGCTTTCCGAAGGATCGCACGCCTCTGTGCAGTTCACCTCGCCTCCCTGACAGCAGGCTGCTTTCCCAAAAAACGCACATCCCCCTTTTATCCGAAAAAAGCCCAGGCAACCTGCGTACGCAGATTGCCTGGGCTTTTCTTTATTCGTTTACCACATGGATGGGGCTTCCCTGCAAATACGCCTTCACGTTTTCCACAGCGCAGTCCATGATTCGCTGGCGGCTCTCCTTGGGCGCCCAGGACATATGTGGCGTGATGATGCAGTTTTTGGCCTTGAGCAGAGGATTGTCCCCGCGGATGGGCTCCGTTGAGACAACGTCCAGACCGGCTGCCGCCACCTTGCCGGAGTTGAGCGCATCCGCCAGATCCTGCTCCACTACGATCTGTCCCCGGGAGTTGTTGATGAGGATGACGCCATCCTTCATCTTGTCGATGTTTTCCTTTCGGATCAGCCCCGTGTTGAAGGGCAACAGAGGCATATGGATGGCAATGACATCCGCGCTTGCAAACAGCGTGTCCTCATCCACATATTCCGCCACGGCCCGGCCGGCGTCCGTGGGATAGGGATCGTAGCCGATGACCTTCATTCCCATCGCACCGGCGATGGCCGCGGTGTGGACGCCGATCTTTCCAAGGCCGTAAATGCCCATCACCTTTCCGTCCAGCTCGATCTGGGGCGTATCCCAGTAGCACCAGTCCGGGCAGGCCTCCCACTTGCCCTCGTGCACCGTCTGGCTGTGATGGCCCACCTGGTGGCAGATCTCCAGCAGCAGCGCAATGGCAAACTGGCTCACCGATGCGGTGCCGTAGGTAGGCACATTGGTCACGGGGATACCCCGCTCTTTTGCGTACGCAACATCCACCACGTTGTATCCCGTAGCCAGCATGCTGATCATCTTCATACCCGGGCAAGCGTCCATGACCGCCCGGGTGATGGGCGTCTTGTTGGTAAAGACCACCTCGGCGTCCCCGATGCGGTCAATGGCCTCCTGCTCATCCGTGAGGCTGGTGCGGTCATAGACCGTCAGCTCCCCCAGAGCCTCCAGGCCCGCCCAGCTCAGATCGCCGGGGTTTTCCGTATATCCGTCCAGTACTACGATTTTCATGGTACATTCCTCCCCTTTCAATGTATCCTGCCGCCCCGGGGCACGTTCTCACCGGGCAGCCGCGATTCCGGCAGCAATGGCGCCGCGACGGCGCTGCATTTCCGCCCGCCAGCCCATGATCTCTTTTGCTGTGACCGTGCGGCCATTTTCAATGGCCGCTTTGCACGGTTCCAGAAGGGCGTTTTCTGCCTCCATGGCCCGCACACAGGCATCTGCCACATATCCGGCGATCTCCTCTGGGATCACGATGGCACCGTGCGCATCCGCATGGATCAGATCCCCCGGCCGGACGGTCATGCCGCAGATATCCACCTCCGTGCCTGCCTCCACCATATGGATATATGCGTGGGAGATCAGTACCTCCTTGGACAGCATGTAAAAACCTACTTTTTTTACTTCCTCGATGTCCCGCACACCGCCGTCGGTAATGGTGCCGATGCAGCCCAGCGCCCGATGGACCGTTGCCTGCACGTCTCCCCAGAAAGAGCCCACCGGCACGCGGTCCAGGTCCTGAATGACGGCAATGGTGGGCACCTGATAGCCCTCATATTGACGGTAATACGCCTCCATGACCCCCGCATGATGCTCCTGCGCCGGGTGACGGGCAGAGATGATGCCGGTGCAGGCATACCCCACCATGGGCTTATTTTCCATCATGGTACGCATTTGCAGTTCCGGCCGGGTAAAGCCTTCCGTCTTGCCACGCACCCCGAACCCCTCAATGGCATTGCATATCGTGGGCGTATCAAAGCGGGCCAACGCGCCAAGCTGTTCTTTTGTCAAAAGATTCATATCAATACGCCTTTCCCAGGGCGTCCAGTGTTCCATGTGCCGTGCCCAGCACATTTTTCGCCCCGTTTACCACATAGTTGAAATCAAAGCTCATGGCAATGAAATTTACGCCCCGCCGGGTCCAGTCCCGTACGAACGACTCACTGCACGCACCCGATACGCCAAACAGCTTCCCGCTGGGGGCCAGGATCTCTCCGATCCGGTCGAACTGCGCCCGGGCCTCCGCATCGGACGGCGTATAAGTGCGCTCGGGCGTATTCATGCTCATGCAGAAATCATTGGGTCCCACCACAAAACCGCTGACACCGGGCAGCTTGGCGATCTCAGGAAGATCCTTGACCACATCGATGTGCTCGATCTGGAGGATGGTGAGGATGTGACGGTCGGTATCGGACACATACTCCTCCTTATCCCAGATGCCGTAGTTCATGGCACGGCGCGTTCCCATGCCCCGGATACCGTAGGGCGGATAGTGGGTCGCGGCAGCCGCCCGCTTCGCCTCTTCCAAAGAGCACACCATGGGCACCACAATTCCGTCGGCTCCCATATCCAGCACCGCTTTGATGATCACCGGGTCGTTCCAGGGCACCCGCACGATGCCCGCTGCCCCCGCTGCCCGACAGGCCATCAGGTGGAGCTGGATGTCCTTACGGTCAATAGCGCCGTGCTCTCCGTCGATCCAGATAAAGTCAAACCCGCAGCCGGCCATCATCTCCGTGACAAAGGGGCTGTCAAACCCTACATGGGTTCCGATCGCCATCTTTCCAGCGGCGACCTTATTGGTGATTTTATTTGCATTGTACATAGCGAAAACCCAATCCTTTCAGGCATGCTTACGTGCTTTTTTCAAATGTTTCCAGCTCCAGTAAAGCACCACAACCGCCGTCAGGATCAGGAAAAACGCTGTCACAGGGCGCTGGAAAAACGCAAAGAAGTTTCCGTTGGTATACATCAGTCCGGAGCGCAGCTTCTCCTCCACCACAGGACCCATGATAAAGCCCAGGATCACCGGAGGCAGCGGCAGCTTGACCACGTTGAAAATGTAGCCGATCATGCCGAACACAAAAATGCTGAACACATCGAACATACGGTTATTGGTAGCAAACGCGCCCACCACGCACATCACAAAAATGATGGGCAGCAGAATGTGCTTGGGGATATTCAGCAGCTTGACAAAAAGACGCAGGCCGAAAAACTCCTCCACCAGCATGACCATACTGGCCAGCAGCAGTGCCACATAAATGGCATATACAAAGCTGCCGTTGGCGGTGAACAGCATGGGCCCCGGGATCAATCCCTGCACCGTGAGCGCGCCCAGCAGCATGGCGGTATTGGTGTCGCCGGGAATACCCAGCGTCAGCAGCGGGATCATGGCGCCGCCGATAGAGGCGTTGTTGGATGTCTCTGAGGCCACGATGCCGTCGATAATACCGGTGCCGTACTTTTCCGGATACTTGGAGCTGCTCTTAGAAGCGGAATAGGCCAGCACGTTTGCCGCGCTGCCGCCGATGCCGGGCAGGATACCGATGGCAGTTCCAATGACGGAAGAGCGGAGCATGTTGACGATCTGGGACTTGAATTCCTTCAGAGAAAAGCCAAAGCCCTTGATCTTGACAGAGTCTTTGCTGACGGTCATCTCCATGGCAGCCTGCGCCTGAGCACGCTGCTTGGAAAGGTTGAAAATCTCCGTCACCGCATACAGGCCGATCAACACCGGCAGCAGATCGAAGCCGGACTGCATATCATAAAATCCAAAGGTATAGCGCTTGACCGAGTCGATGGGCGCCAGGCCCACGGTGCCCAGTGCCACACCGAACAAGCCGGCGATGCACCCACGTACCAAAGAGTCGCCGGACAGGCCAATGACCATCGTCATGGAAAACAGGCCGATGGCGAAATACTCCATGGGGCTGAAGGTCACGGCAAAATCCGCGATGGGCTGGGCAATGACCATCAGGATCAGCACGCCGAAGAGCGTGCCCAAAAAGGAAAACACGATGCCAACGCCCAGCGCCTTGGAGCCCTCGCCCTTTTGCGCCATCGGGTATCCGTCCCAGGTGGTAGCGATGGAGGCCGCTGTTCCAGGAATGTTGATAAGGATGGCGGAGATCAGTCCGCCGGAGATTCCGCCCACATACAGCGCCAGCAACAGGGAGATTCCGTTGGCTGCCGTCATTTCAAAGGTGATGGGCAAAAAGAGTGCGATCGCCATAGTGGCGGACAGGCCGGGGATCGCGCCGAACACGATTCCGATGGCAACGCCCACCGCCATGATCAGCAGAGAAGATGGCGTGCAGATCATCTGCAGGCCCTGAAGAAGCATATCCATTACCCTGTTTCCTCCTATTTCAAAAGGCCTGCCGGCAAAATCAGGTTGAACACGTTCAGGAACAGGAAATAGATCCCGCCTGATGCCACCAGCGCGATGAGCCCGTACACCACATAGGTCTTGGGCTTTTTCAGCTTATCCGAAGGTGTCAAATACAGGAACTGCACAAACAAATAGAGCACAGAGGCGATCAAAAAGCCAAGCGGCTCGATCAGAGAAATGTACACCAGCAGCAGTACCGCAGTACCCAGCACATTCAGGTTCTCTTTCTTTTCCGCTTTTCTCTCCTCAGTCCCTGCTGCCGCGCGATCTTTCTTGAAATCGTCCAGCGTCATGACCACGCTGAGCAGCACCATGGCGCCGCCTACGATGCTGGGAATGAACGCGGAGTCCGGCACACCCCGCACATGGCGGGATTCAATGCAGAAAAGGGCGTATAAAAAGTAAAACAGGGATACAGCCAGTATTCCTGCGGACAGTATGGTCCGGCGATAGCGATTCATATATTCTCTCCTCATCCAAGCACCTGCGGACGAAAGTCCGTCCGCAGGTGCAGATTTCAAACCTTATTCGCCTTTCAGCTCCGCGGACATGCTCATGAACCGCTCCAGCTCATCCTGCGCAAATGCAATGGAGTCCTCTTTGTTCAAAAGGAAGGTATCCTGCAGATGGGCATCGGCAATAGCCTTGGCATATTCTTCGTTGTTGGTGGAGATATCGTCGATGGCAGCGCCCAGCTTTTCCACAACGTTTTCCGGCGTGCCCTTGGGTACCACGATGTAGTATGCGTTCACAGACACCAGGTCCTCATAGCCCAGCTCCGCAGCAGTGGGCACATCGGGGAACTGACCGCTGCGCTCCGAGCCCAGCGTAGCCAGGATCCGGAAATCACCGCTGTCCACAAAGGACTTCATGGTTCCGTAGGGATTGATGATGAACTCGAAGTTTCCGCCCTTCAGTCCCGCAGTGCGATCGCCGGAAGCTCCGGAGTTGACGATGTTCAGCTCCACACCGCACACCTTTTCCATCAGCAAAACCGCATAGTGGGACGTAGCGCCCAGGGACGCGGGAACCACAAACTCACCGGGATGCTCCTTGATGGCCGCCACCAGATCGTCCAGGGTCTGATAGGGGGAGTCGCTGCGCACGGCAATGGCCTCAACCGCAGGCTGACCGCATACGCGCACCATCTCAAAGTCTTCCAGCTTGATATCCGAGGTCCCAGCCGCCGTATTCACGTTGATGGAAGAGTGGGTGAACAAAATGGTATATCCATCGGGTGCGGCGTCGTAGACCTCCTTGGCAGCCAGCATACCGCTGTTGCCCACCACGTTGGTCACTGCTACCGGCTGCCCCAGCTCCTCTTCCAGATACTTTGCATACTGGCGGGCGTGGAAATCCGTGTCACCGCCGGCCGCGAAAGGAACCACCATCTGCAGCGGCTTTGTGGGCCAGTCCTCCTCGCTCTGCGCAGGTGTTTCTCCGCCTTCGGCAGTCTTGTCGCTGCTTCCGCATCCGGCCAGTGCAGTAACCAGCAGGAGCGAAGCCAGAATCAGTGCCAGACCTTTAAATGTTCTTTTCATTTCATTTCCTCCCAAAATATGATTCTTTGATGGTCAGGTCCTCTGTTGGTTTTGCCCCATATTGTAGCATATTTCGTGCCAACAAAACCTTTATGGATAAGATGTAATTTTTTTCGACAGGATGCATAACCATCACCGCCAAGGTTTATTTTATTTGCCAGTGCAGCGGCTAAAACTTTTGTGGTTTTTTTGTCAATATCTCCATTGCTTTCCCCCTCCGGCGCGTCCCATTTGTTTCCCGCTTTTAGCCAATATGTTTCATAAGCATTTTTTAAAATATTAATATTTCAAATTTTTTATTTTACCGTTATATTCTGCACTTAAAGTGTTTCTGCGATATTGTGTTTCAAAAACATTTATGTTACACTTTAAAAACAATCTGTACAAAGGGGGCTGCCGCTATGATCCAGATTGGCCTTGCACTACCCTACCCGGATGCAGAACCGCTGGCACGACAGGTCTTCCAAGCCCACAATGAATTCCTGCAGGCCAGCGCCCAAGACGCAGCCGAATATGAACTGCTGACGTTTTCCGCCGTGACCACCGACGAGTTTTTGACCAACGCGCCCCCCTGTGATGTCATGATCGTGCGGGGCGGTACCTACCGGGATCTGTGCAAAGTCTCCTATCCGGTACCTATCGTAGAGCTGATCATCAGCGGCTCCGATATCGTGGAAGTCCTGCTGCGGCTGCGGCATCAGTACCCGCATCTGCCCGCCGCGATCCTGGGCACGCAAAACATGCTGCTTGGCATCGAGCAGCTGCGGGAACAGCTCAGCGTGGATGTGGTGCCCTACATCCTTCGGGAAAACTCCTGCCAGGAGGTTCACAGAAATGTGGACGCTGCCGTGCAGGACGGGAAAAAGGTAATCATCGGCGGCCAAATGGGACTTCAAAGAGCCCAGGAACTGGGGGTTCGTTCCATCCAGATCCTCTCCAGTTGGGATTCTTTCTGGAACGCCATCTCCGAAGCCAAACAAATCGCCAAGATCTCTCTGGAGGAGCGTGCCAAAGCACTGAGTCTGCAAACACTGCTGGACAACGCCTACGAGGGGCTCCTGGCAGTCGACCAAAATCAAACCATCACATTCTTGAATGCGGCTGCCATCCGCATTCTGCAGCTTTCCGACCGCAGGCAGTATCTTGGAAAAAAAGCGTCGGATGTTCTTTCCTCCCCCTCCATGATCCAAATGCTCTCTTCTTCGCGGGAGTATCACGAGGAGATCATCCAATATCAAAGTACCCATCTTTCCGCGAAAAAAGTCAATCTCTTTATGCACGGCGTTTCCACAGGAAGCGTCCTGACCATGCTCAATGCCTCCCAGATCCAGCGCACGGAGGGCAAGCTGCGCAATACGCTGCATTACAAGGGGCATTTCGCCCGGTATACCTTCTCTCAGGTTTTGACACGCTCCCCCAAAATGCAGGAGTGTCTGGAGGATGCCAAGGCCTATGCGCTGACAGATTCCAACATCGTTCTGGTAGGTGAATCCGGCACCGGCAAGGAGCTGATCAGCCAAAGCATCCACAACTGGAGCCGCCGCTCCAAAAACAACTTTGTGGCCATCAACTGCGCCGCGCTGCCGGAAAATCTTCTGGAAAGCGAGTTGTTCGGTTATGTGGACGGCGCTTTCACAGGGGCAGCCAAAGGCGGAAAGCCCGGCCTTTTTGAGATTGCGCACAACGGGACCATTTTTCTGGATGAGATTTCCGAGCTCCCATTGAGTCTCCAAGGCCGCCTGCTGCGTGTATTGCAGGAGCGCGAGATCATGCGCCTGGGTGACAGCAAGGTCATCCCCATTGATATCCGCGTAATTGCCGCTACCAACAAGAACTTGCAGGAAATGGTGCAGGCCGGTTCTTTTCGCCAGGATCTCTACTATCGCCTCTATGTTCTTCAATTGAATCTTCCTCCCCTGCGGGCGCGCAAAGAGGACATTCCCCTGCTGACAGACGCTTTTTTAAAAGAGTTTCAGGCAAAGGCGCAGTTTCCCGCCCAGATCCAGCTGACCTCTGCCGACTATGCGCGGTTGACCAGTCTGCCTTGGCTTGGCAATGTCCGGGAACTCCGTAATTTTTGTGAGCGGATGGCCGTTTTGTATCGTCCGGGTACTTCCCCGTCGGATCTGCTCTCCCATCTTCTCCAGGGCACCTGCAGCGAGCCGTCTCCACAGGCTGTTTCCCAATCCGCCGCTCCATCTGCTGCACACGGACGGCGCCCGCTTCCCAGTCCCCAGCGCATTGAAGAAACCCTGCACAGCTGTCAGGGCAACAAAACACTGGCTGCCCAGCGTCTTGGGATCAGCCGTGTCACTCTTTGGAGGATATTAAAACAGCAAGCCGGGACATCCTCGTGCGAAGAGGATGGTTAAAGGATGGCTTTCTGAAATTCCGATTTTTCCGTTCATTCCCATCGCTTGATCCCGTATAAAACGGCAGACACACAAACGAAGCAGCAAACCATTTACACCGGGCTTGGATGCAAAAGCATCTCAGTTTCTAAGTGTTTCGCCAAAAAGGCACTTTTCCGCAGATCTGCTGCACGGCAGCCGATGCGATACATGTATCCGCAGATACGCTTTTTGACGACAAATCCGCTCCGTTCGTTTGCCGGCCCTTCCGAAATGCAAAAGCCACCCGTATTTCGAAAAAATTCGAAATACGGGTGGCTTTTCCTTACCTTTTCAGCGCATCCAGGAAAAATCTCTCCTCACCGAAATTTCCGGACTTCAGTACCAGACCAAATCCTTCCTGATCGATCGGCCACAATTCCGGCACACCAGGCGCTGCATTTTTTCCAACCCGGTATGCCTTCAGTCCCAACGCCTGCGCAACCGCCCCAGAAGTCTCACCGCCCGCTACTACGATGCGGCGGTATCCATGCCTCCTTCCGCAGACAGCCAACCGGCCCATCAGCCCTTCCAGCAGCGCGGAGACCCGCTGTATGCCTGCCTTCTGATAACAACGGACCTGAGCAGGGTCTGCCGTAGAATACAGCAGAAGATCTCCCTGCGCCTGCGCAACCGCCTGCAAAAGCATTTCTTCCGTTTGTTCTCCCGAAAGCAATTTATCCGGCTCCAGCCGCAGCGCAGCACCGCCATGCTCCAAATACACCTGTACCTGCCGCTGCGTCATAGCCGAGCAGCTGCCAGACAGCAGCAATCTTGGCATGGGCAGGTCCTCAGAAAATTTCGAGTCCTCTACCGCAGAAGCATTTATTCCAAAGCGGCGGCCCAGATGTGCCAGCAAACCGGACCCTCCCGTCAGCAACGTCAAATTCCCAAATCGCTCTGCGATCTTTTGTCCATCCTCATCGTTCTCATATGGCGGCACCACTGTAAAACGCCCCTGGCCCAGATAGTCTGCCGCAGGATCTTGTCCCTCCATCTGCCGCCGGGACAGCCAGAAACAAGGATACCGGCTCTGCGCTTCCATCAGTTCCGTCAGATTTGATTTTGTCATGGGATTGATCGGATGGTTTCGCATGGAGCTTTCTGCCAGCGGCACGCCGTTGACATACAGCACACCATCCCGCACGGTCCTTCCATTGACCGGCAAGGATGGGCACAGCACGGTATAGCGGCTGCCTGTCAGATTCAACAGCGCATCTGTTACTGGGCCAATATTTCCGGCGGGAGTAGAATCAAATGTAGAACAATACTTGAAATAGAGCTGCTGTGCCCCCAAATCCAGCAGCCATCTGGCGGCCTCCAGACTCTGCAGCACAGCCTGGTCCGCCGCAATGGACCGCGATTTCAAAGCGACCACCACTGCTTCGGGTCGAAAATCCTGCAGCATATCGCCAGGTATGGAGGTCCCATCCAGAAGCAGGGTTCGCAGCCCAGCTTGTTTCAGAAAAGATGCTGCATCGCTCCCGCCCGTGAAGTCATCGGCAATACAGCCAATTCGCAGCTGCCCGTCCTGTTGATTCATATCATTCCTCCCAGAGCAGCAGAGCACGTCCGTTTTCCAAACAGTGATCCCCACAAAACGCGTCTGTATTTTTTCAGAACTTTCCCTGCGGTTCCTGTGCAGCTTGTCATTCCGCTTTCATTTTTGAAATTCTCAAGCACCCTCAGGCGCATCCGGGCTCAATTTCTCCACAGCTTCCAGGAGACTCCGTTCGCCGCCTACGTTGCCAGGAAAAATCACATAGGGCATGCCGGGGAATTTGCTCTCCGGACCAGCCCGCCAAACGGGAATGCCCGGCAGGATCTGGCCCAGTACCGTAGCCCGGCGGATCATCAGTCCCTTGGTGGCCACATCGCTGGACGTGATCCCGCCTTTAGCAACCACAAAGTTGGGGCGGCTTTGCAGGTTGGAGACCACCTGTACCAACCCCTGAGAAATGCGTTCAGCTAGGGCCAGCTCCGCCTCCTTGTCGCCGTTGCCAAGATCCAGCCGCTCTCTTCTCGTAGCCACCAGCACATGCTTGCCGTCGCGGATGAGCGCTTCCGCCGCCTCACTTACCCGCCGGATCTCCTCTTCAAAACGAGCAGGTTCCAGCACCAGATGCTGATTGAACTCCAAAAACTCCATCCGGCCGGAAGCCCGCAAAGACGCCAGCTGCCCGGTGGCCTTTTTCACATGGGAGCCGGCAATGACCAGTCCGCCGTTGGGATTGTTCAGATCCAGCAGTTCTTCCCGGGTGCACACGGTATTTTCCGGGCATCCGCTCATGACCTTCAAAATGGCCGATGCCGTGCGAAGCATGAACATGTGTCCCGCTCCGATGGCCTCGTACAAAACCGGCACGAATACCCGCAGATCATCATAGGAGATGGCATTGACAATGATCTTCTGGAAATCCCGGGCTGCGCACAGAGTCTCCAAAATGGCCCCATGATCCTGGCTGCGCAGCTGCTCCAGCGTGACAGAACGCACCCCGGAGGCCGGATAGGCGCCGCCGGTCTTTTCCTCCACCCAGTCGTCCAGGCGAGAGCTCTCATATCCGAACGTTGGATCTTTTGCAAACTCCGACTCCCCTACCGGGATCAATGTCTCTCCCTCCGTCAGATAGTGCACATCCTCGGCGGTATAGCGCCCTCCTTCCGGGAAAAACGGGCAGAGGATCTCACCGTCAAAACGCACTTCCGTCTCTCTTTCCAGCACATTCCGCAGCGTCTCCGTCTCCAGGGGGAAATGTCCCCGGAGGGTGGAGTCCCCTCTGCTGACCAGCAGGAATTCCCGCCCGGCCTGCCGTGACGCCTGCACCAGGTTCTCCGCCAATTCAGTGTGCAGCAGCCGGGTCTTTTCCGAGGATAAGGACCGGGAGTTTGTCAGAATGAACAGCATCCGGGGCTGCCGCTCCAGCTCCCGCCGCAGAATTTCCGTCTCCCAACTGGTGACCACCGGCAGGTCCCGTACCGTCTGTGTCCCGGTGGGGTCGTCATCCAATACCACAATGGTTCTTTCAAAGGACGCCAGCGCCTTCTCCAGCGTCTGACGGATCTGCCCGGCATCCTCGCAGGGCGGGTAGTTTCGCAAAAGCTGGCCGAGAGTTTTGGGATGATCCATAGTCGTGCCTCCTCCACGATGATGTAAAATGGCAAGGCGGCAGACGCGGCGATCAGCGCGTCTGCCGCCTGGGTTTCAGGCTTTTGGCTTGGTGCAAAGATACTTGGGCGTCCGCCCTTCCAGATAATCCACGATGCCCTGGGCGCTGTCCATGCCCATGGCCAGCAGTGCGCCGTCAGAAAGGGCCGCGTTATGGGGGGAGAGGATCACATTGTCCATGGTAAACAGGGGGTTATCCTCCGCCGGCGGCTCCTGCTCGAAAACGTCCAGGCCCGCTCCGGCGATCTTTCCCTGCCGCAGTGCCTCCACCATGGCCACCTCATCCACCACCGCACCTCTGGCAGCATTGATGAAATAGGCGGTGGGCTTCATCATGGCGAACTCCTTCTCCCCCACCAGATGGAACGTGCTGGGGAAGAGGGAGGTGTGCACCACCACAAAGTCCGATGTGGTATAAACCTCTTCCGCACTGGTCATGCGCACCGGAAGGTCGCCTACGTCCTCCTGCTTAACAAAGGGGTCGCTGGAGATGACTTCCATGCCGAAGCCCCGCATTTTCTCCACCACCAACCGGGAGATCTTTCCCATGCCGATGATGCCCAGCGTGCTGCCCTTCAGTTCCCGGGTCTTGTAGAGGTTGCGGTCTGCAAAGCGGCCCTGGCGGGTCAGCTTATCCATGCGCACCGTCCGCTTGCTCAGGGCAAGGATCAGCATGACGATATGCTCTGCCACTGCGTTGAGGTTGGAATAGGGTGCATTCACAACGGCAATGCCCCGTTCCTCCGCCGCCTCCATATCGATGGCGTCCAGGCCCATGCCGTGCTTGGCGATCACTTTCAACTGGGGGTTTTGGGCCATATCCTCCGCCGTCACATGGGCCGAGCGCACCAGAACCCCTTCACAGCCTGCCAGTTCCGCCGCCACATTGGCAGTTCCGCTGCCTTGCACCACTTCAAAGTGCTGCCGCAGCAGAGCCTCGGCATCGGGATGAATTTTTTCCGTAATCAGAACTTTTTTCATGGAGTGCTCCTTATTTGCTTGCTTTCTTTCCGTAATAGGCCCGCAACTCCTGCGCCACCGTCCAGGCGATCACCACCACGGCGATGAGCAGGAATACTGCACTGATGGGGCGGGTCAGGAAAGGCAGGAAGCTGTTCTCGCTTTGCATCATGCCCCGCAGCAGGTTCGTTTCGATCATGGGACCCAGCACAAAGCCCAGGATGATAGGAGACGTGGGGAAGCCGCCCTTTTGCAGGGCAAAGGCCAGCAGGCCGAAGCCCAGCACCGCGTAAACGTCGAATACCCGGTTATTGAGGCCATAGGCACCCACGCAGCAAAGCACCATGATGATGGGCAGAAGGATGGGCTTGGGGACCATGAGCACCCGGGCAAACAGACGGATACCCAGATACATGGCCAGCAGCATCATCACGTTGGCCACCAGAGAGGAAACGAAGATACCATACACAAAGGGACCGTTATTGGTGAACAGCAGCGGTCCCGGCGTCAGGCCGTGGACCATGAGGCTGCCCAGCAGCAGTGCCGTAACGGCGTCGCCCGGGATACCCAGGGTCAGCAGGGGAATGAGCGCGCCGCCGATGGTTGCGTTGTTGGCGGTCTCAGAGGCTACCACACCGTCGATAATGCCGGTGCCGAACTTCTCAGGTGTCTTGGAGGAGTTCTTCGCCACGGTGTAAGCCAGAATATTGGACGTACCGCCGCCGATGCCGGGGAGGATGCCGATGCCAAGGCCGATGAGGCCGGAGCGGATGCAGTTGGGAATCTGGCCGATTCCCTCTTTCAAGCTGAATCCCAGTCCCTTGATCTTGAAGTTCTGCAGGACTTCTTCCTTGGGCTGTCCCTTCTGGGTGGCCTCCTGCAGCACCTCGGACACCGCAAACAATCCGATGAGCAGCGGCAGGATATCAAAGCCGCCATCCAAAGCGTGGAAGCCGAAGGTCATGCGGGGCAGGCCGTCAATGCGTCCGGGACCCACCAGTGCGATGGAAAGGCCGATGAAGCCGCTGATGAGGCCTTTGACAATGGCTCCCTTGATCAGAGCGCACATCATGGTGATGGAGAACACGCCCACGGAGAAATACTCATAGGAGCTGAACTTCAGCGCCACCTTGGCAAGAGACGGCGCAATGAACATCAGGGCGATGATGCCCATGAGAGTACCGATGAAGGAGAAGAAAATGCCCACGCCCAGCGCTTTTCCCGCTTCGCCCCGGGCCGCCAGAGGGTGCCCGTCAAAGCAGGTGGCCACGGAAGAGGGTGTTCCGGGGATGCGCAGCAAAATTGCCGAGACAAGTCCGCCGGAAATACCGCCGATGTACAATCCGATGAGCAGCGCCATGCCGTTGATGGGCTCCATGCCGTAGGTCAGCGGCAGGCACAGCGCGATCGCCATAGTGGCAGAGAGGCCAGGGATGGCGCCAAAGATGATGCCCAGCATGGTGCCGCCAAAGATCAGCGCAAGGCACATGGGATTCATGATCTCCTGAAACCCGATCGCAATCAATTCCAACATAACACGCCCCCCTTTAGCCCAGAATGCCCGCAGGCAGCATCAGATAAAACGCCTTGGTGAACAGGAAGTAGATCGCAACAGATGTCACCACAGAAATCAGCACGAACACAACCAGATCCTTTTTCGTGATCTTGGAGGACAAGATCACCATCTGCAAAAACAGATACAAAATGGTGGAGAGAATAAAGCCCACCGGGTCCAGCATCACCACATACAGCAGCAATGCCGCCAGCGTCTGGATGACGCATTTGTTTCCCTGAGAAAGCCCCGCCTTTTCTTCCTTTTCCTCCGGCACATACTGCTTTGCGTGGACAACCCCACGATAGGTGAGGAAGCCGCCCAGAATCACCATCACCGCGATCACAATTCGCGGGAAAAAGCGGGAGCTGAGTCCATCCATAGCCGCAAACACGCGGATCTGTGTTGTTTCGTAGAACATCACGCCGCAAACAGCCAAGATCACAAGGCCCCAGATCAAATCTCGATATTTTTTCAGCAATTCAGATTCCTCTCTTTCTGCTCAGAACGACGGACAACCGCTTAGAGAAAGGCGGAGCCGGCGAGCCGGCTCCGCTTCTGCCGTGCTTATCCGGCCATCTGCTCCTCGAACGACCAGATGATCTCCTTGGACGCCTCCATCAGAGCAAGACCGTCTTCGGGAGAGGCATAGAAGGGCTCCTGTGCATAAGCAGTCATGATGCTCTCCTGATAGGCCGGGTTCTGGGATGCCTTCTCCACCGCTGCCGCAAATTTCTCCACGATCTCAGGCGCGGTGTCCTTGGGGAAGGCAAAGAAGTAGTGCTTGTCCAGGGTGATATCATAGCCCTGCTCCTTGGCGGTGGGGATGCCGCCGAGGCCTTCCGCAGTCTGGGAGCCGGTGGTACCCAGGGCCACGAACTCGCCGGTGGCAAGATAATCCTTCACGCTGCCGTAAGCGTTGATGATGATATCGCAGTGACCGCCCGCCAGCGCGGCGACACGCTCGCTGGCGCTGCCGGCGGTGATCAGATTCACGTCAATACCCGCCTGCTGCATCTGCAGACCGTTGATGTTGACCATGGTGCCAAAGTCGATGGCAAGATCCAGCTCACCGGGATGCTCCTGGGTATATGCCTTGAGCTCATCCAGGTTGGTCACGCCCAGGTCGGAGCGGACGGTGATCACTTCACCGGGAGACAGGGCAGCAATGCAGGCGATCTCGAAATCATCCATGCCAAAATCCGCAATGCCCACCATCTCATTCACGTTCATGACCGTGTGGGAGAACAGCACGGTGTAGCCGTCGTTGGCAGCATCCTTCACTTGGCGGCTGGCAATGGTGCCGGAGGAGCCGGTGACGTTGGTGGCCACCACGGGAACCCCCAGTTCCTCGGACAGATATTCCGTATAGGCGCGGGCATTGAAGTCCGTGTCGCCGCCGGGGCTGTAGGGAATGATGATCTCAATGGGCTTTTCGGGCCATGCAGTCGTTTCTTCCGTGCCCGCAGGAGTTTCAGCAGGGGTCTGTTCCTGGGACTTTTCGCCGCAGCCGGCCAACAGGGCCGCAGACAGCGCCAGCGTCAGCAAGAGTGCGGTAAACTTCTTCATGTTCATTCCTCCTAAATATGTTCTGGTTTTAAACTACCATATATATTTGTCCCCCGCGCTTATCTGGCAGGGTACATTTCCCGGAACTTACGCACATTCTCCATGGCCAGAGAGCCCAGGGCTCCGCCGTCGGCAAAGGGGACCACCAGGCCGTAGCCGCGGTCGTACTTCTCCTTGGCCGCAGCCATGCCGCCCGCCACAGAGGCCAGGAACTTTCCGGAGCCGATCACCGTGCGCTCCACCTTCTCAATGGCCGCCTTCACGTCCGGGTGGCTCGGATCGCAGAAGTGTCCCATGGAGGTCGCCAAGTCCATGGGACCGATGAAGATACCGTCCAGCCCCTCCACCTTGACCAGCTCCTCAATGTTGTTGACCGCCTCCAGCGTCTCCACCGCCGTCATGACCAGGATCTCGTCATTGGCGCGCTTGAGGTAGTTCATGCTGTTCATGCCGATCCCGGGAGCTCTGGGACTGGGGGCCACGCCCCGGACGCCCTCGGTCGGGTATTTGCAGTAAGATACGGCGGCCCGGGCCTCCTCCGCGGTATTCACATAGGGCACCAGCACGCCGTAGGCACCGGCATCCAGGATCCGCTTGATGATCACCATATCGTTCCAGGGCGCCCGCACAAAGGGAACCGCCTTGTAATGGCCCATGGCCCGGAACTGTTCAATCAGGCTCAGAATATCATTGGGACCGTGCTCCATGTCCACCATCAAAACATCAATCTCCGCCTTGGCGAAAATCTCCGCCGCATAGGGACTTGCCATCTGCAGCCAGGCGCCCAGCACTTTCTTGCCCTCTTTCAGCATGTGCTTGGGCTCATTGTAAAATGTCTCATCTAAACGCAGCATATCCGATTGGTCCTTTCTCCATTGTTTATCAAATATCCAGAGGGATCTGGTATCGATCCGCCATTTCCAGGAATTCCTTTACCAGCGTGTCGGGCATCGGAATGCCATCCCGTTCCCGCTCCTTGCGGCACGCCTCTTCCAGCTCGCCCGGCAGGATCAGCGGCTTTCCGGATACCGTGGGGATGCTCCTGATATAATCCCGGTACTCCGTCATGCGATGCCGGATCTCTTCTTCGCCCATCAGCCGCTTGAGATCCACGGCCAGGAACATGTGGCAGGTCCGGCTGGGGTCCGCAGGGTCTTTGAACATATTCTTGATGTGGTTTTGGAAGGCACCGCCGGTCATGACGCCGCAGAGGATATCAATGGCGTAGGCCATGCCCAGGCCCTTGAATCCGCCCAGCGGCAGAAAATAGCCGTCAAAGCCTGCCTGGGGATCATCGGTGGGATTGCCGTCTTTGTCCGTGGCCCAGTCCATGGGGATCTTCTCGCCTTTGGCAATGGCCATTTTCAGCTTGCCGCCGGCCACCACAGAAAGGGCCATATCCAGCATAAAGGGGAAATCACAATATGTAGGGATGCCCACGGCAAAGGGGTTGTTTCCCGCTACATTTCCAGCCGCACCCGGCGCAGTCATGCCGGGCTTGACATTGGTGGTGGAGAAGCCCAGCATCCCTTTCTGCACAGCCATATCCGCATACAGGGCCGCCGCGCCGAAGTGGTTGCTGTTTTTTACCAGGACCATTCCCAGCGAGTAGGTCTCCGCCAGCTCGATGGCCTTTTGCATGGCATCCCGTCCGGCGATATAACCGGACGCACCGTCCGCATCCAGTACCTGCATAGCGCAGGCGTCTTTTTCGTACCGCATCTGCGGATGCAGATTGATGGCGCCGTTTTCGATCCGCTTAAGGTAAGCGCTGGTGCGCATGACGCCGTGGGAATCCACGCCCCGCAGGCTGGCGATCACCAGTGCGTCCGCATGATAGGCGGCGTCCTTCGGGGACATCCCGGCCTTTTCATACAGCCGACAGATAAAACTGGACAGTGTCTGCGCTGGGATTTTCTTCATCTGTTTTTCCATTCAGACAGCCCCTTTTCAAATATAGTAACAAAATCAGACAAGCTTGCTCTGTATATCACCCTTTTGACCGTCTCCAGAAAGCAGCGTGTTAATATTGCATAAAATTATTCGGATTTTTAAATTTTTTTGATATATTTCGCTCTCTTTGCCTGTAGTTTATCATCCAAACGGACAGATGTCTTTAGCTTGCATTCACCAGATTTTGCACGATATTATCCTCCCGCTCGAACCTTTATTGTTTTTGAGATAATTCTGTGCAATAATTTTTTCAACCTTCGCAGAAAGGATTTAAACATATGGATCATATTTCCGAAGTGATCTGGACGTTTGTGCTGGACTATACCCGGGGCTGGGGCGTCCGTCGTCATTCTCACGATTATTTCCAGATGTACTACTGTCTGTCCGGCGAGGGGCTGTTCTTTTTGGATGGTCAGCAGTTTCTCCTGGCCAAGAACACCTGTCTGATCATCCGGCCAAACCAGCCCCACGAGCTGTTCCCCATCAAATCCGGACAGCTGCGTATCGTAGATACCAAATTTTATCTCCACGACGAGAACATCCGCCAAAAGATCTGCGATATGCCCCAGTCCATAGAGATCGCAGATACCCAGTTCCGGGAACTACAGCTTTCCATGCGGAACGAATGGGCCTCCAGCAACCTTTTCTGCCGCGAGATGGCAAATGCCATGTTTCAGCAGATCATCTTTTGGGTCCTGCGGAAAAACACCCCCGCTCCCAACCGGATCCCATTTTATAAAGAGCTGGAACAGCGGATGGAGTCTTTGACCGGTGCCGAGCGGGAAATTGCAAATTATCTGGAGCTGCATTTTCTGGAACCCATCACCCTACAGAGTCTTTCTGCAGATCTTCGCTATTCCAAAACCTATCTTTGCAAGGTGTTCCGGAACGCCACGGGCATCACCATCATCGAATACATCAATTTTTTAAGGATCAAAAAATCCTACGACATGCTCTGCTGCACGGACAAAAAAATATCGGAAATCAGCACCGACTGCGGCTTTTCCAGCGTCCACTATTTTTCACGCACCTTTCATAAAATCGTGGGGATGACCCCCACACAGGCCCGGGACCAGGACCGCAGCTCGATCTATACGGATATTCGCCTTCACGGGACGTTTCAGTACCGGTATTTCTCCGAAAAAACTTAAAAAGACTTCTGCCGCCCTATCTCTCTTCTCCACCGCCCCATACCAATCTTGCTGCCAAGAGCCGTTTGCTTATGCTGATCCGTCCCACCTGCTGCAAAGCGCTCCGAAGCGTTTTTTCAAGCCAGGTGCATACATGAGCCTGCAGGCAAATTGCCACAGCGTGGCAGCTTGCTTGCAGGACCCTCGCACATATTTCCTGTCAGGGATTGTTTTTCGATGCCGTGATTGCACCAGGGCACTTCTGATGAATCCGGACAGCTCGTCCGGCAAACGGCCAAATGGATCTTTTTGTAGCAGCATCAGCAGCCCAGCGGCAGCAGATACTGCCCCGCCGGCGCTTTTCAACTGAGCCAAAAAAAAGCCCTGCAACCATTACGCTTGCAGGGCTTTTACTGAATCTGTCTGGCAAATTTGAACCGCCGATCTCATCCTCACTAACTGATCGGAGGTCGTCGGATCTTTGACTCTCAACGTTTTTTATATAGTCTGCTCTAAAAGGATGCGGTCGGCGGTACGCTCCGCTCTGTTGTTTCCGTCCGTCGTTTTCCCGTGTAGGTCAGCGTGCAAGTCAGGGCAGCTCTTCTATCCGAGATAGTATCAACAGCCACCTCTGCAGCTATATAACGACACCCTCATCACCATTTGCACAGGAAATAAACAATGCGAATGATAGCAAAATAAACAGGTAGCAGCGGCAAAGCCGTACGATACAAGAATATCTTTCAGCTCTTCACAACAACCCTCGCCCTTTGTCGGTCAAAGACAGCCCTCCCATCCCCATCGCGATCGGCCCATTCCGTCCACGCTGCATTTTCAAAGTCATGCAGGCAAGTCCCGTGCCTTCCGCGGCAGGAACGCGCATTATTCCATCTTCATCATACGGTATCCAACGCCGATGTGCGTTTGAATGTACTGCGGCGAGCCCGGCTCTTTTTCCAGCTTCTTCCGCAGCGTTGCCATAAACACACGGAGGGATGCAACGTCGTTTTCCCAGCTTCTTCCCCAGATCTGCTGGGTAATAAACGTATGGGTGAGTACCTTGCCCACATTTTTGCACAGCAGGCACAGCAATTTATACTCGCTGGGCGTCAGGTGGAGTTCCTGCCCATCCAGGAACGCACAGCCTGCCGCATAAATTTGCCGTTTGTAAAGACGGCGTCTGTATTCACCGTGCCGATCTGGAGGGCTGCCAGCCGCCGCTGGGTCACCCGCAGCCGGGCGAGCAGCTCTTCCACGGAAAAAGGCTTCGTTAAATAATCATCGGCGCCGGCGTCCAGTGCATCGATTTTATCCGTGTCCTCACTGCGGGCACTGATGACAATGATCGGCAGATTCGACCATGTGCGCACTTTATGAATGATCTCCACGCCATCCATGTCCGGAAGTCCCAGATCCAGCAAAATAATATCCGGATTATGGGAAGATGCTTCCAAAATGGCAGATTCCCCGTTTGCTGCCGTCAGGAAACGGTAATCATGGGCTTTCAATGTGGTTGTGATCAGGTTGCGGACCGGTGTGTCGTCCTCAACCACTAAAATCAAAGGTTTATTCATGCAGCTCTACCTCCCCGGCCGGTACAGAAAATGTGAAGATGCAGCCATGGGGCACATGATCCGTTACCGTAATTTCACCGCCATGGGCATTCACAATGGATTTACACAGCGCCAGTCCCAGTCCCATGCTGCGCCGGCTGTCGGCAATGCGATCGGACGCGCTGTAAAACATGTCGAAAACATGCGGCTTTGCCTGATCCGGAATGCCCGGACCATTATCCGCCACCGAGATCTCAACGAAGGTGCCGTTCCGTTTCCAGCTGATATCGATCTCGGACCCCGGCGGTGTATACTTGATGGCGTTATCCACAATGTTGATGAGGACCTGAACGATCAGCTTCGCATCGATCTGCGCCAGAAGATATTCATCGCTGTTTTGCACATGCAGGTGGTACTCCACGCTCTTCCGGTTGATGTGCCGCAGCGCTTCCGCCACCACCTCGTCGATCAGCTCCGTCGCAACGCGCAGATTCATCCTGCCCTCTTCCAGCCGGCTGACGGACAGCAGATTTTCCACCAGGTTAATGAGCCACATGGCATCATCGTAAATATCCGTGTACATCTGCTCCTTGGTCTTTTTGTCGAACAGATCTCCGTTGGAGAGCAGATTGCTGGCATTCCCGGAGATAGAGGTAAGGGGCGTGCGCAGATCATGGGAAATGGACCGGAGCAGATTGGCTCGGAGCTGTTCGTTTTTGGCCAGGACCGCAGCCGCTTCTTTTTCCTCCAAATTCTTTTGGTTTTCCAGGGCCAGCGCACATTCTCCCAGAACCGAGAGAAGAATACTGCTCTCAAAGGAATCCAGCGGCTTGTCCGACGCCGCGATGCCAACGGCTCCGTATACCCGGTCTCCCGTGCGGATGGACAGATAGGTGCAGGCAGAATCCGAAAACGTCTCTGTCCCCGCACCGGCCCGCTTGTTGTTCGTAATCACCCAGCGCGCTACTTTCTGCTCCTTTTCGGAGGTATAGCGGTCGGTTGGCGCCATATCATCCACAAGAAACAGCTCCGGTCCCATCGGTCCTTCCGGATCTGTACGATACGCAATGATATCCCGCTGGAATATTTTCAACAGCTGCCTTGCCGTGACACAAATGATCTCTTCCTGGCTGCTGGCTTTTTGAAGCGTCTGGTTCGTTTCAAAAAGGAGCTTTGTCCGCCATGCCACCTGCGCAGATCGCTTGGCGTGAGACTTCAGTCTGGACGCCAGCGACCCGGTGAGCAGGGAGGCCAGAAACATCACCAGGAACGTAACCGGGTACCCGCTGTCGTAGGCTTGCAGGGAGAATCTCGGAACGGTAAAAAAGAAGTTGAAGGTCAGTACGCTGACAATGGATGCAATGAAGCTGCAGACCGAGCTTTTCGTGGATACAGAAACCAGCATGACGCCCAAAATGTAGAGCGTGATAATATTGGCTTCCGTAAAGCCCCAGTTATAAAACAAAAAACCGATCAGTGTGGAAAGGACCAGGATCAGCGCGCTTTTCAGAAGATCCAGAACGGATACAGACGGAATATGCATGATCTCCCGCCGCTTTGCCGAAAACTGGCTGTTCAGTCCATTATCGGGAATGATGTGGATATCCAGCTCCGGCGAAAGCTCGATCAGCCGCTCGGTCAAAGATGCCTTGTGGAACCATGGCCGGCGGGGGATCCCGCTGCGGCCCAGCACAATTTTTGTGACCCCTGACAGGCGGGAAAACTCCGCGATCTGATACGCCACATCATCGCCGTAAACCGTTTCGATGGAGGCCCCCAGCTGCTGTGCCAGATGGATATTGGCCTGGAGCCGCTCTTTATCCGGCTGGGTCATCCACTGAAATTCTTTCGTTTCCACGAACAGAGCCGTAAATCCGCACTGAAAGGCGCTGGCCATCCGTGCCGCGGTACGAATGATCTTTTCGTTGGAGGGCGCCGAGGAAAGGCACACCAGAATATGCTCCCGCGTCCGGTATTCCGCCCGATTGTGGACTTCATGGGTATAGAGCGCCGCCCGGTCCGCGCAGCGGCGCAGGCCGGTTTCCCGGAGCGCGCTCAGCTGAGACAGCGAGCAGTCTGAAAGCAGCGCCCCCTTGGTCTGCTCCAGCAGCCGCTGCTGCAGTCTTTGTGGCTCAATGTCCACAAATTCCACCTGTGCCGCCTGATCAAACACATGGTCGGGAATCCGTCTCGATTCCGAAGATCCCAGGATGGAAAAAATCGTATCCTGGATGCTTTCGATATGCTGGATATCCAGCGTCGTATAGACATCCACGCCCGCTTTCAGCAGTTCCTCGATATCCTGGTAGCGCTTCCGGTGCCGGGATGTATCCCCGTTCAAATGCGCCAGGTCATCGATCAGGATCAGCTGCGGCAGTCTTTTCAGGCAGGCATCCAGGTCCACTTCATCCTCTGTCTGCCCGCCATGCGCCACGGTCTTGCAGGGCAGTGTCTCAAACTTCCGGGCAAGTTCTCTGGTCTGCGGCCACAGGTCACAGGAAAGCAATCCAACTACCACATCGGTTCCTGCTTGTCCGGCCTTTTCCGCCGCTTCCAGCATGGCATAGCTCTTCCCGGTCCCGGAAAAATAACTGGTGAAAATCGTCAGTTTCCCTTGTTTTTTGCCGCCGACCTGCTCAGGCAGGGGAATGGTATCCATGAAACGCCCTCCTTTCAAGCAGGTGCATTATAGCACACTCTGCACTCATTGTCCGCAGAGCCGGCAAAGAAACTCCGATACCCAGAAATGGGAGGGGCTGTTTTTCCACAGAATTTTCTGCGGCTGTGGGGTCTTCTGTATGGGCTTCATCTCCACCATTCCGTGATCCAGGAACAGCGGCTGAGGTTTGAGGGAAATGCATTCCCACTGCGTCTGGATATCGCCGGCCGCTCCGGCAGGCAGAACCGCCACATCCGCTCTTCCCGTATTGAGGGCCTGGACCACTTCCTCCTCTTGTCCGATCGACAGGCTGCACCGCACCTCCGGGTAGCGGCGGCTGATCTCTTCCAAAATGTGCAAAACCTCCGGTACGGCATCCAGACTTGAGAGCGCAACGCTCAAATACGCCGGTTCCTCCTGCCGCTCAGTTTCTTTCTCCACTGCATTCAAAAAGCCGTCCAGTCTTGACATGATGTAATACCCAAATGCTGCCATTGCGGCAAGCCCGCCCAGCAGGATCAACGCTTTCATGACGGCCCTCCTCTCTTATGCCCCAGAGTGGACTGTTGTTATATGTGGAAACACTTCTGGATGTCACGCTGCGTCCCCAGGACCAGGATGCTGCTGTCGGCTGGCAGGGCCGTATCGGGCGTGATCACCGTCATGGAGAATTTCCCCTGCTGCTTGATGGCCATGATGTTCACATGATACCGTTTCCGCACATCCAGCTGCCCGATGGTCTTTCCCACCCAGTTGCCGGGGACCTCGATTTCAAAGATCGCGTGGTCATCGCCCAGGGCAATGTAATCCAGAATGTGATCGGAGCTGTAGCGTATGGCGGTCCAAACTGCCATCTGTTTTTCCGGGTAGACCACATCGTCCGCGCCATTCCGCAGCAAAAACTTCGCCTGGACATCCCGCTCCGCTCTGGCGATCACTTTTTTTGCCCCCAGGTCCTTCAGCAAAGACGCTGTTTCCAGAGAGCTTTGAAAATTATCGCCGATGGCAACAATGCAGAGGTCAAAGTTTCTCACACCGATGGAGGCCAGGAATTCCTCGCTGGTGCTGTCTCCGATCTGCGCATTGGTCACATAGGGGAGCACGGCATTGACTTTGTTCTCGTCTTTGTCCACCGCCATGACCTGGTGGTTCAGTTCGTTGAGTTTGATGGCGATATGCCGGCCGAAGCGGCCCAGGCCGATCAACAAAACAGTTTTCATAGATTCTGGTTCATCCTTTCTTTATCCCACGGTAATGCGCTCCTGGGGAAGCCGGGCACTTGTGGTCTGGACATTGGAAAGCGCTGCAAAGATGAGAGTCAGACCGCCGACACGGCCAAAAAACATCAGGCAGATCAAAATGAGGTGCGAGACCCAATGCAGCTCCGGCGTGATCCCCAGAGAAAGGCCCACCGTTCCGATGGCGGACGCCGTCTCAAACAGGCAGGTGAGAATGGGCAGGTCCTCCATCCGGCTGATGATCAGACCGCCGGTCAAAAACAGCACCAGGTACATCATCAGGATAGTGGCAGCCTGAGAAACCGTCTCACTGGACACCCGCCGATTGAAGAAATGGGGATTCTCTCTGCGCCGGAAAACCGCAAGGGCGCTTGCCAGCAAGACGGCCAGGGTGGTCGTCTTCATACCGCCTGCCGTGGAGCCGGGAGAGCCGCCGATCAGCATCAAAATGGTGATGACAGACTGTCCGGTCTCACTGAGGGCCGTTAAATCCGCGGTATTGAACCCGGCCGTTCTGGGGGTGATCGCCTGAAAAACGGACAGGAGGAGCCGCTCCCCCATGGGAAACTGCGCAAATTCAAAGAAGAAAAAGTATACAGTCGGGATGAAAATCAGCGCACCCGTCACGGACAGAATCACTTTGCTCTGCATGCGGTAGCGATGAAAGTGCTGCCGGTTCGTCCGGATATCCTCCCATGTCAAAAATCCGATACCGCCCACAACGATCAAAAGCGCGATCACGATGGAGACCACGGGATCAGATGAATAATCTGTCAGTGAGGAAAACGGCGCTTTGATTCCCATCAGGTCGAACCCCGCATTGCAAAACGCGGATACAGAGTGAAACAGGGCATACCAGGCGCCCCTGATCAGGCCAAATTCCTTATAAAACCCGGGAAAGAGCAGGACCGCTCCCAGCATCTCGACTGCCAGGGCCGTTTTCAAAATAAAGCCGATCAAGCGCACGATCCCGCCCACATTGGGCGCGGCGATCGCCTCCTGCATGGTGCTTCGCTGCATCAGGCCGATCCGGCGGCCCGAAAGGATGGCAAAGGCCCCTGCCACGGTAACGACGCCAAGGCCGCCTATCTGGATGAGCAGGATGATGACAAGCTGCCCAAAGCCCGACCAATAGGTCGCCGTGTCGTAAATGATGAGTCCCGTTACGCAGACCGCGGATGTAGAGGTAAACAGCGCATCCAGAAACGGCGTCACGATGCGGTCTTTTGTTGCGATCGGGAGCATAAGGAGAAAACTTCCTGCCAGGATCACCAACAGGAAGCCAACGATAATAATGCGAAAAGGGGACTTATTGTTTTTATGGAGAAGCTGCCACATAAGCCTCCACCTCTTAATACGTCTTTATCTGTTCTTTATACCCTCATTATCCATATGCACTCTTAAAGGGGGATTAATATATAAAGCTCCGCATTAAGAAAGTATTAAGACGACGCGGCCACCCGCTCTTCTCCCGTCAGTCAAACGCTTTCAGATGCTCCATCCATGCACAGAAAGCGCGGAGTAATCCGCACGCCGGAGCAGTGCCTGCGCTGGAAATAACTGTGTACACCGCAGCCACCTTGACACTGTGTTTCTCACGCAAGTTCATTTTAAGTCTAAAAGTCTTTGTTAAATAATAAATTTTTATTAGACCTAAAAATTTTTGTGTTTTTTGTTGATTTTGCGCAACTGCTACGTTATACTTTGCATAAATACGGTCAAGAGTACTGAATTTAACGGTACTGACCAGGAGGAGGGACCCCAGATGAGCAGACTGGAAGTAAAGATGCCCGGCCAGGCCCAGGCCGTGGTGGAGCAGCTGTACCGGAATATGGAACGGCGGATCGCCGCCAGCCCTCCGGGCCTGTGCCCTGTGGATATGGCGCTGAATTTTCTGAATCTGTGCCAGGCCCAGACCTGCGGCAAGTGCGTGCCCTGCCGCATCGGCCTGACCCAGCTCTCCAACATGATCCGGGAGGTGCTGGAGGGTGAGCCGGAGCTGAAGATCCTGGACCGGATCGAGGCCACCGCCCAGGTCATTGCGGACACGGCGGACTGTGCCATCGGCATCGACGCCGCCAATCTGGTGCTGATGGGGCTGAAGGGCTTCCGGGACGACTACGAGGAGCATATCCTCCACCATCGCTGCCTGGGAAGTCTGAAAAACCCGGTGCCCTGCGTGGCCCTGTGCCCCGCCGGCGTGGACATCCCCGGCTACATCTCCCTGGTAA
This sequence comes from uncultured Oscillibacter sp., assembly GCA_900548505.1. Taxonomy (GTDB): domain Bacteria; phylum Bacillota; class Clostridia; order Oscillospirales; family Oscillospiraceae; genus Oscillibacter. Next base: position 12,016 of record URKI01000018.1, on the reverse strand, counting down.
ACGCGGGCCGCTACGCCGATGCCGTGCGGCTCATCCGCAAGGACAACCCCTTCCCCACTGCCTGCGCCTACATCTGCGAGCATCCCTGCGAGGCCCGCTGCCGCCGGAACATGGTGGATGACGCACTGAACATCCGCGGCCTGAAGCGCTATGCCGTGGACCACGCCGGAGACGTGCCCCAGCCGAAAAAGGCGCCTGCCACCGGCAAATCCGTGGCCATCGTGGGCGGCGGCCCCGGCGGCCTCTCCGCCGCCTATTACCTGGCCCTCATGGGTCACAAGGTCACCATCTACGAGCAGCAGAGCAAGCTGGGCGGCATGATGCGCTACGGTATTCCCAGCTACCGCTTCCCCCGGGAGAAGCTGGACGCGGAGATCGCCTCCATTTTGTCTCTGGGCATTGAGGTCCGTACCGGCGTCAAGGTGGGCCGGGACATCACCTTTGACCAGCTGAAAAAAGAGCACGACTGCCTGTACATCTCCATCGGCGCCCATACGGACAAAAAGACCGGCATCGAGGGCGAGGACAGCCAGGGCGTCATCTCCGCGGTGGAGATGCTGCGCCATATCGGCGATGAGGAAATGCCGGACTTCACCGGCCAGAACGTGGTGGTCATTGGCGGCGGCAACGTGGCCATGGACGTGACCCGCAGCGCCATCCGCCTGGGTGCCGCCAAGGTCATCTGCGTCTACCGCCGCCGCCAGGCGGATATGACCGCCCAGCAGGAGGAAGTGGAGGGCGCCATTGCAGAGGGTGCCGAGGTGCTGACCCTGCAGGCTCCTTTGAAAATCGAAGCGGACGAAAACGGCCATGTGACGGCGCTTTGGACCCAGCCCCAGATCATCGGCGAGATGGACAAGGCCGGCCGGCCCCGGCCCAACACCGCCTCTGTGGAGCCGCTGCGTATCCCCGCGGACACGGTCATCGTGGCCATCGGCCAGGGCATCGAGTCCCGTGGCCTGGAGGAAAGCGGCATCAAGATCCAGCGGGGCGGCAACGTGGCCGCCAACACCAGCACCCAGATCCCCGATATCGAAGGCGTCTTTGCCGGCGGCGACTGCGTCACCGGCCCCGCCACCGTCATCCGCGCCATTGCCGCCGGCAAGGCGGCAGCTGCCAACATTGATGACTATCTGGGCTTCAACCATGAGATCAAGGTGGATGTCACGGTACCCACGCCCCGCTGCACGGACCTGCGTCCCCGGGGCCGCGTCAACCCCGGTGAGCGGGACGCCAGCGAGCGCAAGTGCGACTTCCAGTGCATCGAATGCGGCATGACCGACGAGGAGGCTGCCCAGGAGTCCTCCCGCTGCCTGCGGTGCGACCACTTCGGCTATGGAATCTTCAAGGGAGGACGTGTGGAAAAATGGTAAACTTCAAGATCAACGACCGGGCGCTGTCCGCTCCCAAGGGCACGACCATTCTGGATGCCGCCCAGAAGGCCGGCATCCCCATTCCCCATCTGTGCTTTCTGAAAGAGATCAACGAGATCGCCGCCTGCCGGATGTGTGTGGTAGAGATTGAGGGCGTGGACCGTCTGGTGCCCGCCTGCAACACGGAGGTGCTGGAGGGCATGGTCATCCAGACCAACTCTCCCCGGGTGCGGCAGGCACGCAAGACCAACCTGCGGCTGATCCTGTCCCAGCACAACTCCAACTGTACCACCTGCGTCCGCAGCGGCTACTGTGAGCTGCAGCGGCTGTCCCATGACCTGAACATCCACTACCAGCCCTACGACGTACAGCCGGAGCGCTCCCGCGTGGACCTGAGCGTCCCCATCGTCCGGGAGGCCAGCAAGTGCATCAAGTGCATGCGCTGCGTCCAGGTCTGCGACAAGGTCCAGGGGATGCACATCTGGGACGTGGCCGGCACCGGCTCCCGCACCACGGTGGATGTCAGCTACAACCGCTATCTGAAAAACACCGCCTGCGTGTTCTGCGGTCAGTGTGTCACCCATTGCCCCACCGGCGCTCTGACGGTCCGGGACGACACCACCAAGGTCCTGCGGGCTCTGGCAGACCCGGAGATCACCACCGTGGTCCAGGTGGCCCCCGCCGTGCGGGTGGCCTGGGCCGAGGTGTTCGGCGTAGTGAACAAAAACAAGCAAGTGCCGGTGGGCAAGCTGGTGGCAGCCCTGAAGCGGCTGGGCTTTGACTACGTGTTCGACACCAACTTCACCGCCGACCTGACCATCATGGAAGAGGGCAGTGAATTCATTCAGCGGTTCACCCACCGGGGCAAGTACCGCTGGCCCATGTTCACCTCCTGCTGCCCCGGCTGGGTCCGGTTTTTGAAGACGGAGTTCCCCGACTATACGGGCAACCTGTCTACCGCCAAGTCCCCTCAGCAGATGTTCGGTGCCGTGGCCAAGAGCTATTTCGCCGAGAAAATGGGCATCGATCCCCACAAGCTGTGCGTGGTCTCCATCATGCCCTGCTCCGCCAAAAAGGCCGAGAGCGAGCTTCCCACCATGCACGATGCCTGCGGCGACCGGGATGTGGACGTGGTGCTGACCACCCGGGAGATGGTGCGTCTGTTCCGCAGCGACTGCATCGTCCCCTCCGATCTGGCCGAGGAGCCCTTTGACAGCCCCCTGGGCACCGGGACCGGCGCGGCCGTCGTCTTTGGTGCCACCGGCGGCGTGATGGACGCAGCTCTGCGCAGCGCCTATTACCTGGTGACCGGCAAGAACCCGGACCCGGACGCCTTTGAGCAGGTACGGGGCAGCAAGCCCTGGAAGGAGGCCGCCTTTGACATTCCCGGTGCCGGAAAGGTCCGGGTGGCAGTGGTCAGCGGCCTGGCCAATACCCGGAAACTGATGGAAGCCGTGGACAACGGCGAGGTGGACTACGATTTCGTGGAAGTCATGGCCTGCCCCGGCGGCTGCGCCGGCGGCGGCGGACAGCCCATTCACGAGGGCGTGGAAATGGCGGCCTCCCGGAGCAGTCAGCTCTGGAAGCTGGATGCCAAGGCCCCCATCCGCTTCTCCCACGAGAACCCGGACGTCCAGGCCCTGTACCGGACATATCTGAAGGTGCCTCTGGGCGAAAAGTCCCACCATCTGCTCCACACCGACCATACGGCATGGGATACCGCGCTGCGCCGTATGGAAAAGGGCTGCTGAGCGCGCGGCCATGCGTCTGATCTTTACATAAAAAGGGAGCACTAGCCAAAAGCTGGCTGGTGCTCCCTTTTTTGCCGGGAAACTGGCTCCAAGTGGTTGCCATTCCGGCTATTTGCCGCGATCCCAGCACATAGCACGCAAGATATTCCCAACAAAAAACAGCAAACAGTCTTACTGCTGGGAGTCTCCACCAGTAAGTCCGTTTGCTGCTTTTATGGAAATGTAATTTTAATAGAACTTTTTCTTCACACGGACAAAGATCCGCTCAATGCCGTAAGCCACCAGGAACACCAACAGAATCGCCACACCGGCGGTGCCGTAGTCGTAGCCCTGCAGGCTGTTGGAGATGACATAGCCTACACCGCCGGCACCTACCATACCCAGAATGGCGCACTCGGAGAAGTTGGTCTCCAGACGCATTCCGGCCCAGGCCACGATCTGGGACAGGGCGGCAGGCAGCACCGCGTTGACAAAGATGGACAGGCGGCCGGCGCCGGTGACTTCCAGAGCCTCGATGGTTTCATCCGGGATGCTCTCAAAGCTCTGGGCAAAGGATTTGGTGAAGAATGCCGTGGTATGGACGCACAGGCCCGCCACACCGGCCTCCGGCCCCATGCCCAGGCACACCAGCATCAGCAGCACCCACACCGGCGTGGGCACCGCCCGCAGGAAGGTAAAGAAGGACTGGGTCAGCACCGACAGCCAGGGCAGGCGGAAAATATTCCGGGCCGCCAGCATCCCGAACAGGATACCCAGCACCAAACTGTACAGCAAGGAGAGCACTGCAATGGAGATGGTCTCCACCAGGGATGAAAGGATCAGGTCCATATTGGAGAAGTCCAGATGGAAAAGGTCCCAGAAAACCAGCCCGATATCCGGCACCCGGGAAGCCATCTTGGCCCAGTCAATATCCAGATACCACAGGCTGAGGATGGACAGCACCGCCGTCCCCAACAGAAAGGCCGGGATAAACCGGTTGCGCTGGCGGCACTTAACAGGGATTTTGGTCCGCGCGCTCCGTGCCGGCCGAGCCGCGGCACCGGAGGCGTAATTCACCATTTCAGCGTTCATTTCAACAGCTCCTTCCGCAGTTTCCCGGTGATCTGGTCCACCACGATGACCATGGCGGCAATCAGCAGGATGATGGAGAGGGCAACATCATAGTGGAAGCTTTTGATGTAGGAGAAAAGCGTCAGGCCCACACCGCCGCCGCCGACCATTCCCACGATGGTAGAGGCCCGGATATTGACCTCCACGCAGTAGAGAAACCAGGAGAGGAATCCGCTCAGGCAGGAGGGCAGAATCGCCTGGGCCACCCGCTGGGGGAAGGTAGCGCCCACCGCCTGCAGACTCTCCACGCAGTCCTGGGACACGTCCTCCATGGTCTCCACAAAGGCCCGGACCATGAAGGCGAAGCTGGTGATGCACAGGGCTACGAAGCCCACGCCGGTGCCGATGCCCAGAGAGGAAAACAGGATAAAGGCCCACACCAAGGCTGGGATATTGCGCAGGAAGGTAGCAAAGCCCCGTACTACCTTGGCAAAGCCGGGAAAGGGAGAGACCTTTTCGCTGCCGAACAGAGCCACAAAGAAGGCCAGGATGGCTGCCACCGTGGTGGCGGACATGGCCAGGGCCAGGGTCACCAGCACACTGGAAAAGATACCGGGGATCCGGCTGGCCGGGGGCAGCGCGGGAGGCAGGAAATCCTCCGTGATGAATTCCCAGAAAGCGTCCCCATTGGCTGCCAGCACCATGGGATTAAACTCCGTCAGATAGCTGCAAACCAGAAACAGCACCGCGGCTGCCAGCAGAAATCCGGTGTAAAGCCGCTTCAAATCATGCGCAATGAGCGGGATCCGCTTGGTCATCGCCATGTCCTCCGATCATCAGATTTTTCCGGGAGGTCCCGTAGATCCGCTCAATGGTGGCGTCGTCCAGTTCCTCCGGCCTGCCGTCAAACACGATTTCTCCCTTGGAAAGGCCGATGATCCGGGTGGAATACTTCAGGGCCACATCCAGCTGGTGGAGGTTGACGATGCAGGCGATGTTCCGCTTCTGGGTCATGCTCTTGAGCAGGTCCATGATGGTCTTGGCGCTGGAGGGGTCCAGGGAGGCAATGGGCTCGTCGCACAGCAGCAGCTTGGGCTGCTGCATGATGGCTCGGGCAATGCCCACCCGCTGCTTCTGTCCGCCGGAGAGGTCGCTGGCCCGGTTGTAGGCAAACTCCTCCAGTCCCAGCTCTTTCAACAGATCCAGTCCCTCCTGCTTGTCCGCTTCGCTGTAAAGGCCGAACACGCCCTTAAGCCCGCTCATATACCCCAGCCGCCCGTGGAGGACGTTTTGCAGTACGGACAGGCTGTAAACCAGATTATAGTTCTGAAAAATCATGCCCACCTTGCGCCGCAGCTGCCGCAGCGCCGTTCCCCGCTGGGCGGAAACCGCCTGGCCGTCCAGCCAGACGGTGCCGCCGCTGATGGAGATCAGGCGGTTAATGGCGCGCAGGAGGGTGGATTTTCCCGACCCGGAGGGGCCGATGACGGAGATGAACTCCCCCTCTGCCACCTCAAAGGACACGCCTTTCAGTGCGTGCACACCGTTGGGATAGTGCTTGGATACATTGTCAAATCGCAGGATCGGTTCCATATCGTTCCTCCTGTACGCCCGCCGGCTCAAAATTCGTTGATGATCTGGTTCAGTTCAATGATCTCCTGGTAGTCGCTCATATCGCACTCAATGAAGCGGGCGCCGGGGACCTTGATGACATCGGTGAAGTAGTCCTCGTTCTCGTAGCTGGTGAGGAACTCGGTGAGCTTGTCCCGGGTCTCCTGGTCCACATGCTCGGCCACCACCATGGCCTCGGCGGGGATGGCGCCGGACTCGTGGATGATCTTCACATCGCTCTCGGAGGCGTTGCCGTTGGCGATCTCAGAAGCCAGGATCTGGTCGGAGATGGGAGCCACATCCACATCGCCCTTCACCACCGCCTGGAGGCCGGCCTGGTGAGAGCCGGAGAAGCTCACCGCCTCAAAGAAGTCCCCGTTGGTATGCAGCATATCGGAGTTCAGCTCGTCCTCCGGGAAGGCCTTGATGATTTCAGCGGTGGGCACCAGGTTGCCGGAGGTGGAGTCGGGGTCCACGAAGGCCATGGTGCGGCCCTTGATGTCCGCGATGGAGTTGATGTCATCGTTGGCGCTGTTGGTGATGAACACGGAGTGGTAGATCGCCTTGTCGGGATCGCCGTCCTCCGCCTTCATGACGATGGGCTCCAGGTCGGTGCGCTCCACGCCCAGGGCCAGGGCCTGAGAGCCCATGTAGGCCATGTCGGCGCTGCCGGTGCGCAGGGCCTCGATGATGGCGTTGTAGTCGCTGGCCTGGATCTCCTCCACTTCGCAGCCCAGGAACTCACCCAGGTCTTCGGCAAGGCCGTTGCGGGCGTCGGCGCTCTCGGCGGTGGACTCATTGGGGGCATAGGCGATGGTGAACACACCATCCTCACCGCCGGGGTTGGAGCCCTGGTTGCCGGCGGCATCAGGCGTCTCGCTGCCGCCAGAGGCGCCGCAGCCGGCCAGCAGGGAGACCGCCATCATGGCGGACAGGGTCATGGACAAAACCTTCTTATTGATATTCATGTGATGCAAGCTCCTTTTTCGTTCTGTTCGGGTTTGATGCTCTTTCAATATATCTGCTCCAAAATGGATCGGATCGTCTCCACGTCAATGGGGACCGGGTTGTTGTCCGCCCGCCCCTTGGTGATGCCCAGCTGCGCCAGGCGGGGCAAGTCCTCCCGCCGTGCGCCCCACGCCGACAGCGTGGCGGGCTGGCCGGAGCGGTCCAGGATATCCCGGATCTTCTTTTCCAGCTCCTCCGGGCTGGAGACGCCCAGAGCATCCAGCAGAGGGCCGGGCTGGGCAATGGCCGGGGTATTGAGCCGGAATACCGGCCCCAGCAGCATGCTCACCGCCGCTCCATGGGGGATGCCGCAGTGCATGGTCAGCGGGTAGGAAATGGAGTGGCAGGCGGTGGTCTTGGTATTGCTGAAAGCCAGTCCTGCCATCATGCTGCCCCGGGCCATGGCGTCGTGAGCCTCCATGGTCCCAGCCAGCAGGCCGTCCATGCCGCCCATGATCGTGCGGATGGCCTCCAGCGCCAGGCCCCGGGACACGGCGTTGGTCCCTCTGGCCCAATAGCTTTCAATGGCGTGAGCCGCTGCGTCCAGAGCGGAGGACACTGCCAGCGGCAGCGGCATTCCCGCTGCCAGCTCCGGGTCCACCAGGGCGGCAAAGGCGTAATTTTCACGGCATTCCACCGAGCGCTTGGCATCCTTTTCCGGGTCCCAGATGGTGGCCCAGCAGGTGACCTCGCTGCCCGTCCCCGCCGTGGTGGGGACGCCGATCCACCGGGCGGAGGGCCGGCCGTAGTCCTTTTCCTCGATCAGCCGCCGCAGGGCATCTGCGTCGGGCAGTTCTTTTCCGTACAGGCAGCACAAAGACTTTCCCACATCCATAATGCTGCCGCCGCCCACGGCCACCACCGCCTCCGGGGCGAAGTCCCTGGTAGTCTGGTAGGTTTCAAAAAGCTGTTCCACCGTGGGATTGGAGGCCTGAAACACCTGTGTGCGAACGGTGAAACCGGCGTCGGACAATCTTGCAAGGGCGGGCAGGCCCAATACTGCCTCGCTCCACACCAGCACCAGCACATTCCGCCGCGTCAGCCCCATGCTTTCCAGCAGCCCGGTCAGCTCCGCCGTGCAGCCGGCTCCCTCGATGGTCTGGACGGGATTGTAGTATCGGTTCAACGCGCGGCCTCCTGTTCTGCCATGCGGCGCTCCAGCTCCGCCAATGCGGCGGGCAGATCCCGGATGGAGTCAATGACCAGGTCGGCTCCCGCCTCGGTGTAGCGCTCCGCCGCCTTCTGCTTGCGCTGTGCCAGCTCCTCCGGGTCCATGGCCTCGTACTCGGCCTGGGTCAGTCCCAGCATGTTGGAGCCGGTGAGAATCCCGATGCTCCAGGCTCCGGCATTCTTTCCTTCCAGAATATCCACCACCGTGTCGCCCACCTTTACCACAGCCCGGGGCGGATACACGTTCAGCCGGCGCATGCACTCATAGAGCATAAACGGAGTGGGACGGCTGGCCCCGGTCACGTCGGGGGTCACCACGCAGTCGGCCTCATAACCCAGCTCCGCTGCCCGGGGCAGCACCTGTCCCATCATCTGGGAGGTGTAGCCGGTGGTGGAACCGATCTTCAGGCCCTTCTCCCGCAGCTGACGGACGGTCTCCACCACGCCGGGGATGGGAACACTGTACTCTGCCACCATCTGGTACAGGATCCCTTCAAATTTTTCATACAGGCGCTCCACGTCCTCCTCGGTCCAGCTTTTGCCGCAGCGCTCTTTCCACTGCCGGTCCCCGGAGGGGCAGGAGAGCAGGGCCCGGATGTGGGCCTTTTTCTCCATGCCCATGGGCGCGTTGATCTCCTCCTTGGTCAGGGAGATCCCTTCCTCCTGAAACACCCGATCAAATACCATGCTGGGCGCCACGCCGCCGTAGTCCGTGGTAGTTCCCGCCCAGTCAAACACAACCATCTGAATACGGTTCATTTCCGCCATATCCAACACTCCTTGCTTTTATATGCTGTTTTATGCCGCTATTTGCGTTTACAGTCAGATTATAAGCGGCATAACGCCGCAGAATCAAGCGTGTCCGGGTCAAATATGTGTAAAAAACAGCGCAAAAAACCGCAGGCTTTATGCCTGCGGTTTTTACATATCCAAATTTCTATTGAATTTCGATGCCTTTGCTCCGATATTTTTCCTTTACCTCGGGAGGGATATGGTCATCCATCAGCAGCAGATCCACCTGCTCCGGCGAGAGCGCCATACATTTGGAGCACTGCCCCAGCTTGCTGGAGTCCATCACTGCGATTACCCTGCGGGAATTCTGCGCCAGCAGCCGGATCACGCCGATCTCATCCAAGCGGAAATCCGTATAGCCATCCTGGTAGTTGACGGCGTTGATGGAGAGAAAAGCCAAATCCGGGCGATAGGCAGCAAACTCCGTTTCACACACGGTCCCATAGGTGGAGCGCTCCAGCGGATCCATGGTGCCGCCCACGGCAATGAGTCGGATGGCAGGATTTTGCATCAGGACACTGAGTGCTGCGTAGTTGTTGGTCACCACGGTAAATCTGAGATTGAGGCCAACCAGCTCCTGTGCCAGTACCGTGTTGGTTGTCCCGGAGTTCAGTGCAACCACGTCTCCTTCGTTGATCAACGCCATTGCCTTGCGGGCAACCTCCCGCTTCAGCTCACTATGAATGATTTCCCGGCCGGTAAAGTTGGAAAAAGAGTTCCTGTCTTCCGGCAGACAGGCACCGCCGCGAATGTATTTGATCCGGCCTTCCTGCTCCATATTTTTCAGATCGCGGCGGACCGTATCCACCGAAACCTGCAGAAGTTGGCTCAGCTCCGCCACCTTTACTGTGGACTGAAGTTGCAGCTGCTGCAAAATCAGTTCCGCACGTTCGTTATACAGCATCGTGGAACCATTCTCCTTTTTGCGGTATTTGCTTCAGTATACCGCAAATTGCAGCAGCCTGCAATCAAAAAGCATAGTCTTCTTCCGCCGCCGGGACCCATGCCAAAAAGCGCAAATCCGCAACAAAAACGGAAAAATTCAAAAGATTCCAGGTGTTTTCGTTGAGTTGACGGGCGGACTCGAACCGCCACCCTCATCCTTACCAATGTTACCACGTATAAAAAATCTCTGTACATTTCAGCTGAAATGTACAGGGATTTCTCTCTTCTTTCCTTGAGATAGCTTCTCTTGTCCAGGAAGATTTTTGCCGTTCTGACAGATCAGTAGCCACGCAGTAGCCAGGGACTTTTCCGCAAGATTCTCAGAAGATGTGGATCAATCCGAAGGTCACCATGGTCATGATGGCCGCCGCGATGCATACGCCCAGGAAAATCGCCGGGATGGCCTTCTTCAGCCGCATATCCAGCACTGCTGCCACCAGGGCACCCGTCCAGGCGCCGGTGCCCGGCAGCGGGATAGCCACCAGGATGCAAAGTCCAATGGTGCTGTATTTGCGCACCACCCGGCCTTTCAGGTGGGCTTTTTTCTCCAGTCGGGTGATCTTCTCATCCCACCACTTGCTGCGTTTACGGAGCCAGGTGAAAATATGCCGGATGTAGACGATGATGAACGGCACCGGCACCATGTTGCCCAGTACCGCCGCCGCCAGGGCCACGGGATAATCCAGTCCCAGGGCAATGCCATAAGGCAGTCCGCCCCGCAGCTCGATAATGGGGGCCATGGAAATAAAGAATGTGGCAATCAGCTTGCCGAGAGTTGTCGATGTGAGCCAGGTGATCATACGAGTGTTTCCGCCTTGTCGTACATCTTATGATAGTAGTTCTGATAATCACCAGACGTGATCCGCTCCACCCAGTCCGGATGATTCAGATACCACTGAATGGTTTCATGAATTCCCTGCTCAAAGGTATAAGCCGGAGCCCATCCCAGCTCGGTGGTAATCTTGGTGTTATCAATCGCATACCGCCGGTCATGACCGGGACGGTCCTTCACATAGGTAATGAGGCTCTCAGGCTTGTCCAATTCCTTGAGGATCAGACGTACAATCTCCAGATTGGCCTTCTCGTTGTTGCCGCCGATGTTATAAATCTCGCCGATCTTTCCCTTTGTCAGGACCGTGTAAATCGCCGCACAGTGGTCCGAAACATGCAGCCAGTCCCGAATCTGCATCCCGTCGCCATATACCGGCAGCGGCTTGTCCGTCTGGGCATTATGGATCATCAGCGGAATCAGCTTCTCCGGGAACTGATAGGGGCCATAATTGTTGGAGCACCGGGTAATATTTACCGGCATTCCATAGGTCTGATGATACGCACGAACCACCAGATCCGCACTGGCTTTCGATGCCGAGTACGGGCTGTTGGGGGAGAGCGGTGTCGTTTCCTGGAACATCCCCGTTTTTCCCAACGCACCGTATACCTCATCTGTGGATACCTGCAGGTACCGCACACCTGGACGAAATTCCCGGGAATACTTGTCCTCCGGATCCACCTTCCAATGACGCTTGGCCGCATCCAGAAGGGTCTGCGTTCCCACTACGTTGGTAGTGAGGAAAATCTCCGGCTCCACGATGCTGCGGTCCACATGGCTCTCCGCTGCGAAATGGACTACTGTGTCAAAATCATACTCTACAAACAGGCGCTCCACCAAATCTTTGTCCCGGATGTCTCCCTTTACAAACCGATAACGGGGATCATCTTCAACAGTCTTCAGATTTTCCAGGTTTCCCGCGTAAGTAAGCAGATCGAGATTCACGAGCAAAACAAGGTTTTGCTCGTGCTCCAGTATATACTGGACGAAATTTGATCCAATAAATCCGGCGCCACCGGTCACCAATATTTTCTTCATATTTGTCCTTCCGCAATTCGCATCAAGTACTGGCCATACTCCGTTTTCAGCATTGGCTCGGCCAGCTCAATCAATTTCTCTCGTGTAATGTACTGCATCCGATACGCAATCTCTTCAATGCAGGAAACATAAAGTCCCTGGCGCTTTTGAACGATGGAAACAAAGTTGGATGCCTCCAACAGTCCCTCGTGGGTGCCGGTATCCAGCCATGCCATACCACGGCCAAACAGTTCCACCCTCAGATTTCCCCGCTGGAGATAGACATTATTGACACTAGTAATCTCCAGCTCGCCGCGGGCGGACGGCTGAATGGTCTTTGCAATTTCAATCACAGAATTGTCGTAGAAATAGAGTCCCGGCACTGCAAAATTAGACTTCGGCTTCGTGGGCTTTTCCTCAATGGACACAACATGACGCCTGTCTCTTATACACATCTGACGCTGCCGACG